>CAXAFJ010000004.1:0-66038 GCA_963968025.1 uncultured Pseudomonadales bacterium | reverse complement strand
TTCGGAAAAAGTAGCAACTCGATTGGCTTGGCGATGATCTTTTTATAGCTGAACTGTTTATAGCTGAACTGTTTATAGCTGAACTACTTATAAGGTGAACTATTTGAGAAAAGGCCCCGTAGTCACTTATACCGATTCAAAAGCGCAATCGCTGAGGCGGTGGGGTATACTCTAAAAAATCATAAATTTGTTTGATATTAGTCATATTGACGCCGCAAGACCTGATACTGGTAAGGGGTAACCGGAAAATAGACGACTAATGGGATCCAGCAAACAATAACAAGAGGAAACAACATATGAACAAGCCCTCGCTGTTCAGAAGATTCACGATGTTTATGGTCTACGTCTGGAGACGCGTTATGGACGTAAGGTTCAACCCGTTGAAATACATACCAGATGCCAGGCTTCAAGCTTACTTTATGATAGTGCTGTTCACTATCTGGAGTGTCTCCTTTGGTTTTATCGCCTCATACCACCTCGGCTGGATAGGCTATAGCACTGTCACCAGTCTGGTCGTGCATCTATCTGTGATTATTCCAATGATGATAACTAACGCTGTATTTGTCGATGCTGAACGCACCGGCGCCCAGTGGCTGGACGAATGGAAGGCAGAGCAAAGTCTCTATGCACTGTTTACCAACCGGCTGAAAGCGAAAAACCTGTCTCGCTGGAAGATTCAAAAGTAGGCGTCTTAGTTCTAGTAGCCAGCTATATCAATTTAAAGGCCGCCCTGAGGGTGGCCTTTTTGGGTTTTAGGCTGGGTATTAAGAGTTCGAAGAGTCCATCCTGTACCAGCTATCTGTCACAAGCATCTACCAAGAGATTCGCTTAACAACTGTATTCACTGCAAGTCGGATGTCAGCTTCCAAGGCTTAATTCTGCGCCAAGTTTAGCTCTGCGCCAGGCTTAGTTCTGTGAGAGTAGCGCTGCAGTGCCAGCAGCCCATCCCGGCAAAATCATCCCCGAGACCCAGTTATTTAAGTTCGGGTTGACGCTTTTTACTTAACTCGAACACTCTGCATTACATAATCATTATTATCTAAGGGTCACCCAGCTGGGTTGAGAGTCAGCTTTCAGGTTGGGCACTAGTAATTAAACAAAACACATAATCTGACACCGGATATTTTTATTCATGAAAAACGTTATTTTGATCGGGCTCATGCTGCCGGGGCTTTTAGCCTGTGGCCAGCAAACACCAGCGGCCACTGACCAGACTCCAGAGCTAAATTCTAAGCTTAAAAACTCTACGGAAGTATTGGTCTATACCACCGCCAAGGACACTGACAAACGTCTAAGTCTGACGGATACACTGACTTTTGAGCCTGGGGTACAGCCCTTCGAAACGGAGGTCTCAGTATTTGTAAATCCCAACAAGCGCTACCAAAAGGTGCTTGGATTTGGTGGTGCGATAACCGATGCCAGCTCTGAAGTATTTGCCAAGTTGACCGCAGATAAGCAAGAAGAGTTTCTCAAGGCCTATTTTGATAAAGAAGAGGGCATTGGTTATACGCTGGTGCGCACCTCGATTCACAGTTCAGATTTTGGCAGTGCCAGCCATACCTATATTGAAGAGGGCGACAAGTCGCTATCAACCTTTAATATAGATAAAGACCGCGAGTTCCGAATTCCCCTGATCAAACGTGCAACCGAGGCGGCGGGTGGCAATATAACCTTCTATGCCAGTCCCTGGAGTGCCCCTGCCTTTATGAAGAGCAATAACAATATGCTCCGTGGCGGTAAATTATTACCCGAGTACTACGAGGCTTGGGCGATGTATTTTGCCAAGTTTATCAAGGCCTATGAGGACGAGGGCATGCCTGTGTGGGGCGTGACTATCCAGAATGAGCCCATGGCCGTTCAGCGTTGGGAGTCGATGATTTACACCGCGGAAGACGAGCGAGATTTTCTTAAGAACCATCTTGGGCCAGTTCTCGAGCGGGAAGGCCTCGGGGACAAAAAGATCGTGGTCTGGGATCATAACCGCGACCTGATTACCCGTCGCGCCAATGTGATTTTTGAAGATCCTGAAGCGGCTAAGTACGCCTGGGGAATTGGCTTTCACTGGTATGAAACCTGGGCCGGTGGCGAGACCATGCACGACAATCTAGCGCTGGTTCATGAGTCCTACCCGTCCAAGAACTTACTCTTTACTGAGGGTACTAACGAAAATTTTCGTGAAGATCGCTATCAGCATTGGCCCAATGCCGAGCGCTACGGTCACTCGATGATCAATGATTTTAATCGCGGCACTGTGGGTTGGACAGACTGGAATATATTGCTCGATCACACCGGTGGTCCCAATCATGTACAGAACTTTTGCTTTGCTCCGATTCATGCGGACACCCGAAGCGGGGAGCTGATCTATACACCAACCTACTACTATATTGGCCACTTCTCTAAGTTTGTGCGCCCAGAGGCGCAGCGTATTAGCACTAGCAGCAGCCGCAGCTTTTTATTGGCCACCTCGTTTGTCAATACAGACAATCAGATGGCAACCATCGTAATGAACCATACGGACAAGCCGGTTGATTACAACTTCTTCGTTGGTGAAGGACAGACCAAGTTAACCATCCCCCCCCGAGCGATGCAGACTTTGGTTTATTAGAACGCCTATTAGCAAACCTATTAGCGGACCCTTAGACAGTTTAAGAATCATCAAGTCCTTCACTAACGTTCGCCCAGGCCTTTTGGCCTGGGCTTTTTTTTGCCTATAAAGCTGACCGCTGTGCGGCGCGGTATGCTGTGGGTGTTACCCCCTCGAGCTTTTTAAAGAAAGTGTAGAACACCGATTTACTGTTAAAGCCTACGGCAAGATAGATATCGGTAATGCTAACCCCCGTGGATTCAGTCAGCATGCGCTTGGCTTCTTCGATGCGGTAACGGTTAATAAATTCATAGTAGTTAACCCCAACGTGGCGGTTAATCAGCATCGACAGATCCCGGGGCATTATATTCAGCGCCTCTGCCAGGCGATCCAGTGTGATGTCGGGTTCCATGTAGATTTTGCTTTCGACTATAGCGGCATCAACTTTCGCCACCATTGCTGGCTGTAATAATGACTCTTCAACGGGCTTCTTTGGGAGGACTGTTTCGCTGACCTGCTCGAAAACACCAAAGTAGCGAACGGCAGTAAAAACCAGCAGATTGACCAGAACAAAGCTGAGGTAATAACCGCTTAAGCCAATAGTGCTGAGCTGTTCCTGCATCAGTAAAAAGCCGCCCAGGTTATTGGCCATCTTGGCGACCAACAGCACTACCTCAGACAGCATGACCGCTAAAAAACCTATCACAAGGGCTCTAATCCAAGAGATATGGATCTTCTCCATATTCGAGTTGGTATTGCGCAATAGACTGCTATAGCGGCTTATTAGCACAAAGCAGGCGACTGCATAGCCGACTCTTATAAGCTTGCTAAAGAATTCCATGTACACATAGTTGGCGCTGTAAACAAAGCTTTCCGAGGTGATCATCTCTAGGCGCACGTCAGTGGGCCGGGCATAAAATACCGTGGCGATAAACACTGCATAGGTCGCTAAGGGGAGTAGGTGTAACAGGTCCACCTTGGTCAGCCTGAAGTCTCGAAATACCAATGATTTGAAACACAGAAACAGCAGCGCACCATCAAGGTAATAGGCAATCGCCGGCAAGAAGTGCAGGCTTGGGAGTCTATCTCTAACTATGACTTTAAACTCCGCCCCCCACATCATCAGTTCGTTGATCGGAATCAGTCCGTGAGCCAGTAAAAATAAGGCTAAGAACCACATACTTGGGGTGTTTCTGTGATTGGTTAGGCACAGCAGTAAAACGCAAAACAGGCATTGCATCGCCGTCATTAACAATATGACGTCGTGAAAATTAAATAACACTGTGTCGAACCTTAACGCTTCCATTTGCAGCCTTTTGTCTGTTGCTGATGCAGTGTTTTTCCTTGATTTAGCGCTCGGCCATTTTCAAAGTGCACTTATATAACAGCATATTTGTGGTCATAGTACTATTTTCTTCTCTGTTCAATTACTTGCCAACCCCGATTAGCGCCCCATTTTCAGGCTGCCTGAAAACTAAGCAAATTAAGTCAATATTATTTACTCAGAGGGGGGGAGCGGATGCGCGCTATTGCCCCGTCTTATGTCAACGCATTAAAACCGCGCCTAATAATAAACTTTATATTATTCTTAATAATGGGGAACAAATATGTTTAGAAGGTCAAAACTTTCTGTAGCCATCCTTGCCGCAGCTGGAACGCTGGCAGCAGGACAGGTCTTTGCTGATAGCAGCAGTACTCTTGAAGAGGTTGTTGTTACCGGAATTCGTGGCTCTCTTGAGAGAGCAATGGACACAAAACGCGACGCATCCGGTGTTGTAGATGCAATTTCTGCGGAAGATATGGGTAAATTCCCAGACACTAACCTGGCAGAGTCGCTGCAGCGCATCTCCGGTGTATCGATCAACCGTGTAAACGGCGAAGGTTCTGAAGTAACCGTTCGTGGTTTTGGCGGCGGTTTCAACCTGGTAACACTCAATGGTCGTCAAATGCCCTCAGCTAATGTTGGCACTATTACGGGTAACCCATTGGATCAGGGTGCTTCAGGAAGCAGCCGTTCGTTTGACTTTTCAAACCTAGCATCCGAAGGCGTTCGTGGTCTTCAGGTCTATAAGACTGGCCGTGCATCTGTTGCAACCGGTGGCGTAGGCGCAACGATTAACGTTGAAACGATTCGACCTTTAGAAACAGACGGAACTCAAGTCAGTGTTGGCGTTAAGGCTGTTAAAGATACTAGCGGCGACGACGTCACTCCAGAAGTCAGCGGCCTGTACAGCTGGTCTAACGATGACTCTACTTTCGGTGTTTCTCTGTTCGGTAGCTTCCAAGAGCGCGACTCTGGTAGCCGCCACGCAAGTGTTGAAGAATTCGGCCTGCGTACATGGGATAGCTCAGATCCATCTAACCTGTCGAATCTGGGTATTGTTGAAGGCGCTACTATTATCAACACGCCTAACGATGGTCAGCTGGTATATCGCCCCACTAACCTTGGTTTAGGTTTTAACGAAGACAATCGTGAGCGTACTAACGGTTTGTTAACTGTTCAGTTTGCTCCCAATGATTCAATGACTTTCACAGCTGATGCTGCCTATGCCGAAAATGTTCAGGACTCTACTTCCCTGATCGACGGAGTATGGTTCAACGGTACTGTTGACTATGTTGAATATGATGGCAATCCAGTTGTTGCTGCTCCTGTCATCTTCGCCGAAGATGTATCCGGTGGTAAGGATTTCTTCTTCCAGAATCTTGCTATGGGCACTAAGGACACTTTAGAGTCATTGGGCTTGAACCTGGATTGGAATGTAAGCGACAAGCTTAACCTGCGCTTTGATGCTGCTTCGTCAGAAGCTAAGAGTGGCGGAAACGGTCCTCAGGGTAACAACGTACTGCGTATGAACGTTGCAGGTGGTAATGCCGGTTGGCAGGCTGTTGATTTTGGTCAGGAAATTCCACAGGGCATCGTCTCTGTTGATGATTCGGTCAAGGGCAACAACAACGGTATTTTCGATCTCGCCGATCTTGGTTCTCAGGTTACTCAGTTTGCAAAATCTGACCAAGTCGCCGAACTTGACCAGTTCAATTTTGACGGTAGCTTTGCTGCCTCTGATAGCATCGAAGTTGATTTCGGTATGGGCTACATGAGTTCAGAGATGCGTCAAACTCGCCAGTCTGGCTCTAGCGCACTGGGCGGTTGGGGTGTTGATGCTCCAGGTGATATCCCAGAAGGTCTTATTGAACAGGTTAGCTCTCTTGGTGAGTTTGACTATCAGGGAACTGGCGTTGCTGGTGTTTCTCAGCCTGCTGGCGAGACTGCACCGATTGCCTTGGGTTCAGTTTCATGGACAGGTGATCCACTGACGTTACTCAACGCTATGGCGCCTATCTATGGTTTAGATCCCAACAATATGCCGATCAATAGCACTGCTGATAACCGTGTTAAAGAAGACACCATCTCTTTTTACGGTCAGATCAAAATGGACGGCGAAGTGGGTGGTTTACCGCTTAACGTAGTTTCAGGTCTGCGTTGGGAAGAAACTGATGTGACGTCTACTTCACAGCAGGCAGTTCCGAATGCGTTTATCTGGGAGTCCAATAACGACTTCACCTTTACCCTGGGCGATACAGTTGACAGCCTAAGCGAAGATTACACTTACAGCGTATTGTTGCCGAGCTTGGATATCTCTATAGATGTCACCGACAACTTGAAGGCTCGTGCATCGTTTAGTAAAACGCTTGCTCGTCCTGGATACAGTGATATGTACACTGCTACCTCGGTAGAAGCACCTAGCCGGATCACCCACTTAGGTGATCAGCCTTCTGCTAGTCAGGGTAATGCTCGTCTGGATCCACTGGAGTCGAACAACTTCGATTTCTCTGTTGAATACTACTACGGCGAAGCGAATTACTTCTCTGTTGGTTTCTTCCAGAAAAATGTATCCAACTTTGTGGGTGTTCAGCAGGCCGATGAGTCTCTGTTCGGTTTGAGAGATGCTACGGCTTCTAACAGCACTTTCTTGGCTGAAGCCATTAGCCAGCTGTCTTCTATTGGTGTTGCAGAAAGCGAAGATGCACTGTTCTCTATGACTGCCATCCTGCAAAATATGGGTGACTTCACCGAGACATCAGGTGCAGCAGCATATCAAGCAGCCGAGGGCGCAGCTTCATCTACACAGGCGTTCCACGAAGAGATCTTTAGCGCATATGACGTAACTCCTGTTGGAACAGACCCACTGATAGCCTTTGCTGTTAAGAGTCCAACCAATTCAAAGACTGCTGAAATCTATGGTTTCGAACTGGCTTCTCAGCACTTCTTTGGTGATACAGGCTTTGGTTATCAGTTTAACTACACCACTGTAGAGGGCGATATTGGTTATGAGAATGGATCTGATCCAAGCGAAGACCAGTTTGCACTTCCCGGCTTAAGCGACACGTTGAACCTTGTAGGTATTTACGAGAAAGATGGTCTGTCTGCTCGTTTGGCTTACAACTGGCGTGATGCTTTCTTAAGCCAGGTTAACCGTTCAGTAGGTAGTACTCGTAACCCTGAGTACACTGACTCTGTTGAGCAGTTGGATCTGAATGTAAGCTATGAGCTCGACTCAGGCGTTACTTTGTCTCTAGATGCAATCAATCTAACAGGCGAAGGTCAGCGTAAGTACGGTCGTAACGACAACGCTACATTCTTTGTGCAAGAGCTTGATCCACGCTACGTATTCTCTGCAAGATACACGTTCTAAGATACGGGTTCTAAGATAGCTAAATGGTTCTCTCTGGTAGCTGTTGTTGCCAGGGAGAACACAATTAGCTTGAGGAATATTGCAGTGAGTAGTTTAAAAAAAGTTAATATAGTAGTTCTAATAAGGCCTCCATCTGGTGACTAGCGGAGGCCTTATTTTATTATTACACTGGCAGGATAGAATTAAATACCCACAACACAAAATGCCATAGCGACAGATGACTGGATGATTACATGAGCAAAACGGTACTCTTAAATAACGTCGAACATAAAGATTTGAAAGTTGACTCCAGCCACAGAGCTGAGTATGGCGACAATGTAAACCGAGTCTTAGCCTTTGCTACAGAATTTGGTAGTCTTCAAAAAGAATATCCAATACTATTTTATAAAGACCCAAAAACGGAGAGCTTTCAGGCTCACGCCATTTTGGGTCTCGCTAAGGACGAAAACCTGTTTTTAGCTGATGATGGGTGGCAGGGTAATTATGTGCCCGCGGTATTGGCCCGCGGCCCATTTCTTATAGGCTTTCAAGAGCGTGAAGTGGAAGGCAAAGCGGTTAAAGAACCCGTTATTCATATTGATATGGATAGCCCAAGAGTTGGCGCTGAAAGCGGACAACCTTTATTTCTTGCCTATGGGGGAGATACCCCTTACCTAGAAAAAATCATGCAAACCCTTCAGGTGATTCATCAGGGCGCTGCTCTCAACGACCGATTCTTTTCAACACTCGATGCCATGGAGCTGTTTGAGCCGGTCAACATTGAAATCTCCCTGAGCAATATTGCCAATGTTAATTTGCCTGATTACTACACTATAAACAAAGATAAATTGGCTCAGCTGGACGGTGAAAGTTTGGAAAAGCTCAACAAGATGGGCGTCTTAGGTCTTGTGTATTTTGCCCTCGGTTCTCTGGGTAACTTTACCAAACTGATTGAGTTGAAAAACAAGAGATCGGCAATTGTTTAGTAGCCCTTCAAAAAAGTTACGGTTGTTATGAATCCTTCAGGCAATAAGGTTCGTGTTCTTGAGGGCGTAAAGCCCGATCAGATTCCTTTTGATGAACTCTTTCAGGCCAACGAGCCGGTTATATTGCGCGGCTTGGTTTCCGACTGGGGCCTGGTTAAAGCCGGTAAGGTGTCGCCAGACAATGCGATGGACGTTTTGCAGAGTCACTCCAGCGGCAACCCAGTAGGTGTCTATGTTGCGCCGCCTGAGGCTAATGCACGTTTCTTTTATAATGACGACTGCAGCGGCTTTAACTACGCCAGCCAGCACCGCGAACTGAGTGATATATTCAGCCAAATTCGCGAAGACAAGAACAAGCCCGATCAGTCTTATCTGTATATGAATTCCCTGACCCTGGATAATTGCTTTCCCGGGTTGCGTGAGGGCAATGACCTAGCCTTTGAGCATCCGCTTTTTACCCATAACAAGCCCCTATCCAAGGTCTGGGTCGGCACTCAGTCTATTGCTGCGGCCCACTATGATGTGCCGAGCAATTTAGCCTGCTGTGTACTGGGCGCACGTCGTTTCACGCTATTTCCCCCTGAGCAGATTCACAACTTATATCCTGGTCCCCTGGAACCCACTCCCGGCGGACAGGTTATCACCATGGTGGATCTGAAAAATCCTGACTTCGAACGCTTTCCCCGGGTTCGTCAGGTATTAGATGCCGCAGTAGTGGTGGACTTAGAACCAGGCGATGCCGTCTATTACCCGAGCATGTGGTGGCATCAGGTGGAGGCCTTGTCGCCGTTTAATATTATGATTAATTTTTGGTGGCTCGATGCCCCAGCTCACATGGGCAACCCCATGGATATAGTAATGCACGCCATGATGGGTCTGAGAGATCGCCCCGAGGCCGAAAAGCAGGCCTGGCGAGAAGTGTTTGATTACTACGTATTCGGCTCGCCGGAAACCCCGCGGGAGCATCTGCCACCATCGGCTCAGGGCGCACTGGCAGACCTAGATGACAATATGGCTCGACGTCTTCGTGCCTTAGTGAAAAATAAGCTAAATCGCTAGACGCTCTCAACCGAATTTCTCGCGGCAAAAACACTATAATAATTTTGGGGAGATAGAACAATGATGAAAGTGGTTATTGCCGGGGGTGGAACGGCCGGCTGGATGGCAGCTTGCGGTCTTTCATCGCGCTTGGCGAGCTTGCTAGATATTACCCTAATCGAGTCTGACGAAATTGGAACCGTAGGTGTAGGCGAGGCGACGATTCCCCCTATGCGTAATTTCCATCGCCTGATGAATATCGATGAACAGGAATTTATGCGCGAGACTCAGGCGACCTTTAAGCTAGGCATTGAGTTCGATAACTGGGGCGATATAGGCGACAGCTATATTCACTCGTTCGGTGAAATTGGTCAGCGCTCTTGGATGGCAGAGTTTCATGAATTCTGGCTCGAAGCACAGGCCCAAGGCTTCGGCGGCAGTCTCGAGGATTACTGTCTCGAATTAAAAGCGGCCAAAGCCGGTAAGTTCGCCACTCAAATAGGCGACACCAGATTAAATTTTGCCTTTCACCTCGACGCCACTCGCTATGCAAAATATCTGCGCAAGAAAAGTGAGAAAGCTGGGGTAAGTCGCATTGAAGGAATGATTAGGGACGTTCAAAAAGATCCGCAATCCGGCGACATCAAAGCCCTACTGTTGGACAGTGGCGAGCTTATCGAAGGTGACTTATTTATCGACTGCACCGGATTCCGTTCGCTGCTGTTGGGTGAATCCCTCGGCGTAGAATTTGACGACTGGAGTCACTGGCTGTTCTCAGACAGAGCCATTGCTGTGCAGACAGAGTCGGTTTCAGAGCCACTGCCCTATACTCGCGCAATAGCCCACCCCTCAGGTTGGCAGTGGCGAATCCCGCTGCAGAGCAGAGTCGGAAATGGCATTGTCTACAGCAGTCGCTTTATGTCTGACGAAGAAGCCAAGCAGACACTGCTGAATAATATTTCAGGGAAAATGATCACCGAGCCTAGGTACATTAAGTATCGCACCGGGCGTCGTCAGAAATCTTGGCACAAGAACTGTGTTGCATTGGGACTGGCTAGTGGCTTTATCGAGCCATTAGAGTCCACCAGTATCCATCTGGTGATGACCGCCATTATTCGTTTAATCCGCCTCTTTCCCTTCGGCGATTCCAGTACAGCTCTGGCCGATCGATTCAATCAGGAATCCACTACCGAAATAGAAACCGTAAGAGATTTTGTGATTCTGCACTACAAGCAGACCAATCGCACTGATACTGACTTTTGGAACGCCTACCGCACCATGGATATACCGGAGACCCTAGCCCATCGCCTCGACATCTTTAAGAACAACGGCTATGTCTGGCCAGACGATGTAGCGCTTTTTCGCGTCGATTCCTGGGTGCAGGTGATGATGGGTCAGGGTTTGAAACCTCAAGGTTTTCACAGCGCGGGCAAGCTGACCGGTAAAGAAAGTCTTTTGCAATCACTGGCCAAAATGGCCGCTGACATTGATGAGAAGGTGGAGAAGCTTCCCACCCATCAGCAATTTATTGACCATTACTGTGCAGCGCCTAAGGCGGACTGAAATGACCAAAACTGTAGTGATAGTAGGTGGCGGCAGCGCCGGCTGGTTGACCGCCGGTATTATTGCCGCCCGGCATAGTCCTCAAAGTGAAGCGAGGGAAGGCACCAAGGTGATACTCCTCGAATCCCCTGATGTCGCCAACCTGGGTGTAGGCGAGGGGACCTGGCCGACCATGCGCGACACGCTGCGACGCATAGGTATCTCAGAAGTGGATTTTTTACGCTCCTGCGATGTGGGCTTCAAGCAGGGCTCGCAGTTTATTAACTGGCAAAAGGGTGAAGGGGAATCTTACTATCACCCCTTTGTTCCTCCCGCCGGTTATGGCGCAGTCAATCTTGCTGCCCACTGGTTGGATCGCGGTGCCGAAAGCAGTTTTTCCGATGCGGTTTCACCTCAGGGTAAGATCTGCGATTTGGGGCTTGCGCCTAAAACCGCGAAGACACCAGAATACGCTTTTGGCCTTAATTATGGTTATCACCTCAATGCTGGAAAGTTTGTAGAACTGTTAAAGCGCCACTGCGTCGACAACCTGGGAGTGGACTATCAGTTGGGTCATGTGGAACAGGTTCTGACTAGTGAAGAGGGTGATATCACAGCACTGTCTTTAACCAGAGGCGACAAAGTTTCCGGGGATCTATTTGTTGACTGCACGGGTTTTTCCGCCCTGTTAATCGGCAAGCACTATCAGATACCCTTTGTCTCTCAGCGAGACTGTTTATTCAACGACACAGCCCTGGCAGTGCAGGCCGACCATGCCGAGGACGATACCCCCATCGCCTCCTGCACTAAATCGACAGCCCAATCCAGTGGTTGGATTTGGGATATTGCATTGCCAACAAGGCGCGGCATCGGCCATGTTTTCTCTAGCCAGCATATCTCCGTGGAAAAGGCCGAGGATGAGCTACAGCGTTATCTTGCAGCAGATCCAGCCCTGGCGAAAAAACAGCACAGCCCCCGCAAAATAACCTTTCAGCCTGGCCACAGAGAGCATTTCTGGCATAAAAACTGTGTAGCAGTGGGCGTCTCCGCGGGCTTCGTTGAGCCGTTAGAGGCCAGTGCCCTAGTGTTGATTGAAAAGTCGGCGGAGTTTATCAGCAATAATTTGCCCCAGAACCGGGGGGCAATGACGGTTGTCGCCAAGCGTTTTAATGAGATTATCAGCAAGTACTGGGTCGACATTATTGACTTTTTGAAACTGCATTATGTGCTCACCGAACGCACAGATTCAGACTATTGGCGGGATCATGTTCGCGGACAATCCATACCAGAGAGCCTTCAGGATTCCCTAGAACTGTGGCGCTCTCAGGTTCCCTGGGTCTCAGACGGCAATAATCGCGCCGAGTTATTCTCTGCTGCCAGCGTGCAATACGTGCTTTATGGCATGGGCTTCGCGACCCATATCAACAGTAACCGCTATCGCGGTTGGGACAAAGACGCTGTATTGGCAGATCGGTTGATGCGTGACAATACAAGCAAGACTGAAGTTCTAATGGCCAGCCAGCCGACAAACCGTGATCTGCTTAATCTGGTGCGCAGAACTCAGTAAAAGGTTAGTAAGAGCTTAATGAGAATCAGGAAAATTCAATAAAGCTGGTGATAGTCAGGCGCCCAGTCTCAGGGCTGGGGTCAAAGTTATAGTCCGGCCGAATGATTCCGGAGTGCAGGCTCGATCCACGGTACATCAACAATCGGTTGTGCACTGCCCCAAAGGATGCAATCTCAGAGTAATCCTGAGTGTCGCCACAAACATAGCCCGAGGGCTGGCGCAGCGGATCTTTGAATCGCTTTACAATACTTTGCTCATATTTTTCCAGTCGACTCCTGTCTATATAGTCATAACCGGTCTCACCATGATGATAAAACGCCGTGCCCGAGTCTGGTGCATCACAGAGATAATGTATCACCGCCAGGCTGTTTCTAGAGGGTGCATCAAAATGTGGGATGCGCTGCATTAATTTAAGTTCTTCAGGCTTGGATGTGACAATAGAGTACTTGGACGCAGCAGATTTTATAGTGCGAAGATCAAGCTTAAAAAAGTCCCGGATAACCCCCTGGAAATTTCGCACTAGTGCGAGAATATAGGCGTCGGTGATAGCCATTCTGACGCCCGGGTAAAAGCTATCTGCAACGGCGAAATTATTGCCTGCAATCGCCTCGTTCCTGAGTGCATCAGCACCTTGAATATAAGAGTCGACCCGCATTAGCTCTTGCTGGTCAGCACCCATTTTCAAACATTCATATTCCATATTCTTGCAGTGCGCATAATTTGATCTGTCATCAACGGACATTTTTTAACCTTTGTCGCCGATTTGATTTAAGGCGTGGTAAATTTTTATACAGCATAAATGAATTTTCCAACTATGCACATAGGTGATTTTTTTGGCCAGTTTAATCAAGAGTTTAATCAAGAGTTTAATCAAGAGTTTAATTAAGAATTTGATTAAGAGTTTGATGAATAATGCGGTCCCAAAGTGTTAATCTTGCAGGGCCGATTGGCTAGCCTACAACGTCTTATTCAAGACACTAGGGTTTCGCTCTTTTGATTGTTAAGTGATTGCTAGCTGATTGTTAGGTCATCTTGCATAGGCCAAATAAAAATAGACAATACTATAAAAATACAAACAGGATATTACGATGAATGTTGCATATTATTTTACTCTGGGTTTAATTCTTTCAATAGTGGCTGGATGTGATTCTAGTCCTGTTGTGGATAAAAATGACGCGGATACCCAGACTGTCAATACTGCAACCATTCACCCAGAGATCTGGCCCAAGCAGGCCTCGCCCTTTGTCCTAAATGAAGATTTAGAGCAGCGCGTTACAGATCTAGTCAACAAGATGAGCTTAGAAGAAAAGGTCGGTCAAACCATTCAGGCGGATATTGGCTCTATAACTCCAGCTCAGGTGCGTGAATACCATTTGGGCTCCGTGCTCAATGGCGGTAACTCCGCGCCTGGCGGCGACAACCGAACTACCCCTGCAGCCTGGGTTGCTCTGGCCGATGAATTTTGGCTGGCATCCACGGATAAAACCGATAGCAGAATCGGTATCCCCGCGCTGTGGGGAACAGATGCTGTTCACGGTCACAACAATATAGTGGGTGCGACGCTGTTCCCCCATAACATTGGCTTGGGCGCGGCGAATGATCCAGCATTGATGCATCGCATCGGCACTGTGACGGCCAAAGAGATTCTTGTCACCGGCCTGGATTGGACCTTTGCACCCACCATTGCCGTTGTGCGCGATGATCGCTGGGGGCGCACCTACGAAAGCTTCTCTGAGGATCCGGCCATCGTAAGAGCCTTTGCAGGCAATCTGGTTGAAGGTCTTCAGGGAAAGCTCGACGACGGCACATTCCTCGATGAGGATCACCTGATTGCAACGGCCAAGCACTTTATCGGTGATGGCGGTACTATTAACGGTCGCGATCAGGGAGACAATATCTCTAGTGAAGAAGACCTGCGTGATATTCAGGGTGCCGGTTATCCGGTTGCCATTAACCGTGGTGTGCAATCGGTGATGGCCTCTTTTAATAGCTGGCATGGCCGTAAACTTCATGGTCATAAAGAATTATTAAACGATGTGCTGGTCGATCAAATGGGTTTTAGTGGCTTTGTGGTTGGCGACTGGAACGGTCACGGCCAGGTAGAGGGCTGTACCAATGAGTCCTGTGCAGCATCCTTCAACAACGGTGTTGATATGTTTATGGCGCCGGATAGTTGGCAGGAGCTCTATGGCAATACCTTGGCTCAAGTAAAAAGCGGTGAGATTACTATGGCCCGTTTAGATCAGGCTGTTAGTCGTATCTTGCGGGTGAAAATACGTGCAGGTCTATTTGAAGCGGGACTGCCCTCAAAGCGTAAATATGCTGGACGTTTTGATTTGCTTGCAGCGCCGGAACATAGAGAGGTCGCTCGAACAGCTGTGCGTCAGTCCCTTGTTCTGCTTAAAAATGCCAAGCAATTGCTGCCACTCTCTCCGTCGGCCAATATATTGGTTGCAGGTGATGGTGCTGACAATATCGGCAAGCAAACGGGCGGCTGGACACTTTCTTGGCAGGGTACTGGAAACACTAAAGAGCATTTCCCTCAGGCCATGTCGATTTATGAGGGCATCGAAGAACAGGTTGCAGCTGCAGGAGGCCAAGTTACTTTAAGCCCTGAGGGTGAGTATAAAGACACACCAGATGTTGCCATAGTCGTGTTTGGCGAAGATCCCTATGCAGAGTTTCAAGGTGATCGCCCCCATTTAGATTTTCAATCTGAAGCCGGTTTGGCGCTATTAAACAACTTTAAGGCCCAGGGTATTCCAACAGTTGCGGTGTTCCTTTCTGGCCGGCCAATGTGGGTAAATCCGGAAATAAATGCAGCTGATGCTTTTGTTGCCGCCTGGTTGCCCGGCTCAGAGGGTGGCGGTATCGCTGACGTTCTCTTGCGCAGCAGCAAGGATGAGGTGCAGCATGATTTCACTGGCAAACTCTCCTTCTCTTGGCCGAAAACTGCGCTTCAAACTCTTAACGTGGGTGATCGGGACTATAACCCTCTGTTTGCCTTCGGCTTCGGTTTGAACTACTCAGCTAGCGGCGAGCTTGAAACCCTTTCAGAAGATGCGCAGCTGGGTGACAAAGCGCAGACCCAGGGCCTGAGTTTCTTAAAGGCTGGTGAGGCTGTTTCCCCTTGGCGATTGGTGATGCGTGATTCTGCTGGCACCGTTCAGGTGACCAATTCGAAGGCTACGAGTGCGTCAGGTGCTCTAAGCATGACCGCGCTAGATTACATGGCTCAAGAAGACTCGCGTCTGTTTGAATTTTCAAGGGCTGCAGTCCTGTCTATAAAGGGTGAGTCTATAGATATCTCGCGTGAATCTAACGGTGATATGGCCCTAGAAATTCACTATCAAGTGCTTGGAGATACAGTGGCCAATACCGCAGTTGCTGTTGGTTGTGGCGAAGGCTGCACTGGTGAGATAGATATTACAGAGGCACTAGCTGGCAAGCTCAATCAAGGGTGGCAGACCTCCCGCTTGAAGTTAAGTTGTTTTGCTGAGCAGGGGACAGATATGAGCAAAGTGAGCTCCGCTATGGTTCTAAAAGTCTCAGGAACGC
The DNA here is from genome assembly GCA_963968025.1 of uncultured Pseudomonadales bacterium. Lineage (GTDB taxonomy): Bacteria > Pseudomonadota > Gammaproteobacteria > Pseudomonadales > Porticoccaceae > HTCC2207. The sequence goes on along the minus strand of CAXAFJ010000004.1, from coordinate 50,090 downwards.
TGAGCATACAGATTAATTCGGTCAATATCGTCAGCAATCAAGGGGACGCCAGCTGCTCTTTATAGTGTAGCTTAATAGCTCAGCTTAATAGTTCAGCTTATCCTGCTCTCTATAGTAAGGATTACCCTAACATGAGCTGTATGAGCCAATTGGCCCATACAGCTATTTACTACTAGAACAATAAAAAAAGCTAGCTTCAGAGAGCGGATTTGCTAGTGTGGAACGTCTTAGAAAGGTAGCTATTATTCATCCTATTCGGCAGTCCTTGGATTACCCTGTTTTTATGTGCACTTACTTATTGTTAGCCAAAATATTTTATGACGCCTGAGAAGGAACATCTCGAGATTCACGAGGTCTATATCCGTCATCGCACGGAGCTCTGTCGCTACGTCATTAATAAAGTTAATGTAAGTAATGATGAAGCTCAGGATATAGTGCAGGCGGCGTTTGCACGTGTTATTGAAATGGACTTTAGCGAGATAAAAAACCCAAGGGCACTGCTATATAAGACTAGCTATAATATTGCCATTGACCAAAAAAGACACAGTGGCGTGCGCCAGAGACATATTCAGGCAGTGGTCGATACAGATGCGAAAGTGGTGGAGGAGTTAAGTCCAGCGCGCATACATGATGGCAAGCGACAGCTGAAAATTGTGGTTAAAGCACTTTGGGATATGCCCCAAAAACGAAGAAAATTACTGGTAATGAACCGTTTTGATGGGCTCAGTTATGCTGAGATTGCCCGACGGGTGGATCTATCAGAAACGGTGGTGCGAAAACATGTTACAAAAGCGCTTATAGATTGCCAGAAAGCGCTGCAAGCCCAAGCGGGTAAGAATTCAAGATGAGTGAAAAGTTTATGCAGTTATCAGATCAGGTTAATCAGCAGGCGGCAGAGTGGTTTACGCTCATGCAGTCTGAGGATGTCTCCGCCATTGACCGCGAGGCCTTGCAAGCCTGGTTGGCCGAGCATGCTGATCATCGAGAAGCGTTTAAGCAAGTAGAGCTGCTATGGCAGGATCTGGGTGATTTAGTTGGCACTGATGAGGAGCATGCTTTTCGCCAGTCGGTGGAGTCTCAATCAATGTCGGATCGGCTGCAGTCGCTGTTTATGGCGCCTCTTGTCATGTTCAAAAATATTGTCTCTGTGCCGCACTATGCCGTGACGCTTGTTGCGGTTATCTGTGTGGCCGTTGGGTCGCTTATGTTGCCTGGGACCAATGCACCGGTTACGGTCTACTACAGTACCGATCGCGGTGAAATAGAAGTCATAATTTTGGCAGACAACACAGAGATTACCCTGGGGGCCAAGTCGGCCATTAGAACCCATATTTCAGACTTAGATCGTTCGGTTGAATTGCTCAGCGGTGAAGCTTTCTTTGAGGTAGCCAAAGACCGAAAAAAGCCATTCTTTGTTACGGTTAATGATGTTGTAGTCGAAGTGGTGGGCACACAATTCAACGTGCAGAAAATACGCGATGCGGTAAACGTCTCTGTTTTAGAGGGCATAGTGAATGTTTTCGAGCAGGGCAGTAACAACAGACAAGCTGAATCTCTTCCTGATGTCATTCTAACGGCAGGGCAAAAAGTCGTTAAAGAAAATGACCGTGCTTTCGAGTCTGTGACTGATGTGCGGAGTTCCGATCTCGGTGCCTGGCGTCTCGGTCGATTAATCTATAGAGATATCTCACTGGCAGATATAGTCGCAGATACGGCACGCTACTTTGACGGAAAAATAGTTTTGCAGTCGACTGACCTTGCCGATGTAAAAGTCACTATGACATTGCGCAGCGACCAAGTCGGTCAGCTGCCGGAAATGTTGGCGCAAACTCTGCCGCTGAAAGTCCATGTTATCTCCGACGATATTATCCTGCTTCGAAAATAGCCGAATGACCTATTTTGTTAGAAAAGCCTGTTAGAGACCGGGACACAGGCTTTATCGCATCTATCCATAACAACTAAAATAATAAAAGTAATAATAAAAAATAGAGGGAATCATGACTATCGCCACCAACTCCAGCACCAAAAAAATCAGTATCTTACAAATGACCATTGTCGCGGCATTGGGGGGGTTATTGTTTGGCTATGACACTGGTGTGATTGCCGGCAGTCAGATGTATTTCACTGAATACTTTAACCTTTCTGCTGCAGAGCAGGGCTGGGCAGTCAGTAGTGCACTCTATGGTTGTCTGGTGGGTGCGCTGCTCGGTGGCTATCTGACAAAGCGTATCAGCAGAAAGTATACGCTGATCCTCGCGGCGGCCCTCTTTACTATCTCGGCCTGGGGTTCTGGTATGGCAGCAACCCTCGATGAACTGGCCTTTTACCGCATTGTTGGTGGCCTTGCAGTGGGCATGGCTTCGCTGGCAGCGCCTATGTATATTGCTGAAATTGCGCCACCTGCATACCGTGGCCGCATGGTGTCTTATTATCAGCTGGCTGTGGTTATTGGTTTCTTTGTGGTTTTTCTAGCGACCTATTTTATCGGCGGTGGCGATACTCAGAATATGACCCCAGAAGTGCTTAAACAGATTCACGAGCACAATGTAAATCAGGGCTGGCGGGTTATGCTTTGGTCTGAACTATTGCCGGCACTGGCTTTCTTGGCGCTACTGTTCACGGTTCCCCACAGTCCTCGTTGGTTAATCCTAAAGGGCCGCACTGAAGAGGCTAAGTCTGTGCTGGCTCGAATTACCTCCAGCGCGGAGGAAGCCGCTTCAGAATTTGCTGATATAGAAGCCTCTCTGGCCAATAGCTCAACCGTCAACATGGCAATGCTGTTTGGCAAAGGCATTGGTTTTGCTCTCTTTCTCGGGGTTATGTTGTCGATATTCCAACAGGTCACCGGTATTAACGCGATTCTCTATTACGGAGCAGAAATATTTAGCAACGCCCTGGGCTATGGCCCAGAAGATGCGCTTAAGCAACAGCTGTGGCTAGGTGCGGTCAATCTGATCTTTACCTTTGTGGCCATCTATAAGGTCGATAGTTGGGGGCGCAAGCCGCTGTTTATCGGCGGTAGTATTGGTATGTTTGCTGGTTTAACTGTACTCGGTCTGACTATTTATACCCAGCAGGTGGGTGTTGTCTCGCTGATTGCTGTGCTGGTCTTTATCGCCTCATTTGCCATGTCTATGGGCCCTGTGGTTTGGGTGATGTTGTCGGAAATGTTCCCGAATAATGTGCGCAGCGTGGCCATGTCTATAGCCGTAGCCGCCCAGTGGTTGTTCAATGCCCTGGTTGCCAATAGCTTCCCTCTGGTGAACCAAAGTGCCTTAAATCAGGAAGGCTTTAACGGTGCGTTGCCGTACTTTATCTTCGCCTCTTTCTGTGTGATTGCAATGCTGTTTGTCTGGAAATTGGTGCCTGAGACTAAGGGTAAGACATTGGAAGAGATGGAAGCGCTCTGGTCGGTAAAGGACTGCGGTTAAGGTGGTCTTGGCAATCTCTAAAGAGGCCAAACGGAGGACCACAGACTATTGATTAATAGATATATTCCTATAAGCTCTGATTGTGAAAGTTCTATGGGGAACGCCTAGAAAAGGCTGTTTAGAGACATTCTTATAAAAATAAAGCGTGGATTACCGCGTCATTGATTTTTGATAATGAATAAATCGAATAAGAAGTGGGGGAGGGGTTTGCCAACGGCTGTGGTCTTAGCCGCGGCTGCTTTCGCTCTCAATTTTGGATTTATGCCCATGGCCATAGCTGAGACTATTGCCGGGACTGTTTTTGAAAACATCATTGAAAAAACCGCACCCCAATCCGATCAGCCCACTATTGCCTTTAACATCCCATCCCAGCCCCTAGAGTCGGGATTAGTGGCATTTTCACAGCAGGCGGATATCAATATTATTGGTGTCACTGCGATCTTGCGGGAGCATCGGGTCGCTGTTCTCAAAGGTGATTTAACTAAGGCTGAGGCCTTGGAGAGGTTGCTTCAGGGTACTGGATTAAGCTATGAAATGATCAATAACACCGCGGTGTCGATCTTTGTTAAAGCGCCGGTACCTGAGGCACCTGACGAAGAGCCCCAGTTACAAGAAATCATTATCACTGCCACGGGCCGCGCCACAGACTTACAAAAAACCCCTATAGCAGTTTCCGCATTTGACCAGACTAGATTGGACTTTGCCGGTGCCACTGACCTGCGCGCCCTGTCTTATATGGTGCCAGGTTTGGAGATGACCAACACAGCACCTCAGGCGGCAACGCTGGTGCAATTGCGCGGAGTGGGTAGCACCAATATTACCGAGATCGCCGATGGGCCAGTATCCATCCATGTTGATGGCATTTACTCCCCGAGATCTCAGGCGGCAGTAACGCTACTCTATGATGTGGATCGCATCGAGGTTTTGAGAGGTCCTCAGGGTACCCTGCGCGGTCGTAATTCATCCTCTGGCAGCATTAATATCTATAACCAGCTGCCATTACTGGATGTAGTGACAGGCAACTTATCGGTCGGCTTAGGTAACTATGATCGCCGTGAATATCGCGGCGCCTTAAACCTCCCTGTGAGCGATAGCTTTAGCATACGTTTTGCTGGTGCCACTTTGCGCCACGATGCCTACACCGACCTGCTGGATAATTATCTCGGGCTTGGGCCCAACTACCCGGCAACCAGCGATGAGCTGACAGCCTTTGATCAGGCCTTAGACTACGGCCAAGCAGCTCCGGAAATGGCCGACAAACACAGCTGGAGAGTTTCTGGACTCTGGCAGCCAACGGAGCAATTCAGTGCCTTCACCAGTCTGGAGCGCTATCGAGATCAGGGCGCCGGTCTTGCTCAGCTGGCCCCGGATCTGGTGGCCAAAGGGATTCGAGCCGTGGTCTCTGACAGCCCCTCTTTTCTCGACTTGACCAACACTGCCCTGCGTACAAAATTGGATTACAAGGCTACTGACTTTACCCTGAGCTACCTCTACGGCAAGTCGCAGATGGATCGGCAGCAGATTGTCGACGCCGACAATGGCCGCAGCAGCAGCTTTGAACAGCAGCGCACCCACAGCTCCAACTTTACGTTTTCCTCCCACGAACTGCAGTTGATGAATGATGATACAGAGCGCCTGAGATGGTTGGTGGGCGCGTTTTTTTCCCGTGAGAAAAATGAAATTGTCTTTGCCGTGGATCAGCAGAATGCCGGTGGTGGCAGAAATTCCAATGGCGCCACAAGCTGGATCAGTGATTTTGATGGCGCCGCCGTTTCCTTCGCGATTCAACCCGATAGGCGGGTCGAGTCAATGGGGATATTTTCGCAGGCAATCTATGACCTAGATCGTTTTAGAAGCTTAACGGTGGGAGCTAGATACACTAAGGACAGCAAGTCCGATTATGGCGGTCGCGCCATAAATTGCCGAGTGACCTCGTCACTGGGTTCTTATGCAGGGCCTGGCTCTATTGGTCCGGGAGCGCCGGCACCAGGGGATATCTATGCAGATGCCGCTACCCAGCAGGCGATTGATGCCGGCACTTATAATGATAATGGCACCAGTGAGGGTATTGGCGATCAGCCCTGCTGGATACGCCAGGTCAATGATCTGTCGATCACCTGGGAAAATGTCAGCGGCCTGATTCGTTACGATTACAGGCCCTCCGATGACCTGATGTATTTTGCGACGGTGTCCAGCGGATTTAAATCCGGTCATATTCAGGATGCTGGCAACCGTGTTGCACCAGAGACTGTGACCAACTTTGAACTGGGCTTTAAAGCGCAATATTTAGATGACAGCCTGCGCTTTAATGGCGCACTGTTTCGCGCAAATTACCATAATCTGCAGTTCTCAAATGAAGACCGTCTAGATATCAATTTTGATGGTATCGCCGACACTGGTGGCAGCACCGTGGTGCGCAATGCTTCGTCGGCAACTATTCAGGGTTTGGAGCTAGAGTTCGATTGGGCGCTGACCGATCTTGATCGGTTGCAGTTAACCGCGGCCTTTACCGATGCCCATTTTGGTCAGTTTGAAATACCCGATACATTGTTTGGCAATCTCTTTAATCCCTATGTTTCCAATCAATCCCTGTCGCCAGAGGATCCGGTTGTGCTGTCCGGAAATAGTCCACCCAGAGTGCCTGACTGGAAAGTGACAGTCTCCTACAGTCATGATTTTGTGTTTGATGTAGGGCTTTTAACTCCTCGTATAGTGCTTAAAGCCTCGGACAGTTATTTCCTTGATATCTATAATCGCGATCAACTAGCCCCGGGTATTTTTGATAGTCTGCCCAATGGCGGCAGTGATCTGGGGGTTCAGAAATCCTATAATCTGTTTGATTTAAGCCTAATCTATCAACCCAATTCAAAAAATTGGATGGTCGGCGCTTATATTCACAACGCCACAGATGAAAATGTCAAAGTCGATTCAGGTAACGCCATGACCTCAGCTGGTCTGGTTGCAACCTATATGGAACCGCGTACTTATCAGTTAAGGTTCAGCTATTTATTTAATGAAATCTAAAACAGCTGCGATGGTTTTGGCTGGTGTTGCTGGCCTCTTGTGCCTCGGGCTTTTGATATTTGCTTGGATGCTCTCGTCCAATATTATGCACCCGTCCTATGTCTGTAATGAAGACCACTTTATATACTGTGGCGACCCCTCCCAGCTAAATCTCGCGTTTGAAAACATCTCTTTTCAGTCTGATGATGGCCATGATTTGAGTGGTTGGTATATGCCAACTGAAGCTTCTGACAAAGCGGTTATTTTTGTCCATGGTCATGGTGCGGACAGGCATGAAGGCATGCGCTGGTTTAAGGCGGTTCATCAGGCGGGTTTTAATATATTGGCTTTTGATTTAAGGAATCAGGGCAAGAGCACTAAGTCTTTTTCAACCATGGGTTATTTTGAAAAAACCGATGTTAAAGCGGCGGTGGATTTTTTACAGCAGCAAAGACAGATTCAGGGTATTGGTATCTTTGGCACATCAATGGGTGCTGCAACGTCGATTATGGCGATGGTTGATGATCAGCGTATAGCAGCAGGAGTCTTCGAGGCAGGCTGGACTAACCTGGACCAACTATACGGTGAAATTATCGAGCAACATTTGGGCTTGCCGAAGTTTCCACTGGTGCCACTAATTACATGGATGTTGCAACAGCGCACCGGGATGGATATGGCTGCAGTAAATCCCGAAAGCATGTTGGGGGAGATTGCTCCCAGGCCTGTCTTTATTATTCACTGCACCGGGGATGATTTAATCGGCTTTGCTCATGGCGAGAGAAATTATGCTGCCGCGCAGGAACCTAAAGAATTTTGGACGTCGCCGTGCCAGATGCATGCCAGAGCCTGGCAATCGGATCCCGAGTATATTGAAAGCCGGGTGGCCAATTATTTTGTGAACTATTTATAGCTTGCCGAGACGTTAAAGCGGACCAAGCCAGGTGGGGTTAAATTTTGATAAAAGTATATAGCGGCTTAGAGGCTGTATAGGCCTAGGGCTGAGTTACTCGATGGCACATGGGTATTTCCAGCAGTAGACATCATCGAGTAGCGGAGTCCCTCTACCTACTAAGAGAGCAACCAAGCCGCTTTTAGGAGCTCCGCTCTATCAGTACTTTCACGACTGGTTAAAAGGTCATTTCCGGTACATTATCCGGAATAACTAATTCGCCACCGGTCAGTTTGGCGATCTCCTCAACACTGACACCGGGCGCGCGCTCACGCAAAATAAACTTACCATCAGTAATATCCATTAATGCCAGATCCGTGAGCACCCGTTTAATGCAGCCCTTGCCGGTCAGGGGCAGGGTACATTCCGCCAGCAGTTTCGACGCCCCAGACTTTGATGCATGGGTCATAGTGACAATAATATTGTCCGCGCCGGCCACCAGATCCATGGCGCCGCCCATACCTTTAATCAGCTTGCCTGGAATCATATAGGAGGCAATATTGCCTTGGCAGTCCACTTCGAAAGCGCCCAATACCGTTAGGTCCACATGGCCGCCGCGAATCATGGCGAAGGATTCCGCCGAGGAAAAAATCGATGCACCTGAGACCATAGTCACAGTCTGTTTGCCGGCATTAATCAGATCCGCATCCACCTCTTCTTCGAGGGGAAATTGGCCCATGCCGAGCAGGCCGTTCTCCGACTGCAGCATGACCTGCATGTCTTGGGGAATATAGTTGGCCGCCAAGGTGGGGATGCCTATACCTAGATTGACATAATAACCGTCGTGGAATTCTTGAGCGACCCGTTGAGCCAGCTGTTCGCGAGTTAAAGCCATAGCAAATTCTCCTTATGCGCTGCGCAGGGTGCGCTGTTCAATAGTTTTCTCAAAGGTCCCTTGAATAAGACGGTTGACGTATATGCCGGGCAAATGAATTTCATCTGGGTCCAGCTGGCCCACTTCGACAATTTCTTCCACTTCGACCACAGCAATTTTACCTGCGGTGATGGCCGTGGGGTTGAAGTTGCGCGCGGTTTTGCGGAACATCAGGTTGCCATAGCGATCGGCTTTCCAGGCCTTGGCTATGGAGAAGTCGCCCACCAGTGCCTCTTCGAGAATATAGTGGCGGCCATTAAACTCGCGCACTTCTTTGCCTTCCCCCACGGGGGTACCGTAACCGGTTGCAGTAAAGAAGGCCGGAATACCGGCACCACCGGCACGCATTTTCTCTGCCAAGGTGCCCTGGGGTGTCAGCTCAACTTCCAGCTCGCCGCTCATCATCTGAGCTTCAAAGAGGGCGTTCTCGCCCACATAGGAGGCGATCATTTTTTTGATTTGCTCGTCTTCCAGAAGGATGCCGAGGCCCTTGCCATCGACGCCGGCATTATTTGAGGCGATGGTCAGTCCCTTGGTACCTCGGCGTTTGATCTCTTTGATCAGATTTTCGGGAATCCCGCAGAGGCCAAAACCCCCGGCGATGATTGTCATATTGTCTTCGAGGCCTTCTAGCGCCTCGGCATAACTGGTTACCACTTTGTCAAATCCGGCCACGGGTAAGCTCCTACTGATGGGCTAATAAATGTCTCTGAATTGCTAAGAGTGCAAGATAGGATTATATTTAACAAATTGTAAATTTTAACTAATTAATAATCTAAGGCTATTAATGTCTATACCCATTAACCAAGTCAAAGTATTCACCACAGTGGCCCGCACCGGCAGCTTTGCCGAGGCGGCGATTCAGCTGCATCTGTCTCAACCAGCGCTCAGTGTGGCAATGAAAAATCTTGAGCAATCTCTCGGTGGTAAATTGTTGGCGCGGACAACACGTTCAGTGACACTGACCCCAGAGGGCAAAGCCTTTTATCCGGTAGCGCGACGTCTGCTGTCGGACTGGGAACAGTCGATGCAAGATGTGCGCAATCACTTTGCGCTGGGGCGCGGTAAGCTCGATATAGCGGCCATGCCCACCTACACCACCAATCTGTTACCCAAGATTCTGGCTGACTTTCACCGTCAATATCCGAATATTCATATCACTGTGCACGATGTGATTGCCGAGAACGTGGTGCAAATGGTCAGGGAAGAGCGCTGTGAGCTGGGTATCACCTTTGCTCCTGAAGATGCCCCAGATCTCAACTTTGAACCTCTGTATAAAGATCGCTTTGTGGCTATCTTGCCGGACAAGCATCCGCTGTTAGACAAGGCACAATTGAAGTGGCTCGATGTACTGGCCTATCCTCATCTGAGTCTGCAGCGTCCCGCTGGAACCCGTAGGCTGATTGATCAAGCGCTAGATGAAAAAGGCTTGCTGCTAACCCCAGCCTTTGAGTCTCATCAGTTGGTCAGTGTTGGGCGTATGGTCAGCGAAGGCCTGGGTCTGAGCGTAGTGCCCAGCACCAGCCGCGCGCAGATGGAAGAGATGGGGCTGCAGTGCCGCGCTGTTAGCGCGCCTGTCATTACTCATCAGGTGGGTATTGTTACTCGGCCCCAGCACGCGCTCTCAGCGGCGGCGCAGGCGATGGAAGAACTTATCAGGACAGCGCTCAATCAGCTTTGAAAAGTGTTCGATACAAATGTCAGGTGCTATGCCTCCGAGGTCGCTTGAATAATTCCCCTAGTATGTCTGCGCCGCCAAAAGATCAGCACAACCCCCATTATTAACTGCCAAGAACCATAGAGCAGCAGCGACAGCAGCACCCTATCGGCGACAGCATTCAGCTCTTGATTTACCTCTCCAGCCACCATGGGAAACAGTGACACTTTGAGCAAAAAACCGAGATTAATATTGCGCACCACCACTTCCATTTCGATGGCAGTGTTGTCTTCATGTGCGAGGCCAAAGGCCTTGGTTAAGCCTATGCCTATAACCGTCAGGCCAATAATAAACCCGAGCAGGGTGACCAGGTCGGTCGTTGGCGTGTCGGCTATATTGAGTCGACCAGCACCGACTGAGCCAGCCGCTATCATCGCTATACCCAGCAGTGAGCCGCGCACGCAGATAGTTGAAAAGCGTTGTGCATATTGTGGAAAACGGCGCAGAAATGCCATCCCCAGCAACAGTGGCAACAGCAGGCAGAGACCAATCTCAATGGCGATTCTCAGGGTCGGCATGGCAAAGCTGGCGGGCATATATTCGGCGATCAAGAAATCTAATATCAATGGTGTAGTCACCAGGCAGGCGACAGAGGTCAGCGCGGTGATGCTGATGGACAGGGGAACATTGCCGCGAGCCATAAAGGTAAAAATATTCGATGAGGTGCCGCCGGGTATGGCCGCAATAATGGCGATACCAATAATCATCCCGGAGGGCAGGTCGGTAAAGACAATAAAGCCAAAGGCCACCAGAGGCACGATCACCAGCTGCATCAGCAGACCAACATTCACCGCTTTCGGCTGTAGCACTACCTTTTGAAAGTCAGCGACTCGCAGTCCGGCGCCCATGCCCAGCATGGCCAGAACCAACTGCACCACGGCAACCCAATATTCGTACTCTATATACCACTCAACCATCACTTCCCCCTGATCCTGCTGGCCGTTTAACATCTAGGCCTATTATTTTTATTATTTGTCGCGACTGACCTCCATAGTACCTATTTTCGTGGGTTTCAGTAACAGCAGAGGACAATCTAAACATGTTGATGGTATCGACATATTAGCTGGGAGTGAGAGAGGTGCTTTACGAAGGTTGAGACCTAGATCTATTGATGCAGGAATGGATAGCGAGGTGCAAGGCGATAATCACTACCAGGCAAGCCTGATAGTGATAAGGGATCGGGCTTTAGTCCTAACCTTTGATTAAAGGCGCCATCTTATCGATCAGCTTTGCCAACTCGGGTTTGTGCTGACGAATTTCATCGGCACTTAAACCATGCAGTTCATGGGGGAACACCAACCATTCTTCAGTTTCGTGGATATAGTAGTCCGGTGGGCCGTCAGTCTTATTGTTCTTAGGCTTGTAATAGGGCGTAGCGATTCGAATCTGTGGAGTATTTTTTTTACAGGCACTTTTTAGATCGACAATAGCCTGTTGGATAGACAGACCGGTGTCATGGACATCATCCACAATCAGCAGTGAGTCTTCCGCTTCCAGCTGGCGAATAATATAGCTCAGTCCGTGGACATGAACGGTTTTACTGCGCTCCCCCTCACGGCTGTATGAGGAGGTGCGAATGGCAATATGATCTGACTCTATGCCCAGAACATCGAGAAATTCCTGAACCGCAATACCCACTGGTGCGCCGCCGCGCCAAACGCCGACTATATAGTTGGGTCTATAGCCGCTTTCAAAAACTTGCCAGGCTAGTTGGTAGGAATCTTCGAGTAGTTGTTGGGCTTGAATATAGCGCTTTGACATTAGAGGTGGATCCAAAATTGTTTAATCAGTTAGTCTGCAATATTAGCATAATCAGCTGTTAGCTCATTATCCCGCGGATAAAAAAACCAGACTAGTAAGTAGTCTGGTTTTTTTTATACGGCTTTTAATCAGTTGCTTGGATTTAGAAATCCATAGAGAAGCGGGCCATAACCTGACGTGGACCAATCAGCTCATCGCCAGTTGCACCAACACCAAAGACATCGGTAAAGCGGGCATTGATACCGGCTTCATCAGTTAGGTTTTTACCGATCAGCTCAACCCGCCAGTCTTTGCCCTCTGGACGCAGACCAACAACTAGATCAATTATCTTGTAGCTAGGCACTACATCGGTTGCATCGTTGTTGAAGATACGGTGCTTAAAGTCACCTCTGTAGGTGTATTGCAGGCTGCTGTTCAGCTCACCCAAAGAGGCGATTTCAGTGTTCCAGTTAAGAGCCACATTGCCGGTAAATTTCGGCGTTTTGGCTAGCTCATTACCGTTAACATTTTGCACTGCCGCGGAGCGGGCTTGTTGCACTTCAGGACTAAATAGATTGGCACCTGCACCCACTAGGGCACCGCCAGCAGCTTCTGATTGCACATTATCCAATGCCAAATGATCACCAGTGATTTCAGTGTCTAGCCATGCCAGACGTACATCGAGGATCAGTGACTCAGACAAAAACGCTGAGAGCTCAAGCTCGGCACCAAAGATTTCTGATTTTGGAATATTGCCCACACCACCCTGGAAGACTTCAGGATCAGTTGCCTGATACTGCAGTCCTTCATAGTTATAGTAGAAGGCTGCAGTGTTCATGCGAACACGGCCGTCCGCCAGATCAGTTTTCAGGCCAATCTCGTAGGCGTCGACAATCTCTTCCTCAAAGGTTGGTAAAACGACAATGGGTGCGATTGCGTCTTCTCGACCATAAGTCAGGTTTGAACCGCCGGGCTTAAAGCCGCGGGTGTAAGAACCATAGGCCATGGTGCTTTCATTGAAGTCGTGCTCGACAACCAGACGGCCAGTGACTTTCTCGCTGCTGGTTTCAATAATATCGGTGCCTTCGCGACCATAGAAGTTGGTCACTTCACTGTAGACTTCATCTTCGGTGTAGCGCATGCCGAACACCAGGCGCCACTCGTCGTTGAAGTTCCAGGTACCCTGACCATAGATGGAGGTTGAATCCCGTTCAGGCTTGGAGTCGGAGATAAATCCAACATCGCCACCGTAGGATGCAATGTCTTCATCGGTAATGGGATCAAAGCCATCTAAACCAAAATCTAGGCGCTCGAGAATGCTGATCTCTACTTCTGTGTCCAGATAGAACAGGCCGGCTACCCAGTCTAATTTTCCAAACAGTGGGTCCACTGAAACCAGATTCACTTCTTGAGTGATGGTAGTTTGCTTGTTGGTCTCTGGATCATAGAGGCTAGGAATCTGAAAGACTGAAAGCGCAGCTGTATCATTGCGATCATTGTCGCGGGTGATTAGCACATCGTCGTTCTGATAGCTGGTCAATGACTTCAACGTAAACGATTCAAAGTCCCATTCCAGAACAGCACTGTAAAGCTCGGATGTTAGTTCATACTCGGCAAGCGAGTCCTGACGCAGCTCACGTGGGTCTGGCGTTGGGTCGAGCAGGCCTTTCTGGGCAGCGCCGTTGCGATCTTCATCAAAGTATTGTGCGGTAAAGTTAGCGCGGAAGTCATCGCTGGGCTCATAGAGCACGCGAACGCGAGCAGACATACTGTTGGCGTCATCGAGATCCTGACCCAGAGTCAGGTTGTCAGTAAAGCCATCGCGCTTATTGGAAATAACCGATGCGCGCATAGCCAAGGTGTCACTTAATGGCAGGTTGTATACTGCGCGCGCTTTAACCAAACCGTAATCACCCAGAGTCAGATCGGCTTTGCCGAAGCTACTATCTATAGAGGGTGCAGTAGTAATTACGTTGATCGCACCACCAGTGGAGTTCTGACCGAACAGCGTACCCTGGGGGCCACGCAACACTTCAATGCGCTCGAGGTCGAGAAAATCCGTTTGCAGGGCAAAGGGCGATGCCACGTAAATGCCATCTAAGTGGTAGGAGACCGAAGGGTTGGCAATTGCGTTCTGGTTGGCTTCGTTGCCGACACCGCGAATCGTAATAACCGTTTTAAAGCCTTCGTTTTTGGCAATATTGACACCCGGTGCAATGGCACTGAGGTCGACGAAAGAGGCGATTTGACGGTTATCTAAATCCGCGCCACCTAAAACAGTAATCGCTTGAGACAGATCTTGCAGGCTCTCGCTACGTTTTTCAGCGGTGACCAGCACCTCTTCAAACATTAGGTTTGCGTCTTGGGCGATAAGGTTGCCGCAGAGAACTGCCGAGATGGCCAAAGACAGTGTTTTTAGGGGAATACGCGGATATTTCATTCTGACTCCTGAGTGAGATTGACGAATACTTTGAGGTTGTTGTGACGCTTTGCTGCACTGGGAAAATTAATGTACGCATTTTGCATCATTTTTGATCAAATTTGTGCCACATTATTGTTTTTAGCCGTTTTATAGGGATTATTCATAGGCTCTTTATATGTAGCATAATTAGATTTCTGAAGGATCTAGAAATAGCCCTGTCGCGGCCGATGTTTTCGCCGCTGGCTATACCGCTATAGGTTGCTTTATGATTGCCCCGCATTCCACATAAGAACCTCGATAATAAGATGGATAAAATTCTATGAACGCATTGCTAGATCGACTTTTTCAACTTCGCGCCAAGGGCACCACAGCGGGCACTGAATTGATTGCCGGTGTCACCACCTTTATCACCATGGTTTACATCATCTTCGTTAATCCCCAGATGATGGCAATGACTGGCATGGATCACGGCGCCGCCTTTGTCGGTACCTGTTTAGCAGCGGCACTGGCCTGCTATATTATGGGCTTTTATGCCAACTGGCCGGTTGGTCTGGCGCCGGGTATGGGGCTCAATGCGTTCTTCACTTACACCGTGGTTGGCGAGATGGGTTACAGCTGGCAGATTGCACTGGGTGCAGTGTTTATTGCCGGAGTGCTGTTTGTGATTATGAGTGTGACGCGTTTGCGCCGCTGGATGATGGACAGCATTCCCCTGAATATGCGTATCGCCATGGGTGCAGGTGTTGGCCTCTTTGTCGGTTTTATTGGTCTTAAAAGCGGCGGCATTATTGTCGCCAATGGTGCCACCTATCTCTCTCTAGGGGATCTGACAAAAATAGAAACCCTACTGGCTGCCATGAGCTTTTTAGTGATTGCGATTCTGTCGATTCGCAAAGTGCCGGGGGCGATTATTATCGGCATTCTCGGCATCACCACCATTGCTGCGTTTATGGGGCTGGTGCAAATTGATGGCCTAGTGGCAGCGCCCCCCAGCCTGGCGCCGACCTTTATGCAGCTCGATATAGTCGGTGCTTTTGATGTGGCCATGATCAGTGTGATTATTGCCTTTCTGTTTGTGAATCTATTTGATACTGCGGGCACACTTTTGGGTGTCGCCAGTCGCAGCGGTTTGATCGACAAACAGGGTAATGTACAGAATATCGATCGCGCTCTCAAAGCCGATAGCAGCGCCAGTGCAGTGGGTGCCTTTTTTGGCTGTGCACCGGTTACAAGCTATGTAGAAAGCTCCGCTGGTGTTGAAGCCGGTGGTCGCACTGGGCTTACTGCGGTTGTGGTGGGCAGTTTATTTTTGTTGGCAATTTTCTTTTCACCCCTGGCCGCAGTAGTGCCAGCCTATGCTACGGCGGGCGCCCTGATCTATGTGGCGATTCTGATGCTCTGCGGTATGGAAGCGCTGGACTGGTCGGATATGAGTGAAGTATTGCCGGCACTGGTGACTATCGTGATGATTCCGCTGTCGTTCTCTATTGCCAACGGTATAGCCCTGGGTTTTATTACCTATGTTGCAGTAAAGTTTTTTGCCGGAAAGAGTTCGGATATCACTCTGGGTGCTTGGTTTTTAGGGGCGATTTTCTTGGCTAAGTTTACTTTCTTATAAGTCGCTAATTAATCCAAATACCATTGGTCACCTGGCAGTCGATACTGTCGAGGACCATATGGATTGTCAGGCCGAGGCCAATCAGTCGCGTCTTGGGAATAAAACACAGCAGTATATAAAGTCCGATAAACCACAGCTGATGCAGCGGGTGAAAGCCAATGCTGCAGCGGCTGGGGTCATAGATCGGATCGGCTAGCAGATGGTCGATATCCACCAGCATGGTGGCGACCAAAATAAAGTAGGCGAGCTGCCACTGCCCGCGAAGCCATTTTTGACTGGCTCTTGGATTAAGCGTTAATAGTCCGACTAATAACGCGGGCACTGCAAAGTGTAAAAAGAGATGGAACAATGGTCACTGCCCTTATGTAGCTGATTGTGCTGAGGCTTCCAATTCAGCGCGAATCTGCCCATGACGCTTGGCGTCGATATCATAATGCGAAAATATATAGGCCGATAGCAGCACAATAACAGATAACCCGGGACCAACATATAAGGCCAAGCGGCTGAGCATATCCGGGGTCACGTCGGCAATGGTGGTGACCCGATCAAAGCCAATAAACTCTACGGTTAAACCGGCGATAAACGCACCAATACCAAAGGTCACTTTGGAGGTAAACATCATTGCCGAATTTAAAATACCCTCCTGACGCATACCGGATTTCAACTGCACCTCATCCGCCACATCCGGCAGCATAGAGCCGATTAGATTGAGATGGGAAATAACAAAAGCCTGGTGCAGAATCACAAAACCGCTTATCGCCAGCACCAATGCATTGGTGCCACTGGGGGGCGTGATGCCATAGAAATGTAAGATTGCCGGCAGCGGGCCAATCACTGCAGTGGCTACTGATAAGTAGACAATGGTTTTCGGTTTGCCAAAGCGTCGCGCGCCGGCCATAGAAATCCACGCGGCGGGAATCAGCGAGATAAACACGCAGATCATGGTCATGCCGATTTGCGCGCTGCTAAAACCGTAAAAGAAATTATTAATATGCAGTATCAATGTGCTGCCGACACCGCCGGCGATGGCGCCGATTAATGTGCCGCCAATCAAAATGCGTGCGGAGCGCACATGAAGTAAATTCCACAGGTCGATAAAGGCTAAATACCAGGCCCGCTGTTGTTGCACAGGTGATGCCTGAGCCAGATGGGGGATATAGGGCTTGGTAGCGAGGATGGCAACCAGCATGCCGACAAAAGACAGCCCTGCTGCGATAAGGCCAATGCTGCGGTAACCCTCGACGATCTGACCGCTGGCCACGGCCATTGGAATCAGTAAAAACCAGGCGCTCATTTGCAGGCTGAGTCCGCCGCCATAGGCGGTGATGGTGCGAAACACGGCAATGCTAGTGCGCTCGCTGTAGTCCTCTGACAGTTCCGCGCCCAGAGCCATATAGGGCACGGTATAAAAGGTCAGGCTGGTGCGGGCAATCACCGCCATGCTCAGGTACCAGGCAAATAGCTGCATCTGGCTGAGATCCGCCGGGGGGTTAAATACCGCCACCAGAGAGAAGCAAAATGGCACCACGGCAAAAATCATAAAGGGATGACGGCGACCCCATTTCTTGGATGAAAAATTATCTGATATCTGACCGACAATGGGGTCGGAAATACCGTCAAATACCAGGGCCAAAAGCGCGGCTAGTCCGGCTAGGCTGGGTGCCAGGCCGAGCAGTTGGGTGTAGTAAAAAAACAGGAAGAATTGAAAGCAGGTGTCTTTGGCTGCCCAGGCCAGCTGTCCGCAGCCATAGGCAAATTTTGCTGTGGTGCTGAGCGCGCGCATCAGGAATACTCTCGAGTATTTAAGTATTGCTCTGCTGTAGCCACTGTTGTGGGATCACGAAATGGCTGCTCAAATTGACTCTGTAAAATTGCCATAAACGTTTCTTCTCCAATCTCGCGCAAAATTTCAAAGGGACCCTTATCCAAACTGGTGGCTACCCTCCACGCCTGATCTATGGTCTCTGGGGTGGCTACCTGTTTCTCTGCAATCAGAATTGCGGCGAGAATTAACTCGCCGACCAATGAGTTGTAAATCGCGGCTAACTCTTTCTTGGAATGGTAAAACTCAGGTTGCTGATAAGTCGGTTGAGGATAGCTGTAAAAACCGTTTTGAGTCTTTACGCCAAGTGTATTCTGCTCAATAAACGGCTTTAAAAAGCGCAATATTTTTTCTTGAAACCCGAGAGGGTCCGGCTCTCGACGCTCGCGGGTCCAGCCGTCGTTAATGATATTGAGGCCGAGATAGTCCATCAAGCCAAAGGGACCTATAGGTGTTGAGCGATTAAGCATCCACGCCAGATCCACTTCCTCGGGGGAGGCAGCTCCTTCAATAACCAGTTTTAAACCCTTGCTCAGCAGCGGTCCAAACATGGCATTAAAAATATAACCGGGATTTTCTTTTTTCGACAGCATCGGCACACAGTTCAAGCTGAGCACATAGCGCTGCAAGATATCGAGGGTCAGGGCAGATGTGCGCGCCCCGCCAACGATGTCTACTAGGGTTGAGCCGAGATGAGAGTGCAGGGCCGCAAACTTGTCGCCGCGCTGCAACACATCCTCAATCTCGGAGACCAGCAGGGCCGAGGTGTTGGTAGTGATGATGGTATTTGCTGGAAAAACCCTGTCGAGGTGGGCATGGGTGTCGCGCTTTATATCCAGCTCTTCGGTAATCGATTCGCTGACCAGATCAATGCTCTGTGCAATCGACTCCAAGTCACTGTGCACTGTTACTAGACTCAGGGCTTGGTCTATATGCTCTTGCAGGCAGAGTCCGGCTGCAACGATGCTGGCGCCAAACTCACGCTGCCGGGCGTTGACCTGATCGAGTGTCCCCTGAGAGATGTCATAGAGCGCCACTCTGTAACCCACCAGTGCTGCGAGCAGGGAGTTGTAGCAGCCCATGGAGCCGGCGCCGATATAGCAGACGCTGTTGATCTCAGGAATTTTCATAGTGGTTTTAATTCTTATGCTTTTAGAATTTAGTATATCCGCTCTTCAACAGATTTATTTTAAGGTTCGGCTAAAGCGCTCGGGCAGCACAAGATTGGTGCTGCCTTTAGTTATCACAGCTGGCAGATAGGCCAGTATAGGCAGATCAGCCAGTGCATTGGCTATATGAAACTGGGTTGGGTTTTGCTCCCAGGTGAGATGCTTCCAGTCGATTTTGCCCTCGCCCAGTTGCACTTCGCTGACAGTGCTTTCTGAGGGGAATAGGGTGGTCTCATTGATCGCCGTGCCAAATCCTCCCACCGCGGCCAGGTAGCGGCAACCCATAGGGTTATCTCTGCCTTCGCGCATCTCGGCGCCGAGTTTTAGCTCTTCTTCGGTTGGCGCACGCAGGTTGTCGATGGATAGATCGACAATCTTATGGCCAAAGTGACTGGCGTTGGTGCGCCACTTGCCGCCAATCACGCTGTGGTCTGGTATATCAGCGTAAATCTTGGGAATGCCCTGTAATTCACGGCCTGCGAGGATTGGGTCGGTGAGGTTTTCCCAGACCACCAAGGTGTAAGTGCCGCGCAGAGTATCTTTCTCGCCTTTGTGAATCACTGAGGCGGTGACACCAATGAGGTTGTAGCCATGACCCGCCAGCCAATCAATATTTTTACTGCAGGCATAGGTGACGGTAATGACCGCCTCTTCATCGACCTCGAACGGGGCGGGCAAATAGGCCGCGAGTTTTTCTCTGTCGGTGATATAGGATATCGTCATGGCCGTGACATCGTGATACCAGCCGCTGCTGTTGGGATGCATGGGTCGCGGACCAAAATGTGCCGGCATCATATAGCTGCCGCGCGGATCGAGTTCGAAGGTCAAAATTAGTGCTCCCAATGATTTTTTTAGGCCAGTCTAGCAAATGCCAGTGACATTATTTTATTTACTGAGGAAGTTTGGTTTCCGGCAAATATAGTTACATAAAGCATGCAGGTCAACTTATTTATAATTTTATGCTTATTCAGGATATTACATCATCCCACTGTTGCTCTGAGAGTCTTTTTTGAATATAAAATCATTAAAATACAGTTACTTGAGCATATTTTCGGTGTAATTAACGCATCTTATTAATACATTTTCTGGCATTTTAAGCTGTTGTTGTTTATATATTAAACCTGTTTACATGCTTATTTACCATTGCTATAGTAAGGGAGCTAATAAAACCGATCGGTCGCAGCACTGTTTAGTTTAGTAGAGCTGTTTAGTAGAGCTTTCTAGAAGAGCTTTCAGCACCAGCATGGCGACCGCCGATTATAAAAAGACAAAACTAAAGATAATGTCCAAGGGGATCATCATGTTAAAAACACCAATTACCGTGCTCAGCGCCGCGATTGCCTGTGCTTGCGCGATGCAAGTTCAGGCTCAGCAAGTTTCAGGTTTGATGGAGGAAATTATTGTTACCTCTCAAAAACGTGAGCAAACTCTGCAAGACACACCGCTTGCAATCACAGCCTTTACCGGCGACCAGATGTCCGATTTGGGCATTGTTTCAATTCAGGATATTTCCAACTTTACGCCGAGCATGTCCTATCAGGAAGCCGCCGGTGGCGGTGAAGGCAATCGGATTTATATCCGTGGCATCGGTCGTGAAACCAGCGTCTTGGGTACAGAGCCGGGCGTCGGTATTTATACCGATGGTTTCTACAGTAATGAATCCGGTGCACTTTTAGCCAGTCCCGATCGCCTAGCGCGAATCGAAATTCTGCGTGGACCTCAGGGCACTCTCTACGGCAGAAACACTACAGGCGGCGCGATCAATGTTGTCTCGAAGCGCCCCACTGATGAGTTTGAAGGAACGGTTCGATTAAATGCTGGTTCCTACAATGCAAAAAATGGCCAGTTTACGGTTTCAGGGCCGATGACTGACAGCGTGCGGTACTTTGCCCACCACTCCGCGACTAAGCAGGATAGCTTCTATACCAATGTATCCGGTGACGACCCAATAGGTCGCGACGAGTCATACTCAGAGATTCAGTTAAATGTTGATATTACCGACAACATCAACTGGAACTTACGTGCCACTGACGCAAGCTTTGATAATGAAACCATCGGTTTCCAGAACCTCGGTGCTAATTTCACCACTGGCCCATTAAAGCTGGGTGAGTTGGTGGTTAACCCTGAGCTGTTTTCATCTCTGGCAGTATCACCTAGCGCGGCTGATCCCTTTGATATAGATTCTGACTTTCAGGGATCTGTGCACCTGAGCAACAACCACAACTATCAATCTACTCTCGATATTGAACTTGATGGCATGACTGTTCGCATGCTCAATGGCTCCTCAGAGATGAAGTGGACCGGTGAGAAGGACTACGACGGCACTTCTAGCCTAGTGTCTTATACCGAAGAAATTACTCAAATTGAAGAATCCACACAGCATGAAATTCAATTTATCTCCAAAGGTGATGGTGCGGTCAGCTGGGTTGCAGGTCTGTTCTACTATGACAGTGAATTGCTCCAGCCCTACACTCTCCACGACTACGCCAATCCCTATTTAGCCAATGTCATCACACTGCCTACCTACGCACCGAAAGCTAATCCAGAGCAGGCGTTTTATCACCAGTCTGGTCAGCTAGATGCAGAGACCACGGCGATTTACGGACAGTTGGACTGGCAGGTTAACGAAGATCTGGTTATTACTGCAGGCTTGCGTTACAGCGAAGATAAGAAAAGCGGTAGCGAGCAGCAGCAGGTGATCATCGATACTCTCGGTTGTGGCTTTAACTACTATCCGGGAACCGGCAATCCGTTCCTGTTGCCATTTTACGCACCGGCTGACTACAGCACTTTCGTTACCGTTGGCAACCTATACCCCGGTGGTCAATTCGCCGATGCCTGCCCGACTGACGATAACGACCGATTCGCCCTTGAATACACTAACAAGTCTGCTGACCACAGTGCCAAGTGGGATTCGATCACCTGGCGCATAAATGCCAACTGGGCAATCAACGATTCCAGCCAAGCCTATGCCACAGTCTCTACCGGTTATAAGGCTGGTGGTTTCCGTCTTGGCGGTATGCAGGATGACCCAACTACAGCGGTCAATGAGTCGATTGTTGAGGAAGAGACGCTAACCTCATATGAGGTGGGTTTTAAAGGTGCTATCACTGACAGTCTTAACGTCAATGCGGCGGCTTACTTCTATGACTATTCCGATATGCAGGTTGAGCTGGATATTCTTAATCCCGACTCGGGTATTTCCACTTCACTGTTAGCCAATGCCCCTTCAGTGGATGTCTACGGCTTTGAAATGGAAGTCACTTGGGCGGCTACGGACAACCTGACAGTGCTTGCCAGCTACTCTTACAACGAGTCTGAAATCACTGAAGAGTTTCTTGTTGGCGACCTCAAGACTTACGTCTTCAATGGAGCAGATCTGAGTAATCCCCCGCTGATCAGGGATGCTAAAGGCAATGAGCTAAATCGCTCGCCACGCAACAAGGTCGCCATTGGCGCTTTCCATGTGCAGCCATTCGACGCTGGTACTCTCGTGACATCGGCTACCTACAGCAGTATTGATAAGCAGTTTGTCTCTATCCACAACGATGATATTGAGTCGATTGATCGTTACGCCAAACTCGATGCGCGTATCTCTTGGAAGGCTGCTAGCGGCAAGTATGAATTCGCTGCTTACGGTGACAACCTCACTGACGAGCTGAGCTATGCCAATGGCTACTCAGTGGGCAATCAACAGTTGGGTAATCGACTCTCTGGTCGAGCCATTGCACCGCGTACACTGGGTGCTGAATTGGTGTTCTTCTTCTAGAGTGCTACTAAGCAAACTGTAAAAAGGCCTATAATAAAGGCTTGTAACGAAAACGCCTGTAACAAAAAGGGCTGCAAGTTTCCACTTGCAGCCCTTTTTTATTGGCCAAAAATATTTTTCTAAGATCGGTGCCTTTTATTGTATTAACCTTACTGGCATTACTCAGCGCCTGAGGGTCCAAGCAGCATCGACACCATCATCTTGGCATGCTGTTCCACCACCCCTTCATCGTAGGAGCTAAAACCAAACAGCAACTTACACTCTGGCTCAAAGGAAAAGATCGTCGCCGAGGCGCTCACCATAATGTAATACCAGTGGGCGAACTCGCGCTCACTTAGATCGAGGCTGTTGGTGATATGGTTGGCTAACAGGTTAAGGCTTGGGTGCTTATGTTTAGTGGCCAGGTATTTAATTCGCCAAGTACCCTGGCGCGCCTCCTGGCTCATAAAGCGGCTCAACTCAGGGTGCTCCGAATAATAGCGAACATGGAAGCGAATCAGCAGGGCGACACTTTCCCGTTTTGGCAGATCTTTAAGAATTACCAGGCGCAAATCCAGTTCGCGCACAAGATTGGCAAACATCTCATCGGCAACCACTTTCCAGAGGCGGTCTTTGCTCTCAAAGTGATAGCTGAGCATGCCGCGCTTAACCTCGGCGGCGATTTCGATATCGCGCACGGAAATGGCATCAAAACCCTGCTCGGCAAACATCGGTGTTGCCGCGGCAATAATATTGGCCCGGGCCACTTCGGTACGTTCTTGGATACGGCGTTTGCGCACCCGGGGCGCGGAGTGTGGCAGCGTTTCCTTTTGCGGCTTTGCACTGGCATTCATGTTGTTATCTACTTAAGCAATTTTAGGTTACCAAAATAACGCAATCACAAAAATATTACACCCTTAAATAGGTAGTGTTGCCTATTTATGGGCCGAAGAGCATTAGAAAGAATTAATTAGCCCCTATAAATCCACGCCAGCT
This sequence comes from uncultured Pseudomonadales bacterium, assembly GCA_963968025.1. GTDB lineage: Bacteria > Pseudomonadota > Gammaproteobacteria > Pseudomonadales > Porticoccaceae > HTCC2207. The sequence continues at coordinate 26,601 of CAXAFJ010000004.1, read as the reverse complement.
AGCCTAACTGCCCCTTAATAGGTTCTAAGAATGCCAAATAGTGGGCGGTGACTTCAGTCGGCGCTTCAACCTGAGGGTAGTGACCGATCTCGGAAAGTTCAGCAAGATAGTCCAAACGACAGTTAAGCTCTCGGTAGCGGGCAACCATATGGTTGCCTGACACCGGGTCCACCGAGCCATTGATTAAACCCAGCGGGATAGTCGATTGCTGCATGGCTGACACCCAGCGCTCACGATGTTCCAGCCGATCGCGGATATAGGTAATCAGATTGTGAAAAATATGTTTGCCGTCATTAATATTAATTAGCCACCAAAAATTCTGTAATTCCTCTTCCGAGGGTTTAGTGTCGGCACCAAACACCGAGCTAAAGTTACGGCAAAATTTTGCATAACCCGTCAGCCGGTTTAATAGACCGCCGATGGGACTCAATAATAGTTTTTGCGTTAGCAGTGCACGATGGGTCTCCGGGAACAGACCGCCATTTAAAAAACAGCAAGACAGCCATTCGCCGGCTCCGCCGCCTTCACATTGGCGAGCCAGCAGTTCTTGGCCAACGGTATCGCCATAGTCATGTGTCAGCACATGAAACTGTTTTAGCTGTTTGGCTTTTACCAACGCTTCAACCAGATCCGCTTGACCATGAATAGAATATTGGTGTTTGTTGGGTTTGTCAGAAAAACCAAAACCGAGCATATCCACGGCGATCAAACGGTAGTCTTTCGCCAGCAGACTCCACATGGGCTGCCAGTCCCAGCTGGAAGTGGGGAAGCCGTGAAGCAATAAAATGGTTGGCAGCTCAGGTGTATTGTCGATAGTGTTTTGACCAGAGCTTTGATCAGAGCTTTGACCAGAACTTTGATCAGGACTTTCGTCAATCACAAACATTGAATGGCCGAGCAATTCGACAAACTCACCGCGCTCACGCCAGTTTTCAGGTTCGCTGTGATTTTTTCCAGAAAGATTTTTTTCGGTCTGTTTCATGCTCGTTACTCCTAATATTTTCTCTGCTATCTTTTTACTATTTTTCAGCTGCATTGTTGAAAATAAAATCAGCCAAGATATCAGATAATTTTTCTGCTTTCGCCCACTGAAAGAAATGCCCGCCGCCAATCATCCCGTGGGGCTGACCTTTGGTCCCCGGCACCTTTGCCAGCCAAGGCTTTTCAAAACCATTGGTAATAGGATCATTTCCAGCACCAATACATAAAAAAGGTTTTTCAAATTGTTCAAAAAAGTCCCAGGCTTTTTTCTGCGCTTCCAGAGAGGGGTCGGGCATTATCGGAACCTGAGTGGGCATTGCGCGCACGGCCATTTTATACTCTGGGCTGGGGAAGGGCGCTTCATAGACAGTTGACAGCTGCGTAGGGAATGGTGAGATATTGCCAAGCCCTATAGTGCGCATCAATAATTCAAGGGCTACAGAGAGCGGGTTGCGTTTTTCCATCTGTGTGGAGCAGATAATCCCAGCGGGAACATCTTTGGTCTGCCAGGTGTATTTTTGCCAGTGGGCAAACTGTCTAAGACTCGAATATTTCTCGCCCCCGGCACCATTCATTTTTTTCATCTGTGCTGTCATTGAAAACAGATTTAATTTTTTCTTAGTATTTCGAAATGCGGTAATTTCCTCAACAATCTCCTGAGGCACATCTGGGCTATAGGGCAAGCCGGTATTGCCGATCGCCACTCGGGCAAAGCGCTCACCGTTATCTGCAACCAATCGCAGACCCACTAAGCCGCCCCAGTCCTGGCCAAAAAAGGTCAGGTTGCTGAAATCGTTTTGAACCAACCACTGGTTCATCCAATCCACCTGGCGCTGATATGTGTAATCCTCTCGCGCCGCCGGTTTGTCGGATTTGCCATAACCGGGCAGGTCCGGAGCAATCACCCGAACACCGGCTTTGACTAAATGGGGAATTATGCGCGCATAGAGATAGCTCCATACCGGTTGGCCGTGCATGCACAGAATCACCGGACCATCTTCGGGTCCCTCGTCTACATGATGAATTCTAAGATCGCTGCCGTCGTGGGTCTTGACAGTGGTGTAGTGAGGCTCGAAGGGATAGTCGGGGATATTGTCAAAGCACTTGTCTGGGGTTCTCAAAATCTGCATCAGTGTCTCCGCACTTTTTGATGGCTGCTCTAGCGAGCTATTTTGCATGAGTATAACGCAACAAAATTGTATTGATGGGATTAGTGATAAGGCTCTTTAGTCAATAGGCCCAGAGGCCTGTTAGCCAATAGACACAGAGGCCTGTTAGCCAATAGGCGCAGAGGCCTGGTTCTTGGTCGCTGTCCAATCGGTCACAACTAAGCTTGCATGCTATTGGCATGGGGAATAGTCTGAGGCCACCTACATATAAAGCCGAAGCAAATACAGCTGACTTTGGTGCTCTTAACCGCAGTTTTTATAACGTATTTAACAAAAGGTATAGCGCATGACTGAAGCATGGATTATTGACGCCTGTCGCACTCCCCGTGGCATTGGCAAGCCGGGCCGTGGCGCCCTGACGACGATTCACCCACAGCGACTGGGTTCCACAGTGCTCAAAGCACTGGCTGAGCGCAATGACGTTAACACCGCGGATGTTGCCGACGTGATCTGGGGCTGTAATGTCCAGCGTGGCCAAAATGGCAATGATATGGGCCGCATGTCGGCTCTCGATGCCGGTTATGACGTGACCTCTAGTGGTGTGACCCTGGACCGTTTTTGCGGCTCCGGTATTACCACGGTGAATATGGCCGCGGCCTCGATTATGTCGGGTATGGAAGACTTAGTCGTAGCCGGTGGCTGTGAAATGATGTCCGGTTACGGTCTGCTCAGTGGTGAGATGTCGCCCTTTGTGGATTCTGGCAATGAGCATTTGCGCGAGATGTACGGTCAGTCCCATCAGGGCATCTGTGCGGATACTATCGCGACGATTGAAGGCATTTCCCGAGAAGACTTAGATAGCCTGGCAGCAGTGAGCCAGGAGCGCGCAGCCCACGCCATCGCCAACGGCCATTTCGATAAGAGCCTGGTGCCTGTGTATCACGACGATGGCACTCTGGCATTGGATAAAGATGAATTTCCCCGTCCGAGCACTACGCGTGAAAGCCTCAGTCAGTTAAATCCTTCATTTGAAAAGCTAGCCCAGATGCCGCTGGATGAAGAAGGCGCGACTTACGCTAAATTGATGGCAGTGAAATACCCCGATGTAGAAATCAAACATGTGCATCACGCCGGCAACTCCTCCGGTGTCGTCGACGGTGCCGCTGCTGTGCTACTCGCCTCACCTGACTACGCCACCAAGCAAGGGTGGAAGCCCCGAGCCAAGGTTTTGGCCTTCTGTAATATGGGCGACTGCCCCTCACTGATGCTCAATGCGCCAGTGCCGGCGGCCAAGCGTGTACTGGCTAAAGCGGGTTTGGAAAAAGCCGATATCGATCTCTGGGAAATCAATGAAGCCTTTGCCGTGGTGGCAGAGAAGTTTATTCGCGATCTCGAACTCGATCGTGACACTGTCAATGTGAACGGCGGTGCTATGGCTCTGGGTCATCCGATTGGCGCAACCGGCGCTATGTTGATTGGCACCATGGTCGATGAGTTAGAGCGACGTCAACTAAAGCGCGGCCTGATCACTATGTGTGCCGGCGGCGGAATGGCGCCAGCAATTATTGTTGAGCGCATGTAGGAGTTTTGTTGTGAGCAAGAATCAGAGCCAGTCGTTTACACCAGCAGATGTGGCCATTCAGCCGCGCAATCGGCAGCATGATTTAGCCGCGGCGCTCAAGACTGACTGGATGCGCAAGGATGTTTTCGCCACGGCCTGGTTCAATGCCATGTCGATTACTTTTCCTCTTGGGGAACAGTTCTTTATTAACTCGGTACGTCATTACCGTGATCGCATCAGTGACCCTAAGTTGCAGGAAGAGATGCGCCAGTTTTTCAGCCAAGAAGCGGTGCATCTGCGGGAGCACCGGCGCTACAACGAAATGCTCTGTGAGCTGCGCGGTTATGATCTGGAAAAACTTGAAGGTCCCCTGCGTCGCCGTATGGGATGGGTGAAAAAGAATGTACCGGCCCGGGAACAGCTTGCTGGCACCGTTGCAGTGGAACACTTAACCGCCGTGCTGGCAGAAAAAGCCCTCGGTGATAGCGGTATTTTTGCCGATGCCGACCCCGCCATGCGAGATCTCTGGCAGTGGCATTCGGTTGAAGAGATGGAACATAAAGCCGTGGCCTTTGATGTCTATCGGGCTATAGGTGGCACCGAGAAAATGCGTCGCGCCGCCATGCGCCGCAGCACCTTGTTTTTGACCTGGGATATTCTTCACGGCGTGCGCCATATATTGAAATCTGACGGCAAGCTCTGGAGCCCGACGGTGTGGCTCTCAGGTGTGCGTTTTTTGTTTGGTAAGCAGGGCATATTGCGCGGTACCTGGGCCCCTTATAAGGAGTTCTTCCGCGAGGACTTTCACCCTTGGCAAGAGGACACCAGCGACTTGATTACGCAGTGGGAATTACAGCAGCAGTAATTAAGTTCTGCAATAAAGGCTAGAAAGGCTAGAAAGGCTAGAAAGTACAGAAAAAGACGCGAAAAGACGTCTAAAATCGGCAATTGTGGTTAAAGCGGGGGTGGGTTGTATGATGGCTTCTAATTATCAGGGTAGGCTAGCGGCGCTTTTGCTGATATCGGCAGTGGCGATACCTTTAGCATTACCGTCCACTGCCGATAGCTATGAACCTGAAGCCTTAAAAAGCGGCCGCGTGGATCCCAGTTTGCATCTCCAGCAGGGCAGTGATCAGCTGGTGGCGCAAAAAATCAATCAGGTGATCTACAAGGCCAGCGGTTTTGGTAATACCTTTATGGTGGTCACCGATGAAGGCAATGTGATTGTCGACACCTCGTTGCCGGCCATGGCAGCAAAACATAAGCAGCTATTGACCGCGGTAAGCGATGGCCCAATACACTCGATTATTATCACCCATGGCCATGGCGACCATACCGGTGGAGTTGCCCTGTGGCGAGAGCCCCAGACCAAGGTGATTGCCCAGCAGAATATGGTTGAGTTTCTCAATTATCAAAAGCGTCTGGGCAAGTTGTTTATGCAGCGCAACAGTGCCCAGTTTGGTTTTGATTTGATCGAAGAGGACGAGCCGTCGTCCACAACCAGCCAGAGCGCTGGCGTCAATATGCTGCCCAACACCTTATTCGATCGGCGTCTCGACTTTACTCTGGGCGGCGAGCAGTTTGAAATTTTGCACACCCCAGCGGAAACCTACGATGCCCTGACGGTGTGGATGCCTGACTATAAAGCCGCTTTTGTCGGCGATCTTTTTTACCGTTCATTCCCCAATATCTATACCTTGCGCGGCACCAAGCCACGCTGGGCGCTTGATTATATCGAGTCGATTAATCGGGTCTTGGCACTGCAGCCGGAAATTTTGCTGCCCAGTCATGGCGAGCCGATTCTCGGCAATGACAATATTCGCCGGGAGCTGACCCGCTACCGCGACGCGATTCAATATGTCCACGATCAAACCGTTCAAGGCATGAATCAGGGCCGCGATGTGTTCAGTCTGATGCGCGAGATTAAACTGCCCGCCGAACTGGATGTGGGTGAAGCCTATGGCTGGGTCTCCTGGTCGGTGCGCGGTATCTATGAAGGCTATATGGGCTGGTTCGATGGTGATCCAGTGAATATGTATGCTCAGTCTCCCCAGTCGATTTACGCTGATCTGGTGGCCCTTGCCGGAGGTGCTGGCAAAGTCGTGGCACTGGCGGAAGAAACATTAAACGCGGGAGATGCTGTTAAGGCACTGCTGTTAATCGAGGCGGCGCTGGATGCCGAGCCTGATAATCGCGCTGTGCAGGCCATGCGCTTGCAGGTATTGACCGCACTGCGCAAATCCTCAGGCAACCTCAATGAGTCGGGTTGGCTCAATCATGGCATCAAACAAAGCAAGCGCCAGCTGGCCCCTTGATCAGCTGTTAGTGAGTGCCTTTAGTTAACCGAAGAGAAGTCAATATGAACCAATCAAAAGACTCGCAAGTGGACGCTTTTCCAGCCGACGCTTCCCCGGCAGATACAGCGGCTGTCAATGCCTTAGGTTTCGATACGCTCATCACCAACGCCAAGGTCTTTAACAACGGCGAAGCCCCAGTGATTGAAGATGTCGCCATTGCCGGAGGGCGCATTGTTGCCCGCGGTCAGAACCTCGATCAGACCAGCGCCGGGAAAGTAATCGATGCCAAAGGCCTGTGGTTAATGCCTGGTCTATTTGATATTCACACCCATTATGATTTGGAGCTCGAAGTGGCCCCGGGGCTGCCCGAGTCAACTCGCCATGGCACTACCTCGGTAGTGATCGCTAACTGCAGTTTAGGATTGGCCTTTGGCAATCAGCGCGACGGTATCAATGATCCCATCGTTAGCTGCTATGCCCGCGTGGAAAATATCCCCAAATCGGTACTCCGCAGCTGTGCTGACAACTGCACCTGGGACAACCCAAAGGACTATTTGGATCATCTGGATAGCCTCAAAATGGGCCCCAATGTGGCGGTATTATTCCCCCATTCCATGTTGCGCATCGACACCATGGGCTTCGATGCCAGTGTTAGCCGCGATCCAACCGCTGCCGAAATTGAGACCATGAAAGGCACATTGCGCGATGCGCTAAAGCAGGGCTATGTGGGTTTTTCCACTGACGCACTGCCGTTCCATTATCTGGCGGCACAGCCCCACTGCGATAAAACCATCCCCACCCAGTTTGCCAAGTATGGCGAGATCAAGCAGCTGGCCCAGGTTGTTCGTGAAGCCGGTGCCGTATGGCAGGCAACGCCACCTAAAGACAGTGTTATTGGCACCCTGAAAACCTTTTTGCTAACCAGCGGCCGGCTCTACGGCAAACCGTTAAAAACCACAGTTGTAGCGGCACTGGATATTGCCAATAACTGGCGTATCTCGGGCCTGGCTAAGCGCTTAGCCACCATTTTGAACTCCCGTTTAATTCAAGGGGACTTTCATATGCAGGCCCTGGGTGCGCCGTTTAAAGTTTGGTCCGATGGCGCAGTAACCCCCCTCGCGGAAGAGATTCCCGAGCTCCGTCGTCTCAATGAAACCGATCTTGAAGACCGCGCCGAACGTCTCGGTATTCTCACTGATCCGGACTATGTGAAAGCCTTTAAAGCGATGTGGATGGAGGGCAAGCAGGGCTGGAGCTTGGCGCGACTAAAGCGAAAAATGAATCTTGAAGACTATGCCTTTAACCGCACTCTTGCGGATATGGATGTGGTGCGCTGCCCCCAGCAGAGCTGGCAGGGCATGACCTTTCAGGCATTGTTTGAGCGTATGTTGGCGTTTAAATCGGGGGAGCTAAACGAGACCCTGAGTCACAGTGAGCGGGACCTGTTGGAGAAGGATTTTGCCTGGATCGCCGATGAAGGCGATTTTATGCTGCAGATGCTGAGAAGCTTTGACAATGATCTGAGCTGGAGCACGGTCACCGCCAACCGCGACATGAAAACCGTGCGCGAATTACTCATGCACCCGAATCTGCTGCCCGGCTTTAACGACAGCGGCGCCCACCTCACCAATATGGCCTTTTATGACGTCAACCTACGCAGCCTGCAACTGGCGGCCCAGGGCGGTGATGGGGATGTCAGCTATATGGTCAAACGCCTGACTAAAGATCCGGCCGATGTCTTTGGTGTCGAGGGTGGCACTATTGATCTTGGGGATGTGGCCGACTTGATTTTGATCGATCCGGTAAAGCTTGCCGAATACGATGGCGAGAGCAAAGTGCAGCGTGTTTACCGGGAAGAGTTTAGTCATGAGCAGTTGGTCAATCGCTCCGATGATGTGGTTAATCTGGTAATGATTGGTGGCCACAGAGCCTGGGAAAATAATGCTCCAGCTGATGACCTGGGTAAAACCGCCATGGGCCGACTGCTGCGCTCAGTGATTGCAGAAAAATAGCGTCTCCATAAGGGCCTCACGTGCTGTGGGGCGTTTTGGTGTTTGGACGACTTCAATAAGATCCATTTAGTCGCATAAATTAGCCCTTTGACCGGATTGCGCTGGACGCTATTACTTTGACGCGCGAACATCCATCTCTATAAAAAAACAACTATTTCAGGGAACCCCTTATTGAGCCATTTATTAAGCGATTTATTAAGCTATTTATTAAGAGATTTATTAAGCGATTCATTAAAGCAGTCGATTAAATTATCACCAGCCTTTAAGCAGCCGATCCTGATAGGTTTGATGTCACTAGTCCTGACAGCCTGTGGTGGCGGAGGCGGTGGTTCAAATTCTGCTCCAGCTCCCACTCCTAATCCAGCTCCTAATCCAGCTCCAGCAGATACAACCGCTCCAGTGATCTCTGTATCGGGTGCTGAAACCCTGACCATCGAGCTGGGCGATTCCTACTCTGATGCTGGCGCCACGGCGACGGACAATGTCGATAGCGCCGTTACTGTCTCCACAGCTGGCAGTGTCACAAATACTGTGGCTGGCGACTATACATTGACCTATAGCGCAACCGATGCTGCGGGCAACAGCGCCACAGCAACCCGAGTCGTAACCGTCTCTGGGATCGCCATTGCCGACCCGTTAATTGTCTTTGATGACGGGGTTGTTGGCGCAACCTGGGATCTGGCGCTCAATGGTTACGACCAGCAGATTGATTACGCAGAATGTAGCGACGATGGCGGTGCCGCTTGCCCAAATGTTAATTGGGCCTTGGTCACTGATGCGGATCGCGGCACGGTGCTGCAAATCAGCCACTCCTCAGCCAATAAAGTGGCGGCGGTCTATACCAAGACATCTTCCCCCGTTGACGCCTCAGCCTATGCCGGCGGCAATATTGTTCTCGATGTAAAAATACTCAGTGGCGATTCCGGGCTTTCAATAAAAGTTGACTGTATCTATCCCTGCTCTTCTGGCAACTACAGTCTAAGCACCAGCGACACCGCAGACTGGCAGACCCTAACCGTGCCGGTGAATAATTTGGTGGCTCAGGATCTCAGCTTGGCGACCGTGGATACCGGTATTGTTATTTGGGCCACCAACTACAGCAATACCGTTTTCCAAGTTGATAATGTGCGCTGGGAAGCTGCGCCAGGGGGACCTACTACAGGGACAGAGGGTGAAGGTACAGACAATACTGTTTGGGTTAATCCTAACTTTAGCGGTGCCACCTCACCTGAAACTCGCGCCGGTTACAGCTTGCTGTGGTCCGATGAATTCTCTGGGGCGTCACTGAACTCTGCGGATTGGAACTATGATATAGGCACTGGTAACAACGGCTGGGGCAATAACGAAGAGCAGTATTACCGCTCAGAAAATGCCAGCCTTCAAGAAGGCCTGTTAATTATCGAAGCCAAAGAGCAAGCCTTTGGTAGTCGCAGCTATACCTCCTCAAGAATTAAGACTCAGGGCAAATTTAGCTTTAAATATGGTCGAGTGGATATTCGTGCCGCCATGCCTCAAGGCAAAGGTATGTGGCCCGCGCTGTGGATGTTAGGCGACAACATCACCACTGTTAGCTGGCCCTACAGCGGTGAAATTGACGTCATGGAAATGGTTGGCGGCAATGGTTTGGAAAATCGAGTAGTGGGCACTGCCCACTGGAATATTGGTGGTACCTTTCAAGCTGACGGCGTCACCAAACAGCCTTATTCACCAGCGTCCTTTGGCGATACATACACATTGAGCGGTGGCGAAACATTAGCCAACGCCTTCCATGTGTTCAGTCTTGTCTGGACCCCCAACGCGCTGACTTGGTATATAGACGACATCCAATACCACAGTATGGCGATTGATAACGGTGCCGAGCTATCCGCTTTTCAGAAGGAGTTCTTCCTGATTTTCAATGTTGCCGTGGGCGGCAACTGGCCCGGCTCACCCAACGCCAACACGAACTTCCCCCAGCGCATGCTGGTTGATTACGTGCGAGTGTTTCAGCAGAACTAACAATAGCCTGCCTTGTAAATACCCACTATGTCGCGTTCTTTCGGGAATGCGGCATAGCTGCATGGTCCCATGCCTGTTATCCTCACTTGAACGATAAAAAGCCCCAATAATAAAAACGATAAAGAGGAACAGGCCATGCGCATAAAGGCTGCCGTATCCATATTTACCCTAATATCTTTCTGTCTCACAGGCCATCTGGTCACAGCTGACCAAGCCGCAGCAGAGTTCACTAGGTCAGAGCCTGTAAAGTCAAAGCCCGTAAAATCAAAGCCCATGCAGGGGGTGCCCCCGGCGCGCAACTCCCAAGTCACCATGCACAATTTCCGTGACTACCCGCTGAATCAATGGGCCTTTCAAAATATCGGTGCGCCACTCAATACTGTGGTGATTCCCCGTCAGGGCAATATTGTTCAGCTGCCCGGCCCCTCGCAATCCCAACTCGGCGAAAAACGCTTCACCACCTCAGCGGGTGAGCAACAGTCTTTTGATCAAATCTTCGAGAGCAACTATGGCGACGGTGTCGCGATTATCCAAGGCGACAAGCTGCTCCACGAACGCTACTTCCACAGCTTTAATCCCCATGCCCAGCATATCTGGTTCTCCATGAGCAAATCTCTCGCCAGCAGTGCCTTTGGCATACTCGTAGAGCAGGGCAAAGTGAAGCTCGATAAATCACCAGCGGACTATATTGCGGAACTTAAAGGCAGTGGTTTTGAGCGGGTCACCATCCAGCAGCTGCTGGACCACGCCACCTCGTTAGATTTCAAAGAAACCTACACCGATATGACCTCGGATTTTGCGCTCTATTATGTACCGGCGCTAAATATGGGTTGGTTGCCTGGTGCGCGTGATGTGCAGCCAAATAATAGCCAGATCTACGGTGTGCATGATTTTCTCAGCCGCTTTATCAAACCGGATCCCAAGCGCCAGCCCGGCGACAACTTTGACTACAACTCGAGCAATGCGGATGTGCTCGGTTGGTTGATTGCACGACGTAGCGGGCAGCCATTTCAAGACTTTATTCAGCAAAATATCTGGGCCAAGCTCGGTGTCGAACACGATGCCACTATAGCTGTAGACAGAGCCTATATGCCGGCCGTCACCGGCGGCATGAACAGCACATTAAGAGACGCCGCACGCTTTGGCATGATGATCCGCGACTCGGGCAAATTTAATCGCCAGCAGATTATTCCCAGCAAATGGGTCGATGCCACTCTGGAGGTCAGTGACCAGCTAAAAGCCAATATGGCTGCCAACAGCAATTACAAAGAAGAAACCTGGTCTGCCTATCACAATATGTGGTGGATTCTCGACGCGAGCATTGGCGAGTTTGCCGCCGTGGGTATTCATGGGCAGGTTATCTATATCAACCGCAAGGCTGACACGGTGATGACCTGGTTTAGCAGTCAGCCAGTGGCTGGTGCGGCGAGAAATGAAAGCTTTAGAGCGAAGCTGAAAGCAGCGCGGGAGATGGCTGCGGGGCTGTAGTTGCAGTAATAGCAATAAGGTTTGCGTCTATTGTTATTGAACTCGGCGCCTAAGCTAGAGAATACCAGGTGCCGCGACCTGCTCCATGCTGGGTAATCAGTCCATTGCCGCATAAGCCACTGACATGCCCTTTGATGGTATTTCTGCTGGCCCCAGTGGCCTTGACCGCGTCGTTAATCGTCACCCTGCCGTGCTCTCGGGCAATTTCTAAAATGTCCAAAGAGAGCTTGGGTAGATCGCCAAGGATTAGGTGCTCACGTCTCATTTTCGTTTCAAGCCTTTCTTTTTGCTGGCTGAGAGATGTTAGGAAGAAGGTTACCCAGGGTTGCCAGTTGGGTGTATCGGTTCGAATAGTGGCCTGTGTTTTGCGCAGAGCAAGGTAATAGGCTTCTTTACTCTGCTCAATGACGCTTTCAAGTGAGCAATAGGGTACATAGTTATACCCTGCTTTTAATAGTAGCAAGGTCGTAAGTGTGCGCGATAGTCTGCCATTGCCGTCCTGAAAGGGATGGATTTCCAAAAAGGTTACGGTGAAAACTGCAATGACCAGCAGCGGGTGTAGCAGCTCCTCCCTTAGGGTAGCGTCAGTCCATTCTATAAGCTCATCCATTAAGCGCGGTGTATCAAAGGGGCTAGCGGTTTCAAAAATAATACCAAGACTATTTCCCTCAGGATCAAAGGCTTCAACACTGTTGGATAAGGTTTTATATTGACCGCGGTGGCGCACATCTTTATCGGAATATTGCAGTAATTCGCCGTGCAGCTGCTTAATGTAATTAATGCTAAGGGGAATATTTTCCCAATGGGCAAATACGGTTTCCATTACGGCTGCGTAGCCACCCACTTCCTGTTCGTCCCGGCTGTTAAACGACTGAATATCCAAATTGGATAATAATTGTTCAATCTCTCGATCAGTAAGTTTCACCCCTTCGATACGAGTGGATGAGCCAATGCTCTCAATGGTGGCAACATATCGCAAGCTGGATAGGCGCTCTGGCGCAATACGACCAATAGCCTGCCACGCGCCTTTGAACTGATCGAGCCTGGATATTAGCGACAATGTGGCGTTGGTGATTTCGAGCGATTCAATATTCATTGTGCTGCCTGCTAGTTTTTTGGGGGTACATCCGTTTATCCATCCAATTCCATCCGTTTAAATATAGCCTGCCTACATCCATTTGTCCATCCAATTACATCCAATTAAGTCGTCTCTCTTCTGGGCTGATGTTTTACGCGGCCCTTTTAATGCGGCCCTTTTTACCTGCCCCTTTTTACGTGCCCCTTTTTACGTGCTAGTTGTTACTGCAGCGGCCGGCTCTTTGTCCGGTGCGCGCAACAACAAGACCATGGGCAACATGGCCAGCACCACCCACATCATCAGCTTGAAATCATTCAGGTAGGCAATGGTTGCCGCCTGTCTGTTGATCTCCATATCCAATAACATCAGTCCCGCACTCGCTTCGTTTTGGAACACCTGTGGTAACTGCTGCAGGCCCATGCTGGTGACGTAGGGGGTGATATTTTCAGCCAAATAGGCATGCTGGGTTTGCATGCCGCGGGCAAACAATACGAAAGCGACGGAGACGCCAATACTGCTGCCAAAGTTGCGCACCAGACTAAATAGTCCCGCCGCTTCAGCACGATATTTTGGTTCCAGAGTCAGATAGGCGAGGATGCTCATCGGCATAAACACAAACCCGAGGCCAAAGCCCTGCATAAAGCCGCTGCTAACAATCATATGGGCCGGCACAAAGGTATCGAACTGGACCATGAGCGATAGCGAATAGGCGGTAAACGACAGGCCAAAGAAGACCAGTGCCCGGGGGTCAAAACGGTGGCCGTACTTACCCAATAAAAACATCGATAGCATGGTGCCAAGGCCCCGGGGTGCCAGAATGGTACCCACATCGAATACCGGATAACCCATAATATTCTGCAGATAGTTTGGCAGCAGGGCCATGGTGGCGAGCAGAATCAAACCGATAAAAAACATAAATACCAGAGCGGTGGCAAAGTTGCGGTCGCGAAGAATGGCCGGCGTTATAAAGGGGTTTTTGGCGGTGCGGGTGTGCACCACATAGACCCAGAGTGATGCCAGAACTACCGCACAATAGAACTGTATTTCCAGTGAGTCGAGCCAGTCGAGATGGTGGCCGCGATCGAGCAATAACTGGATGCCGGCGATAAATAGCGCCAGGGTAAAAAAGCCCAAGCCGTCAAAGGGACGTTCTTCGCGCTCGGTTTCGGGCATTAGGCTGAGAATAATAAATAGCACCACCGCGCCGAAGGGCAAATTGATATAGAACACCCAGCGCCAGGAATAATACTCAGTGAGAAAGCCTCCCAGGGTGGGTCCTAAAATAGGCCCGATCATAATGCTCATAGTCCACATGGCCATAGCTTTGCTCTGGTCTTCCTTGGGATTTATGTCGAGCATAATGGTTTGAGATAGGGGCACTAGTGCAGCGCCAAATAGGCCCTGTAAAATACGAAAGGCAATCATCTCGTTGAGTGAAGTGGCAGCGCCGCAAAGCAGTGAGGTGAGAGTAAAGCCGACGATGGAAATAACAAAAACGTTTTTGCGCCCGTAACGTCCGGACAGCCAACCTACAGGCAGAGTCATAATCGCCGACGCGACTATATAAGAGGTCAGCACCCAGGCCAGTTGGTCCTGGGTGGCAGATAAGCTGCCCTGCATATGGGGCAGGGCCACATTGGCAATGGTGGTGTCGAACATCTGCATAATGGCAGCCAACATCACCGCCAAGGTCACCGCGGACTTGGCCCGGGGTGTCAGCTCAATTTGAACTGACATGGCTGACCTCGACGCTAATGGCGCTGTGGATCATTAGTTGGCCCAGGGCAGCTTGCGGCTGTGGCCGGTATCCACTTTTACCAATGCACTCATGCCGGTGGTGAGGGCAACCCCTGAGGCGTCCGATGAGCTAGATGCTGAATCTATGGCCAGATTGACGGTAATACGCTGCACTACCTTGACCCAATTGCCGGTGCTATTTTGCGCTGGCAACAGCGAAAACTCCGATCCTGTGCCCGGGGTAATACTGGCTACATGACCCTGCCACTGCTGATCCGGATAGGAGTCCACATTAATGCTTGCCGGCTGCCCAACCTGCAGGTGAGTCAGGTCAGTTTCCTTGAAGTTCGCTTCAACCCAGATATAGCTGTCATCCACCAGACTAAATAGCGGCGCCCCAGCGATAATATATTCGCCTTTTTGGATCGAAAAATTTGCTACCACTCCGGCGGAGGGGGCGACGGTTCGAACATGGCTGAGATCTAATCTAGCTTTATCGCGCTCGGCCAGGGCCAGCAGATAACTGGGGTGTTGTTGTAGCGGCAGATCAATATCAATCAGTCGGGCCTTAACCACTTGCAGTGCCTGAGTGGTCACCTGCATCTCATTGATCGCGTCGAGATAGAGATACTCCGCCTGATCTACTTCAGCCGCCGAGACGGTTTTGCGCGCCAACAGGCTGTTTAAGCGATTGAACTCTCGCAGATAAAAATCGTGCTGAGTTTTACTTTGGTCCAGATCCGCGAGCTTATTGAAATAGTCCGCTTTTAGGCTTTCAACATCGCCACCCACTTTAACCAGATTCGCCTCTGCCCGTGCCAGTGCAATTTGATAGGGTTGGTCATCGACACGAAACAGCAGTTGTCCGGCCTCGACTCGGCCATTGTCGCCAACCGACACCTCCACCACTTTGCCAGAGATCTGACTGGCAATAGACATCATGCCAGCCTTTAAGTAGGCATTGTCGGTCTCCATATAACGGCCACCGATCATATAAAAATAGGCGCCGATTGCGGCGATGACCAATGGTCCGGCGAGGAGCGTCACTTTGCGTTTGAGTTTGTCTGACAAGGCCTGTATTCCTGTTTTAGTTATTATTGTTTGGGTACGGGGTAAGGGGTACGGCGTATGGCTGGGGATTCTGACTATTTTGTATCGGCGTTTTGGGCGCTAAGATTGGCGCGCATGCGCCGCAACAGATCGGTTAGCTGTTGTTCCTCGCTGGCGGAAATTCCCTTTAGCGCAGATTCGCGGACCTGTATCCCCACCAGCTTAATTTTCTCTATCAGGGGTTCAACCTTGTCTGTAAGAAATACCCTTTTGGCGCGACGGTCCTGTGTGTCTTGGCGGCGCTCAACCCATCCATCGCGCTCCAGTCGATCCACCAGACCGGTCATAGTAATGGCGGTGACACCAATAATATCCGCAAGGCGCTTTTGCTGAGCGCCATTTTCCCGGGACAGCAGCACCAGAACCGACCACTGGGAACGGGTCAGATTGTATTCATGGGCGCGGCGTTCAAAATTCCAGCGCATCATGCGCGCCACGTCATGGATAATAAAGCCCAGACTGTCGTTGTCGGTGTTATTGGCATTGCTCATAAGATAAAGTGACAGCTTGTTGAGAGGTCGCGTATTATAAGCATGCTAATTAAATTCAGCAATGCGAATGTTAATAGACAAATAAAGCTTCCCCTGTAGGGTAAATCGCTTAAACGCGGTAACCTGAATCAAAGCGACTAATATAGAGCCTAAAACAGCTGAGCCAAAAACAGCCGAGCCTAAAAATATGAGCCTAAAAATATGAGCCAGACCAATGTCTTTGGAGAAGCAATCGAAGAGTGTTGCAGCAACCCCATCACCGGATACTTTCGCGATGGTTTCTGCCGCACCGATAAATACGACCGCGGCTCCCACACCGTCTGTGCGCAAATCACCGATGAGTTTTTAGAGTTCTCTAAATCCAGAGGCAATGACCTATCGACACCGCGGCCAGAATTTGAATTTCCCGGTTTGGTCGCCGGACAGTCCTGGTGTCTCTGTGCGACGCGTTGGTTAGAAGCCTATGAGAGTGGCTGTGCACCAAAAGTGTACCTGCGCCGCAGCAACAGTATGGCCCTTGAAATCGTGCCCATGGAGGCGCTTAAAGCGTCCGCTGCGGATTTGAATTAAAAGCCAAAATAAAAACTAATAACACAGGCTGAAACCCCTATGAGCTTCTACGACAAATATATTCTACCGTCCTTTCTCAACTGCGCCTGTGGTGCCAAACCGATTCTCTACCAGCGCGGCAAAGTGGTGCCTCTGGCCGAGGGTCTAGTGCTGGAAGTGGGTATTGGTTCGGGACTCAATATTCCCTTTTATGACGCCGCCAAAGTCACCAAAGTGATCGGCCTCGACCCTTCCCCAGAGCTCAATGAGATGGCCCAGAAAGTGGTTGCCAAGACTGCCGCAGAGAATGGTTTGGCTGTGGACATTACTCTGGGCAGCGCTGAAGATATGCCCTTTCCCGACGATCATTTTGATAGCGTAGTGATTACTTACACTCTCTGTACTATTCCCGATGCTGCGGCAGCCAATCTCGAAATACGCCGGGTATTAAAACCTGGCGGCAAGCTTATTTTTTGCGAGCACGGACTGGCACCGGATGCCGGCGTGGCCAAATGGCAGGACCGTATCGATCCCATCTGGGGCAAGATTGCTGGTGGCTGTCACCTCAATCGCGATATTCCCGAGCTGATTACAGGGGCCGGTTTTACTATTGAAACTCTGCAGCAGATGTACCTGCCGAGCACCCCAAAGTTCGCTGGTTATAACTATTGGGGTGTGGCGGTTATCAGTTAATTTGGTAACTTTTCAATACTCAGTCTCAAGGCTCTTTATTGGGCCAGTGGAATACCATAGGCGCGCGCGGGGTTAAGTTGAATAGCTCAGATTCAGGCTTTTACTACGGGCTTTTAGCTACAGGCTTTTAACTACAGGCTCTAGCCACGGCGATTATTCTTCGAACTTAATCAGCCCGATGATCAGGCCTTTTTTAATCGCTGCATAGTTAGTTCTGACCCCGAGGTTTTTCCTCACGGTTTCCATATGTTTGTTTGCCGTGACCACGCTGATGCATAGTTTTTCAGCTAGACATCGAATATTTAAATCATTATTGGCCAAATGCTGTAGTACTCGCAGAGGTGCTGGGTTGAGCTTGTAGGTAACCTCTGACGGCGGTTTTTTTAGGCCGACTGTGACTGCAAAGCGCTGTATCACAAGCATATCAATGGCTTCCGAGAGCAACTCCAGGGGTCGCATAAACTGCTCAATTTTGTCTCGAAACGCAGTGGAATCACCGTCTCGCTGGATCAGCTGAAACATCACCTTGCCCGTGCCATCAAAAGAGTTTGCGGGCAGGTTGTAAAAGCCATAGAAGCCCTGTGATTTGTTGATTTTGTGGATTTCTCTGTTGGGCCCAGCTATAGCACGCTCAAACGCTGTTAGTTTCACATGGCTGTCCGGTTCGGTTTGAAATGGCGTGCTATTGTTTTTATCCGAGAAGGGAATAGTGGGCGCCTCATCGTAGAGCCCCTGATCAAAATAGCTCTGTGAAATCCCCTTGGGAATGGTTGTCAGCACTAGAGAGTCGGCATCGCCATCAGCATTGAGATGGACAAAAGAAAAGTCAGTCAAACCCATTGGCTTGAGCGCGAGGATAATCTGCCGCCTAAAGTCATTAAAATCCCTGGCCAGTGACAGCTCGGAGAAGTAGTTCAGTTCTGGGGCCGGAGGCTCTTCGATTGTGGGGTCTATCCACCAGCTGTGACGTTTGGCGAGTTCTGCGTGGCTGTTGTGATTGGAGGGTTTGTTCTGAACTGAATCGGAATTGCTCTTATTTTGACTCTCGAACTCTGCAGGTGGATCTATGTGCATCTGAATTCTCCCTAATTCAATTGTGTAATGCAGCAACCTTCATCATCCAATACGCTTTTGCGCACTGCGACCTTACCGGCGTCGAAGAATATTTATCAGTTTGATGACCTAGGTGTTACATTAGTCGCTTAAAACCAAAATCCAGTGAGGCTTTAACCTTGCGGAAGGTGGCAGTAACATCAGCCCTACAAAAATAATAATAATCGAGGCACTCAATGAGCGATCCGTCTGTTAAAAATCAGGACAATGAAAACCTGGCCACCCCGGTATCCAACGGCTATCGTCGCTATGTGTTAGTGCTGCTAACACTGGTGTACGCGCTTAATTTTATCGACCGACAGATTCTGGTTATCCTCCAAGAGTCGATCAAAGTGGATATGGACCTGTCTGATTCCCAGCTTGGCCTGCTGACTGGTTTTGCCTTTGCGATCTTCTATGTCAGTGTTGGAATTCCTATTGCCCGCTGGGCGGATCTTGGCAACCGCCGAAATATTGTTTCCCTCGCGGTGGCGGTATGGAGTGGCATGACCGCACTGTCTGGTTTTACACAGAATTTTTGGCAACTGTTGCTGGCGCGAATCGGTGTTGGTGTCGGTGAAGCCGGTGGCAGTCCGCCGTCCCATTCGATGATTTCTGATTACTACCCGGTTGAACAGCGCGGCAGTGCCCTGTCGTTTTACTCCACCGGTGTCTATCTGGGTATTTTGTTTGGCTTCTTGATCGGTGGTTGGATCAATAGCGAATTTGGCTGGCGGGTGGCGTTTTTCGTCGTCGGTGTGCCGGGCTTTTTGGTCGCTCTATTAGTCCGTTTCACTATTCGTGAGCCCGTACGTGGTGGCCTTGAGGGGCGTGCTCTTGAAGTGCCAGCGACCTTTGGCGAGACCCTGCGGACTCTGAAAGGCTTTGGCTCATTCAAACTGTTTGCCGTCGCTGCGGGTTTAAATGCCTTTAGCAGCTATGGTATTGGCAACTTTACGCCATCGTTTTTAATTCGCTCTCACGGTTTCAGCAGCTTGGAGGTGGGCACCAGTCTGGCGCTTATTACCGGTATCGGCGGCGCGCTGGGAACCTATATGGGCGGTGTCTTGGCTGATCGCTATGGCGCTAATGACAAGCGCTGGTACCTGTGGATCTCGGGCATTCCCGCGGCCTGTAGTGTGCCGCTGATGTTTACCGCGGTGTTTATCGGCGATCCGAGACTGGCACTGGGCTTTCTATTTTTTGCCACTATGCTGGGTGCCTTTTATCTGGGACCAACCATCGCCATCTCTCACACCCTGGTGAGCCCAAGTATGCGCGCCATGGCGTCGGCGATTCTGTTCTTTATTCTCAACCTAATTGGCTTGGGTTTAGGGCCGCTGGTTGTGGGCATGATCAGCGATATGCTGGCCCCCGCTTATGGTTCTGAGTCACTGCGTTATGCCTTGGGCATAGTCTCATTTGTCAATTTGATCTCGGCGGCATTCTTCTTTTTGGCCGCGCGTAAACTGCTCGCAGATCTTAAGGCATGATGAGCTTGATCCGTAGCAAGCCGTTTTTTGCGCTTGTATTGGTGGTTTTTGTCGGTATCTACAGTGTCGGTGCCGACCGCCATCCGCTGCCAGATTTCAGTGGCTACAGCGATGTGAAGCAGAAGAAGACGGCGTTCTTTGAGTATATGTTGCCCCTGGTGCAGGCCGGCAATCAGTCGATTGTCGAGCAGCGTGGTGCGCTTCAGGAAATGGCGGCTGAGAATGCTGAGCTATCATTTTTTCAGCAGCGCCACTTGCTGCAGCTGGCCGAGCGCTACGGCGTGGAGTCGAAAGCTGTGGACTCAAAGCCTGTGGACTCCGACGCGGTAAACAATCAGCAAATAATTGATCAGCTGTTATTGCGTGTTGCGCCACTGCCGCCCTCGCTGGTTTTGGCTCAGGCGGCCATCGAGTCGGCCTGGGGCACTTCGCGCTTTGCTCTCCAAGGTAATAATCTGTTTGGTCAGTGGTGCTATCAAAAAGGCTGCGGCATTGTGCCTCGGCGACGCTCGGCGGAAAGCCGTCATGAAGTGGCCAAGTTTGACTCTGTAGACGATGCCGTTAAAGCCTATCTGCACAACCTCAATACGCATCGCGCTTATAGCGACCTGCGGGTGCTGCGCGCCGAGCTGGGCACTAGTGAAAGCGGTGCCACGGGCCATCAGCTGGCTCAGACACTGCTCTACTATTCAGAGCTGCGTCAGGTCTATGTTGACGAAGTGCAGGCGGTTATCAGAATTAATAAATTGCAGGCTTATGACAGGCTATAACCCGTCGCCCTAGGAAATAAGCCGGTAAAAAAGAGTCCTTATAAAATGAAACGCTATTTCACTATTTCTGTTCTCGCCCTTATTGTTGCCCTCGGCCTCTTTCTGACTTTCGCCCCAACGATTTTGGATAAGGGGCAAAATCTTGTGGTTGAGCATCAGCCCTACAAGATTTCTCCCGAGGCCCAAGCACTGCACAGCAGTTTGCTGGTTGGCGACTGGCATGCAGACAGCCTGCTATGGATGCGTAATCTCAGTGAAGAGTATGACTATGGCCATCTCGATTTTCCGCGCATGCAGCGGGGCAATTTAGGGCTGCAAATGTTTACCACGGTGACCAAATCCCCCAGTGGTCAAAATTATGAACTCAATCAGACCGATGCCAGTGACAATATTACCCTGCTGGCAATGATGCAGCGCTGGCCCACGGCAACCTGGTCTAGCTTGGCTGAGCGGGCACTGTTTCAAGCGGATAAGCTACATCACCTGGCCGATCATGATCCGGAAAATTTAATGTTGCTGCGATCGCGCATTGACCTGGCTGAGTTTCTGCAGCGGCGCCAGAGCAACCCAACCCTGATTGGCGGTCTGTTGGGCACCGAGGGTTCCCATGCACTGGATGGGGATTTGGAGAATATTCAACGGCTCTACAATAATGGCTTTCGGATGATGAGTCTGCAGCATTTCTTTGATAATAAACTCGGTGGTTCGCTTCATGGCACTAGCGGGGCAGGCTTAACTCAGTTTGGTCGCGATGCGGTGACGGAGATGCTTAGGCTGGGAATTATGTTGGATGTCTCTCACTCCTCAGAGCAGGTGGTGGTCGATACTCTGGCACTTAGCGATAAGCCGCTAATCGTCAGCCACACCGGCTTTCAGGGTCACTGTGATTCGCCGCGCAATATTAGCGATGGGCTGATGGAGCAGATTGCCGCGGCCGGTGGATTGATTGCCGTGGGCTTTTGGGATGGGGCTATCTGTGGCAACAGCCCGGCCACTGTGGCCGAGGCGATTGTCTATGGCATAGGTCTAGTGGGTGAGGATCATGTTGCCCTGGGGTCTGATTTTGATGGCACTGTGACAACTTCTTTTGATGGCAGTGAAATGGCTGTAATCACTCAGGCACTGCTGGACGCCAATCTCAGCGAGCAGCAGATCCGCAAAGTGATGGGCGAGAATATGCTCGTCTATCTGGAGACCTATCTTCCCTGAGCTCGCGCTGACTAAATTCTAAGGATGGCTTTGCCCGAGATCAATATTTAACAGGTACTCGGCCACTGCCAGCTGAGTCTCTGCATCGAGATAATTCTGCGCTGGCATCTCCGGATATTCGGGACGGACTTTAAACGGCGCATTGATATAGCTAACAATACCCTCGGCATTGCCCGCATACATGGCCTGAATATCGCTTATGGAAGGGCCAATCAATACATCTTCGTAAGCGTGGCAGCCGGCACAGATACCCATATAAGCGATTTCACCCCGTTCCTCTGAGCCAATCACTCTCGGCTTGGCACCACCGGCTAAGAGATAGCTATGGGTGCTGTTGGTATTGGTGAAATCACATTCGCCAAAGTCACCAAGACCCACATGGTTGTAGCGGTGGCGATTGATAATGCAGCTGTCTTGGCTGGGTCCGATCTGGAAGATGTCGATATCCCCGGTGTGCAGTTCAGTCAGGGCAAAGGCCCGCACCTCATCAATAGTGTCATAGCCATTGTTGTGCATCACATTGTCGAGAATCATCACCCGGTCAGCATTGGGATCCACATCGGGGTCCAGCGTTAGGCCCGGGGCATTGCCGTGATCATTGATCAATATGCCAGCGACTTTGTGGTTGACAATAATATTGCCTTCGATAATCACATCATCTGCAGCCATCACCAAAATCCCCGTGCCTGAGGGAATACCAGCCACGGTGGAACCCGGCGCGGCAAAGTTGGGGATATTATTGTCGAGAATAAAGTTGTTGCGGATAATCACATCAAAGGTCGTTTTGATCGGCAGGCCGGGGGTGATAAAGGCGAGGATGCCGCCGCTATTGTTGTGGGTGTAGTTGTTCTCGACGATGGCGTGACGGCTGTTTTCAATTTCAATGCCGGCGACGCTGTCGAAAACTTCGTTGTGGGCCACATGAATATTGTCACTCATGCCCACATAGATCGCCGCATCGGCTATACCTGAAACGATATTATGTTCAATCACACCATTGACGCCGAGCTGGGGGAAGATCCCGTAGATACCGGTGTCGATAATTATATTATTGCGTATCTCAAAATTATTACCGGCTTGGCTCATGATGCCATTGCCTTTGTAGCGGGTGATTTTAAAATTGGCGATCAGGATATTATTGCCTGAGTAGAGAATTGCATCGTTGAGCTTGCCGAGGCCATCCAGAGTTGCCCGCTCGCCGGCCTGAATAACACCCACCAGATGAATATCGTCTTTGTCTATATAGACAGTTTCAGAATAGATACCGGGCATCACCTGAATGGTATCGCCGGGCTGAGCCGTTTCCACCGCGGCCTGAATCGAGTCGCCGGGATTAACCGTTATCGTTTGGCCCGTTGCGTTGCGCTCTGGCAATGCAGTGTTAATCCTGTCGGCTTGACCACCACCGCTATAACTTGCGCCACCGACACTGCTGGTAATCTGCGGTGCTTCATTGAGGTTTGTACCCAATTGCCAGCCGCCGACAAAGGCCGCCAGAGCGATAATAATGCCCAGTGTTTTAGCTTTGTTCATGGTTGTTCTCACTTATATTTTTTTCACTAATGATTTTTTCGTCAAAGGCTTTTTCGCCAAAGGCTTTCAGCCCCGAAGGCACTGATTGTGGAATGCTGGGCAACAGACTGCTGTCGCTGAGGGTGCGCATAAAGTCGACTAAACGGTCGAGTTCATGACTACTTAAATCGGGTTCGGAGATATGCCAGTGCAGCAGCAACTCTTCCCCTTCAGGCACCGCATGGCCGCGGCCGCCGCTGTAAAATTCTGCCACTTCACGAAGCGTTTCAAAGCGACCGGAGTGCATATAGGGTGCAGTTTCGGCAATATTGCGCAGACTCGGCACCTTAAAGCCGCCTTTCAATTTCGCCGAGCCAAAGGTTTTTTCGGCACCTATATCCCGTGGCATGCCCTCGGGTTCAGGGCTACCAATCACGGCGATCTGTTGATTAGTAAACAGCGGCGGCATATGACATTGGGAACAGCGTCCAACAAAGGAGCGAAAGATATTCAGCCCTTCGATTTCCTGCTGATTTAGTGCCTCGGCATAACCATGGGCATATTGATCGTAGCGGCTATTGAGAGAAATGAGCGAGCTCTGAAAGGCTGCTAGAGCAGTGGCAATCTGATCGAGGCTGAGTTCTGCACTCTCGGGGAAGGCCTGTTTAAAGAGTTTCGGATAGGCCTGCACGGCTTCCAGGCTACTGAGTAACTGACTGGGGTTATTGCCCATTTCTTGAGGCGAGAAAAGTGGGCTCAGGGCCTGCTCTTCAAGACTCTGGGCGCGGGCGTCCCAAAAGAAGTCTTTGATAAAAGCGCTGTTCCACAAACTCGGTGCCGAGCGGCTGCCCTGTTGGCCATGGATGCCGACGCTGCGCCCGAGGCCATCGCTAAAACCCTGGCTGGGGTTGTGGCAACTGGCGCAGGAGACCGATTGGTCGGCAGATAACAGGGGATCAAAAAACAGTAGTCGACCGAGATCAATCTGCTGCGGGCTAAAGCCATCGCGGTGAGCTGGGAGGGCGGTTTTTAGTCCACCGATACCATGGTCGCCGAGGGAATTATAAAGTTGATAGAGATTGCGCAACAGGCATTGATTGTTGTCGCTGAGCATAAAGCTCGGGGGGCAGCGTGGGGACAGCGCTATGGCTGCAGTGGTGTTTAGTTGCGGGCCTTCTGATACCGCCGTGGTGCAATAGGCCAAAGCACTGACAAATAGCAGCCGGAAAACCTGTTTGATCAGATTTGCGCGAGATATTGTTGATAACAATAGCGCCATGCTGCGGCCTGATTTTTATTATTACTCTTATCTCTTTAAGTGGATAAGATGTTTTGCTTGAGGCGACAGTATGCCATAGTCGAAAACTGAAATGGTGAAACCCATAAGAGCCATTAAATTGACACTTGAGGAAACGATTATGTTCAAATTTTTAACTTTTTCACCGGCTTTGTTGTGGGCTGCATCCGCCACGCTATCGCTGACTTTTTCACTCAACGCTGTTGCTGGCGGACATCTGCCTGGTGAGGCTGGTGCCCATGACCATCATCAGGATCACAGTAGTATGCAGGCTGCCCCCGCAGCAGCAGAGGCTAAGGTGTCTTTTATTCAGCCCGCCGACGGTCAGCTGTTTGATGGCGGTGAGGTTAAGGTGGTTTTTGGTATTGAGGGCATGCTGGTGGCACCCGCAGGTATAGATACGCCGAACTCTGGTCATCACCACCTACTGATCGATGTTGAGCAGATGCCGGATATGACTATGCCATTGCCGGCGTCGGACAATATTCGACACTTTGGTAAAGGGCAGACCGAGACAACCCTGACCCTTGCGCCGGGAACCCATCGTCTACAGCTGTTGCTGGGTAACTATGCACATATTCCCCACAACCCACCGGTACTCTCTGAGGTGATTGAAATAACCGTTAAGTAGGTTAGGGTCGTTGAGATAAAGCCAGCTCGGGAAAAAATAGACCGGATCAGCAGCTGATCCGGTCTAGTTTGATATCCAGACAAGTTGCTTAGTGAGTCACGATTTGCCGGTCATCTTGGCAAACTCGCCACTCTCAACCAGGGCGTTTAAGTCGCTGTTGCCACCGATTAAAACACCGTCGACAAAGATCATCGGAAAGGACGGCCAGCCCGTCCACATCTTTAGGGCATTGCGTCGATACCACAGTGAGAAGTAGCTGCCATATTCTAGATAGGCGTGATCAAAACCCAACCCGTCGAGGGTTTTGCGGGCGCGTTTCGGCGCTGGATTTTGCGCCATGCCGACGACCACAATTTTGTTTTTGGCAATCGCCTCCTGAACCTCTAACACTATATCCAAATTCTTAATCGCCACGGTCTCTTGTATCGCCGGGTGGATCTTTGCACTGTCGAGAATATGTCTGGTCATAATCAATCCTTAGCTACGTTGTATTATTATTTTTCTACTTCTTGGGTTTGTCATAAACCCCGACCAGCTGACGGCTCAGTGCCAGCAGCTGACCATTGGGGTGATAAATTTTTGCTTCCGTGTGGGCATAGCCAAGGTCTGCCTGGACCACATCACAGTGATAATAGAGGTAGTCGTCCGCTGCCAGTTCATCCCGTGGCTGAATAAATTCCACATTCCAGGTGATTGAACTGGTCGGTGCCGGCTGGTTTAACATGGGCATAACCGCCGGTGGCCAAGCATCGATCAGTGCCAGTATGGCGCTGTCGGAAAATACTTTAGGTCGTTGATCAAAACGCATCCATCCGCTTATTACAGCGTCTTTACTGCCGCTATAGGGCAGGGCAGTGCTGGTAAAGCGCGTGTCC
Source organism: uncultured Pseudomonadales bacterium (assembly GCA_963968025.1). Lineage (GTDB taxonomy): Bacteria > Pseudomonadota > Gammaproteobacteria > Pseudomonadales > Porticoccaceae > HTCC2207. The sequence continues at coordinate 618 of CAXAFJ010000004.1, read as the reverse complement.
AAATATTCCACAAAGCCTGGCGCTACCCCTTTAATAAAGGGCATTTTTCTGGCCTCTTGCGGCATTTTTTCAAATAGCATGGGCGCTGGGCTGAGGCGAATACTGGAAATCCGCTGGCGACCAAAGCAAGCAATAACCTGGGTTTTAACCGCACCGTTTTGCAGCAGTTGACCCTCTACCTGAATAACCGATCGGCCTTCAGAGAGAATCTTATACTGCAGCTGACAGGGCTCGCCCTCAATCGCAGGACCACAGAAATGAATATTGATGGTGCGCAGATCGCAGTCTTTGAGATTGGTCTGGCTTTCAATATAAGTCAGCACCATGGCCGTAGTCAGGCCGCCAAAGACACTGCGCCCCTGACCCCAACTGTCGTCAACTGTCAGCTCATTAGTCGTCTTGGCGAGTTCTTCGTAATAGGAGTAATTCATTTGTTACCTTAATAGGGATATATCCGTCACTGTTGGATCAGCAAACTTAGGCAGCGACTATAGCACTGCGGGTAAATTAAATGGCTCAATCAGTGACTAGCGGGACAGACCAGTTCGAGCTAGTATTACAGGCTAATAATCAAACTAATAATCAAACTAATAATCAAACTAATAATAAGAGCCTAAA
>CAXAFJ010000003.1:0-67170 GCA_963968025.1 uncultured Pseudomonadales bacterium | reverse complement strand
CCAAGGCTACTTTTCTATTTTTCTCATCAATCATATTTGTACTCCCAATTTTACTAAATTTCCCAAGAGACCCCACGTTTGATTTCTCCGTTGTTCCGCATGAACCCATAGGAAAGAGCAATAGGAACGAGCTGGAGAGCAGTGAGGATAAGTAGCGATCGATCAGTCACCGAATGTTGCCTGTTCGGCTGTTGCTTGATCAGTTCTAAGCCAGGTTTGCGTTCGATAGAAAAAACCGATATATCCACGCATCATTAAATTACCATCCTCCACCCAAAGCTGGGCTTTGTATTTTTTACCTTCGCCAGAATCAATGATATAGCCATCTTTCCAGACCCCATCTTTATTTTTCCTGAGGTTTATCCAGGCGGTGCCTTGGATCGGCTTTTCATAGAATTCTTTTAACTTGCCCGTACATACGATACAAATATCATCTGGCTTCATATCCGGATAGTTAACCAGGTAACCTAATAGACGATTATCTTTGACCTCAAGCTTCCAATATCCACTAGCCTTGCTTGTTTGCTCATCAATACTTTTCCAATAGCCCTCTATCGATGACTCTGCAGAAGCAGGAGTCACTAAAATCAAAAGAACATAAAAAAGAACACTTTTGATTCCGTATATTTTTAATAGCTTCATAATTTATCCTTTGTAAAATATTTTGTAACGACTTTGTAAGAAAATAATTAACCTAAGTCACTGATTTACAGCACTTTTAATCAGTGACGGTTACTCCCACTCAATAGTGGGGCTAGATTTAGCTCAATAAAAACAATGGGTTACAAGCATTATTAGTAGGTTTGTAACTCGTTTGTAAATCAGGTTTCTCAGGACACCCACTTTATCAATCAGTTTTTGCTGTATTTATCAGTATGTTATCTCTTCTTAGCTTACAAACTTTGTAATTATAATGTAAAGCATCATGTATTAGAAATCGCCATACAGGAATGCAATGTCTCCATATTTCCAGCTGATTGATCCACAACGGACTGTTGAAATCACAGCTCTTATAAACTTCTAAGGGAAATATTAGTAGTTAAACCAAAAAATTCGCGGCCTGGGCCACAGTTTTTTTATATGTAACTTAAAACCCTGCATATAAAGTACCTACGTAATAGGCTCATTTATTAGTCATGTGATTATTTTGGGCCCAACAGCACCCTGCCGGCTAAGCAATTACTCGATCAAAAACTGTTTATACCATTTCCTGAATTTTGCAAAAGGTCCATCCCCATCGCATAGCATTGGCTTCTCATAGTATTTCTTGCGATCCCAGATAACCCGATCCTCTTCCATCTGCTGACAGATATTGCGCACGATCGCCTCGGCAATCCGCGACTTACCAGATTCAGCGTCAGAATTTTTTTGGATAAAGGAGTAAAAGGCGCGGGTGTGATTGGCGCTGACCGGCGTTAGGTGTGCCAGTAGAACCGTGTCAACGATACCGGAGAAATGCACTATCGCCAGCCCGGGACCAATATTTTGGTTTTCTATCGCCCCTTCAATCACCCCTTTTGGGGTTGGGTTGCGAGTACGCAAGAGCGCGCGGCGGCGGTGACCTTCAAACTCCATCACTTCCGCATCAGGTATGTCTTTAGTGCCGTGCACATAGAGAAAATGCACTGAGTCCACCGCATTTTCACCCACCTCTTGCATATGGGTGTTTATCTCCCAGCTATAAGAATCAAGCTCAGCCCAGTCCGAGTTATCGCTATTGGCTTCGACCACTTCTAGAGGTTCATAGGTGGGTGCTTCGCCGTGGGGATGGTACCAGACCAAAATACATTGGTTGATCTCACGCACATGCCAGGTACCTAATACCTGTTCACCGCGGGCGACTTTTGGCGGCATATTTTTGGCGTAGGGGATAGAAGTACATTTGCCATCGCCATCGTAGGCCCAACCGTGAAAGGGGCAGACAATACTCTCGCCCACCACTGCCGAGCCATGGCCCGCTTGATCGCGAATGCCATAGCCAAGGTGGGCGCCCATATGGGGGCAATAAGCATCAACCACCTTTGCCTGACCAGACTCGGTGCGAAAGGCGACCATCTCTTGGTCAAAATACTCTAGGGGTTTAGCTTGGCCGACCGCCAGTTCATGGGAGTACAGCACCTGAAACCAGCCGGTTGGTATAGGCAGGTTTACAGCATGTGACTTTCTATCAGTTGCAATAATCATAGGATATCTCTCTTCAACAGCATTTAGCGGACGGCAGCACCGCCATCAACAGATAAAATTTGGCCAGTAATAAATGACGCGCGGTCTGAAGATAAAAACACCACTGCTTCAGCAATTTCCTCTGGCTCGCCAAGACGGTTCATCACCGCGGCGCGCTTTAAGCCCTCGGCAATTTTCGGCTGTTCGGCAAAATATTTTTCCACACCGGGCGTACGCACCACACCGGGGGACACAGCATTAATTCGAATACCTTTGCTGCCATACTCGGCAGCTGAGCTCTGAGTCAATGTATTGACCCCCGCTTTAGCCGCGGCATAGGCGGTGTTATAGACCTGACCACGCAGCGAGGCATTTGACGATATATTGACAATACTGCCCGCCCCCTGCTCGAGCATGGCACTCAGCTCATACTTTTGGCACAGCCAGGTATTGCTTAAGCACATATTCAGCGTGTCATCGAAAACGGTTTTTTCAAATAGATGAATGGGTCCAGAGCCGCGGCTCACCGCAGCGCTGTTACAGGCAATATCCAGCCGACCATAGTGATCAACTGCGGTGGCAACCATAGCCTTGACCTGGGCTTCATCAGTGACATCCGCCTGTACAAATAGGCCTTCGCCGCCACTGTCACGGATTAACTGAACCGTTTCAGCGCCACTTTCTGGATTGAAATCCGCCACCACAACCTTGGCCCCCTCTCTGGCAAAGGCCAGGCAAATGGCCCTGCCAATACCCATACCACCACCGGTAACTAGGCCGACTTTATCACTTAACAGCATTGTCAAATTTCTCTTCCTTAAAAATCTTACTCTACTTTATTTTTTAACCATGGTATATACTTTTGCCAGTAAATTTCTCGAGGTGAAACCATGTTGTCTACTAAATCCCTGAAAAATCTGACCCTGCGCGAACGCAAAAAGCGCATGACACACTCGCGGATTGTCGATTGTGCGGGCGAGCTATTTATCGCTCATGGCTATCAGACAACAACGGTCGACGCCATCGCTGAAGGGGCAGAGATATCTAAACCGACATTCTTCAATTACTTCTCAACCAAACATGCAGTGCTGCAAAGCATGGTCGAGCGCATGGACAATGAATTTATTGCCTCCATTGCTGAAGAGCTAAAAGAGCCCAAAAGCACCGAGCAGCGACTGTGTAATTTAATGACCAATACTGCCGACTATATGGAGTCCCATATCCCGCTGATGCGGGTGATTATTGTCGAAGGCCTAGGTGGTCTGGCAAAACCAGATGAGGCATCAAATCGTCTGAGTAAATTGAACAATGCCATAGCTGAGTTGTTGACCAAAGGTCGAGAACAGGGTGATGTAGACACCGAGGTGGATATTGACCTGCAGGTGCAAATTGTTGTCGGCAGTTACCTTTATTCGCTGATGAATGCACTCACCCACTCCCCCAAGGACCTAGGTAGCCAACTGACAAAAATGGTGTCACAGGTGGCGCTGATGCTGAGAGCAAGGAAATCACAATGAAACGGTTTTTAAAGATTTTACTGGGGCTGCTTATCACTGTAGTCGCTCTATCCTACTGGGCCATGCAACCGGAAAAGCCGGCCGCGAGCCAAGCCTGGTTTAATGGCACTATTTTAACCATGGATGATAAGCAACCCAGCGTTGAGGCGGTATTTGTTCGCGACGATCGCATAATTGCCCTGGGCAGTCGTGTAGACATAGATGCCTTGATTGATGCGCAAACCATAATGCACGATCTCGACGGCGCCACTATGCTGCCGGGATTGGTGGATGCCCACAGTCATTTTCCCGCCTCCGGCATGGCACTGTTTTTAGCTGATCTGCGCAGTCCGCCGGTGGGCCAAGTGAAGAGCATAGCCCAGCTACTTGAGCGCGTTGCCACCCAGGTCCAGAACACAGCAGAGGGCGAATGGGTTGGTGGCTATGGCTACGACCAGTTAATGCTCAACGAAAAACGTCACCCGAGCCTGCAAGAGTTAGACGCCATTGCCCCCAACCACCCGGTATTTTTAATGCATGTCTCTGGCCATATGGGCGTGGCTAATAGTGCGGCATTTAGATTAGTCGGTTTTGATCAGCTCGAAGAGGACCCCGCCGGCGGTCATATTCATCGCAACAGCGACGGCACAGCCAACGGTCTGGTGGAAGAGAATGCCGCACTGGCCTTTCAAAAGCCGGCCCTCGACCTGAGTTTGACGCAGTTTATCGCCATGGTCGATTTTGCCCGCGAGGAATATCTCAGCCACGGCGTTACCACCGCCCAGGCGAGCAATGCCTCCGGGCAATATGTTCAGGGATTAACGCTCGCTATGGGACTCAACAAAATTCCCCAGCGTTTGGTTATTTTTCCCGACTACGACAGCCTTGGCCTCGAGCTTATCGAGGGCAAGGTCAAGGCCACAGACCTGGCCACTAACCAGCGCCATATTGGCGCCATAAAGTTGATTGCCGACGGTTCCATTCAGGGCTTTACCGGTTATTTAACCCACCCCTATCACAGCCCTCATAAGGGCGATGACCTCTACCGAGGCTATCCACGCATTCCCCTAGATGAACTCAAAAGCAAAGTCTTCAATATTGCGCAAGCCGGTTTTCAGGCGGTTATACACGGTAATGGCGATGCCTCGATTGACGACATTCTCGACGCCATCGACTATGTGCAAACTACTCTGGGCCAGCCAGTGGAGCGAACAATTTTAATCCATGCGCAAATGGCACGCCCTGATCAGTTGCAACGCATGAAAGAACTCGATGTCACCCCAAGCTTCTTTGTCGCCCACACCTACTATTGGGGCAACCAGTACCGTGATGTGCTTATCGGGTCACAGCGAGCCAACCAAATCAGCCCGCTGCGCAGTGCCGAAAAAATAGGTCTGCGCTTTAGCACCCATCTGGACACTCCCATTGTGCCTATGGCGCCGTTATTGTCGGCATGGTCCAGTGTGAATCGCTTTACCGCGACCGGTGTAACACTGGGTGAGGATGAGCGTGTCAGCGTCACCCGAGCACTCAAAGCTATTACCATTGACGCTGCCTGGCAAGTCCATCTAGACGACGAGATCGGTTCTCTCAGCGTCGGTAAATATGCCGATTTTACCCTGCTAGAAGAAAATCCCCTGCTGCACCCCAAAGAATTAAAAGATATCAAAATTCTAGAAACCATTATTGGTGGTGTCAGTTATTACCAAGGCAGAAAATAACACCGCTAAAGGAGAAAATAATGTTACTCAACGCATTTAGACTTGATGGAAAAACTGCAATCGTCACCGGCGCCGGTAAGGGTATTGGTGCCAGCATTGCAAAAAGCTTTGCCGAGATGGGCGCCAATGTATTTTGCGTGGCGCGCAGCATAGACGATATCGAACAGGTAGCCGAAGCCTGCCGCGGATTTGGCGTCAAGGCCGAGGCCATCGCCTGCGATGTAACCAAGGAAGATCAACTTAAAGCCTTGGTCGCCAGAGTTGCTGAGCACAGCGACAGGCTGGATATTCTGGTTAACAATGCCGGCGCACCAGGCAAAGGCTGGGGCAGTATAGAGAAAGTCGATATGGGCCGCTTTGAGCACACTGTGCGCATTAACCTCACGTCAGCCTACACTCTTACCCACCTCTGCCTGAGCCTGTTGCGTGCCGCCGACAGCCCAACGATTGTCAATGTCTCATCGGCGCTCAGCTGGATGGTGGACAAGAACTTTTCTGCCTACGCGGCGGCCAAGGCAGGCATGAATCAGATGACCAAAGTTATGTCCTACGAGCTGTCACCCAAAATTCGGGTCAATGCGGTTTCTCCCGGAGCCATAGAAACACCCAGCACCGCCTTTATTACCCAAAATGAAACCATGCTAAAAAACACAACAAAATGGATTCCCCTGAAACGCCTTGGCCAACCAGAAGATATTGCCCTTGGTGCACTCTACCTGGCCTCCTCGGCCAGTAGCTTTGTCAGCGGTAAAATCCTCGAAATCGACGGCGGCATGCAGGCCCTTCCCGGCAGTGCCATTCAGTCTGTAATCGACAGCGAAGAGGAATAGAGACTATGTCTACCTATGTTTTGACCGGAGGCGCCACCGGCATTGGCTCTGCTATCAAAGCGCGCTTAAAAGGTGCGGGGCATCAAGTGGTTGTGCTGGATTTGCACGATGGGGATATTGAGGTTGACCTGTCTCAGGCAAGCCAGCGTGAAGCTGCGATTAGCGCCCTGCTGGACATGCTACCAGAGAGTATCGGCGGCATTATTACCTGCGCCGGTGTCGCCTCGCATTTTCCCGATTTGAAAAAAATTCTCAGCATTAACTATACCGGCAGCGTCGAGATTATTAATCGCCTGCGTCAGCGTCTAGCACCGGGCAGCAGTGTCGTGATGGTGTCGTCCAATTCAGCGCCTATGTGCCAAAAGCCTGAGTTAGTAGAAATGTTGCTCGAGGATCAGTGGCAGGACATCGACAGCATATTGTCTGAGGTTAGCGGTCACGACTGTTACAGCGGCAGTAAGCAGGCGATAGCCAAGTGGATGCGTAAAAACGCACCGCAATTTGCCGCGCAGGGTATTCGCCTCAATGCGATTGCTCCGGGCTATACCGAAACCGCAATGACTAAAGGGGTTGCCGACGATCCACAGTATGGTGATGCGATCAGAAAATTTGTTGCGTCGATTCCCCTGCAGCGCCCGGGTCATCCAGAGGATATGGCTGATGCTGTGGAGTTTTTAATCAGCGATAAAGCGAGTTTTATCGCTGGCTCAATGCTCTATATAGACGGTGGCCATGACGCCATGTTTAGGCCCGCCAGTATTTAATATTTAACCGCGACAGGATAAAAAAAACCGGCTAAGTAAGCCGGTTTTTTTTGTTTTCCATTAAGGTAGCCTAAGCTACCTTAGGTGTTACATTTCCCAGCTAATGTCGAGACCAAAGGTAGCGGGTTCGCCGTACTGGTGGAGGTTAAGACCCAGTGCATCACCGTAGTTGAAACCAAAGCTGCGATAGTCTTCGTCGAGCAGGTTTTTACCCCACAGAGCTACAACTACGTTGCTGTCTTTGAGCGCCTTAGTCCAGCTCAGGCGGGCGTTAATAATAGTTCTCTCATTGTTTGGCGTCTGCGCATAGGCCACTGGCGTATCTGGCGCTGGGTTCGCGGCATTGGTGTTATACACTGCCGTAGACACAGGAATTGAAACTGTCTCATCCTGATAGGCCGCCGTCAGGGTCAGAGCCAGCTGACTTGAGCCAGTGTCCATAATGTTCCAATCCAGACCCAGATTGAAAGAGTCGTCTGGCACCATAGCGCGCTGAGCAACATTGTTCATATCTAACACAGCTGCACCGTCTGTAGGTGAACCATAGACTGCCGGGTACTCATCAAAGTCACCATTGATATGACTCCAGGCGAGAGACACCAGCAGATTGTCCGTTGGTGCGAGACGCAGTGACATTTCAATACCGTCCCGCGAAGCAGAACCGGCATTGGCAATGGCGCTGGTCACTTTAGAGCCTTCGGTAAGGACAGTGGAAACCTGCAGATCTTCGTAATCATAGGAATACAGAGCCGCATTCAACTGTGCACGGCCGTCCCAGAACAAGGACTTATAGCCCAGTTCCATGCTCTCAATTTTTTCTTCATTGAAGGCATCCGCTGTATCATTAGTTTGGTCGAAGTAATCTCCATTGAAACCACCGCTGCGGTAACCTGTTGAGTAGGTTGCATAGACATTGGCATCATCTGAGAGATCATATTGAACTGTTAAGCGACCTGATAGATTGTCGAAATCTTCAGAGAACTCACGACCATAAATACCGGCGCGTTCAGGTAAAGACTCGGCTTCTTCGTTGGTCACATAATTATTATTGGGATTGTAAGTTGAATTATCAACAGTCGGATTCAAAAATACTGGATAGAACATATTGATAAAGTTGGAATTATAACCGCGCCACAGATAGGTGACATCTTTGGTTTCTTCGGTATAACGCAGGCCGGCTGTAATAGCCACCTTGCTCTCTTCGCTGGCACGGTAAGTAAACTGACCATAAATCGAAGTCGCTTCCGCCGCTACATCATGCGACGAGGTATCAGAGGTAGCCAGAGGGAACGAGGCAATACGGTGATTGCGGAATGACGAGTCGTCATCGTAGTAGTAGAGGCCAACTGCATAGTCCAGGGTATCGGTACTACCCACCATTTGTAGTTCCTGAGAGAACTGTTCATGCTCAGTGAAAGAATAGTTATTGAACACTGGGGCAGAACCGCGCTCTTCAATCGCAGCAATCAATGAAAGCGCTAAGCCATACTCTCCTGCCGCGTCTATACCGTAGTTGAGATTGGGTCCCGCAGGAATATCATCTGGCACGACTGAGTTAAAGAACAGACCACCAATGGTTAACAACGGCAAGTCCGTTATGATATTAGCGCTGTTGATACCGTCTAAATCGGCACTGTTCAAACTTTTCACTTCGCGAGTAGCGGTGATAGATTTAAATTCAACATCGCCAAAGGCACCCATATCGTCAAACTTGTATGAGACCGTTAACGAGTGGGCATCAACGTCATTGGTAGCACGTGAGCTCATATCAGAAGAGCCCATACCAGGCTTTGAGTCAGCCGAGGCCAGCTCATCATTTGTCCAAGCAATAAAATCATTTGCCCAGCCTAAATAAGTATCTACCTCTGGCGCGCCGAGCATACCGAAACCTCGGTACTGATTGATTCCTCCGACTGTGGCTGCAACTGTTTCAGCGCGACTGGCGCTATTTACTGCCACAGCAGACGGATAACCTTCGGCATTGATAACATCAGCCCGAGGATTAAAACCTACCACATCCATCATCTGCGAGTGCTCGTCGAGCTCATCGTGAGAAAAGCTGTAGTCGATAACCAAGCTGTCTGAAGGTGTATAACGCAGAGAGAAACGGTGCCCGGAACGGTCAAGATTTTCAAATCCAGCCACGCTCGAGTTGCTGTTGTCGTAGAGATCATCGCGCTTGCGCGTGTAGCCAGAAATAGCCATTCCCAAATTATCGCTGAGCGGAACATCGAATCGCATATTAGCCGCTTCATAGCCGTAATCACCGGCAGACAGCTTCACTTCAGCGCCGAGTTCTTCGCCAGGCTTCTTAGTAATAAAGTTAATCGCACCACCGATAGAGTTGCGTCCGTAGAGAGTACCCTGAGGGCCTTTCAACACCTCAATGCGCTCTAGGTCCATGGCGTCAACGCCATTGCCAGTTGCTTTACCCAGATAGACTCCGTCTATATAGATAGCGTTAGCCGGGTCAGAGGAGACACTGTTGGGGTTACCTGCACCGATGCCACGTAGAGAGAAACTGACATTACCTCGAGATGAGGGAGCTTCGTAACCCTGGACACCGGGAATGGCGTCAAAAAGGCTCGTAATATCGACAATACCTTGGTTTTCGATACCCACTTCAGTGAGCACCTCGATCGAAATCGGCGTGTCCTGGAGATTTTGTTCACGCTTTTCAGCGGTAACAACAACCTCTTCGAGCATACCAGCTGCAAGAGCTGAATTGGCCGCTACTATGGCTAAAGCAATAGCCGTTCTGTAGATCGCGGTTTGCATACCTTTTTTCATAATTACCCCCTCTGTTTTCATGGACTGTCTAATTGACATCATTTGTTCACGGTTGAACTTGTGTAGTTATTGTTATTTTGTATTTTTTCAAAATCATTTAAATGAAACGATAAATCTCCAAAGTAGTATGGAGCAATAGTGCGTTCGCTGAAGCGCCACACTTCTCTTTCCTTAACAAACCTATCGTAATAACGTCCCGACATAATGGTTTGTAAGGGAAAATTCTCTAACGCCTGGGTTACCGTAAAAAGAGACTGAGCTGATGCCTCGTCGTTACCCAACGCAATCACCAAATTGCTCACATAGTGCGTGGTGCATGGCGTTCCAGTGTGCGGATAAATTTTCACTCTCAACCGGTTTGCAGCAAGTACCTGCTGACTACCCTCAAGTACTTCAGCTGAAGGTAGAAATATTATTTTCGCCTTACTCATCAACGCTGCTATAGATTCAAAGTCACCCGCATCAATTCGCTCTGCATAGCCGTAAACCAATTGCTGAATTACTTGATAATCACTCACTGCAACGCTCTAACTTTTATTTTTTAATTATTAATCCACACAACTTACCGAGCTAATGGCAGATTCGACAGTACAAAATCTGTCAATTTAATAGACCAAACGCGTCACCCTATGAAAATAGGCGCAGCCAATCTATGCCACATCATCGGCCTTTAGTTTTGAAATATTTTGTCTATAGGCTTTCGGCGTGTGCCCAGTCCAGTGCCGAAAAGAGCGTACAAATGAGCTCGGCTCGGTAAAGCCCAGCTCGTCGGCGATATCATTTATTTTGCGGCTGCCATCGCCCAGACAATCAATCGCTAATTTGCAGCGCACCTCATCTTTTATCAGCTGGTAGGAAATTTTTTCCTTCAGCAGACGCCGGCGCAGGCTCGACTCCGACATATGCAGGCGATGAGCAATTTCAGAGAAAGAAGGCACGCCGGTTTTAAAATCGTAGCCGATAAGTTGTTTTATGGCATCTGCCGCTGAAGTCGGCTGACGCTCGATCATACTTAGCTGGAAAACAGTGGTGTCGAGAAACGGCTCTAGAGAGGCCGTATTTTGCACAACGCGAAGATCGAGGGTATCGCGGGGAAAAACAATACGATTCGCCTTGGCGGAAAAGGTTATTGGGCAGCCAAGCATATCTTCCATATTGCCAGCATAGGATGAACCTATACTAGGTCGCGCAACTTCTACACGGATAGCCTGGATCGAATGGCCGGTCAGCCAGCCACAAAATGCATGCCAAACCAGTAGACCAGAGGCCATGGTTACCGTATCGAAGGTTCCAGCTAATTTCCACGAAGGGGGAACAAACCGAGCGGAGACGTTTTGAGTGTCAAAACTGTAGTGCAAACTGGCCTGATCTGTGCCAACGTCAAGACTTAACTGCCGTCCGGTCAAGGGTCGCATCATCTCTTCAAATCGCTGCGCGCGATCCAGAGCTTCACCCAATGTGGTGCAACCCATGAGTGCGTAGCACATCATTTCAAACGACTCTGTGCCCAGGCCACCGGCCCAGGGAATATGGGGGTTAGTTTTTTGCATTACCTTTACCAGCTCGCGGTAAAGTGCAGAATATTTAATGCTCGAGAGGGACGTGTTATCGTCAAGTAGCGACAAATGGGCGACATCAACGTCTGCCGCAGCAGCAATAGCATCAAAATCTAAACCAATGTTCTCTATGTAGTCGATCAGCCGATGAAAGGTGCTCGCAGAAACATTAATATCAATCATGACTCACCTCTCTTATTATTTTTATGTCGAGAGAATTTGTCAATAAAAACGAATTTTTGTGCTCTATCTAAATCCACAGAGTTCGGTATATTGACTCTATTTGACAGAGCTTATAGTGCCATGATCGTTTCCAGCTACCAACCCTATTTGCGACGTGAAATTACTACAAATGGATTAACAAACGCCTTTTTCAATGGCGTAATCTGCTGGTATCTGATTAAAACCAAGGCCGACCTAACCTGGTGGGGCGATCACAGCTTTGCCGGCGACATACTGGCCACGGCGCTTATCTTGCCCTGGATCGTAGCGATGATTGTGATTCCCCTGCAGCGCCGTAAAGTGCGCAAAGGCAAAATTCAGCCCTGGCACTGCGATAGCAGCTCTTCAGCCGCACTGCAATTACTCAACCGTTTTCCTCAGTCCCTGTGGCTAAATGGAATTTATTTTGGCTTGCTCGGCATGTTGGTTGTTGCCCCTCTAACCCTGCTGCTGCTATGGATTGCCGGAGCCAGCCTATTTACACCTATGGAGTACGCTATTTTTAAAGGTCTCTGGGCCGGCTGCTTGGCCGCAATCACTGTATTGCCTATGCTATTTGTCGGTTTGCGCGCTGAGCTTGCGCCGACACAAGAGAGTCAAGCATGAATCATGGAATTTTAAACAGCCCTGCAAGCATTGGCACCATGCAGTTAAAAAACCGCTTTGTTTTGGCCGCTATGGGCTCAAATTATGCGACTACTGACGGCCACTGCAGTGAACAGCTAATCGCCTATTACGAAGCACGCGCCAAGGGCGGTGCTGGACTGTTGATTTTAGAAACCACCTCGGTGAGCTGGCCGGCAGGCTGCTCTATGCCCAATATGGTGGGATTTTCAGATGACTGCTTTCTGGCTGGTCTGAGGGAACTCACCTCCAGGGTCCATCAGTACGACTGCAAAATTGCCGCTCAGCTCAACCACAGTGGCAAGGTATCCCAGGAGGACACCATTGCTGGGCGACCTATATTGGTCCCCTCCATACCGGGGAAAAGTCGCAATGACATGATGCCATTGCTCACCCGCCAGGAACTCGGTAACTTTATTAAAATGGGCGGGCCAGACGGCAAGGGGCCACGCTATCACCTGATGGACCAAAGCGATATTGACAACCTGGTGAATGATTTTGTCAGCGCGGCACAACGCGCGATTGTTGCGGGCTTTGACGGCATTGAAATACACGGTGGTCATGGCTATGTGATCTCAAGCTTTTTATCACCGGCAACCAATCAGCGGGACGACAATTACGGCGGCACAGTGGAAAATCGTGCGCGCTTAATGGTGGAAATTGTGCGCGCTATCCGCGCTGCAGTGGGCCCAGACTTGCCAATTATTATTCGCCTCGACGCCAAGGAATATCGCGTCGAAAACGGCATTACCCCAGATGATTTTATTGCCGTCGCCAGGCTCGCCCAAGAGGCCTGTGTCGACGCTATAGATGTCAGCGCCTATAGCGACACGCAAAAGGGGATCGCCTTTACCGAAGCACCCCTGGTTCATCAACCCTCAGCCTATGTACCCTTCAGTGAACGGGTTAAGCGTGAATTGGATATCCCGGTGATCGCCGTTGGTCGGATTGAACTGGACAGCGCCGCCAAGGATATAGCCAATAATAAATATGACTTTCTCGGTCTCGGCCGCAAACTGATTGCCGATCCCGAGTTGCCCAACAAAAGCGCTGCCGGTATGGCACAGAGCATTCGACCCTGTATCTACTGTTATATCTGCGTCAGCCAAATTTTCATCAACAAACCGATGCTCTGCGCAGTTAATACTGATGTCGGCCGCGAGTACCAAGGCGACCTGATTGCCAGCAGCACTGACAGAGGCCGACACTTCGCTGTGGTCGGTGGTGGCCCCGGAGGCATGGAAGCGGCGCGACTGCTGGCCATTGCCGGACACCGGGTAACGCTGTTTGAAAAAGAGCCGCAATTAGGTGGCACCGCACGCATTGCCGCCCTCGCCTATGAACCAAATGGGGGTTTAATCGACTATTTATCCGGCGAACTGCAGCGACTAAAAGTAGATGTGCAACTCAATAGCCCAGTCGATATAGCCGCGCTAGCAGCGCTCAACCCAGATCATGTGATTGTTGCCACGGGGGCCAAACGCGAAGCACCGGAGATTCCCGGTAAAAATCTCAAGCATGTTTTCGACGGCGAAGAGATGCGCGGCCTGTTACTCGGCGGTGATGACCGTGGTCTGAAAAAACTCAACCCAATTAAGCGCGCACTGGTGGCGACTTCCCAAGCCCTAGGCCTGACTAACAATATTAACTGGGTGCGAGTGCTCAGCCATCTTTGGATGCCGCTGCAAAAAGACATAGTGATTGTCGGTGGCGGTTTGGTGGGCATTGAAATTGCCGAGTTTTTAGTCGAGCGACGCCGTCGTGTCACAGTCTTAGAACCCAGCTCTACCCTCTCCCCCGAGTTGAGTATTGTGCGTCGCGCAAGGGTGATTCACCTGTTGCGCGAGCACGGCTGCAATATGCTAACCAAGGCCAGTGTTAGCCATATTGATCAAGCTGGGGTGCACTATGAACACAAAGAACAGTGGCACTGTATCAAGGCTGACCAGGTCATTATTGCACTGGGGGCTGATGCGGACACGCGAGTCAGCGAGCTGATCAGTAAAGCGGGTTATGGGGTGACAACCATCGGTGACTGCCGCTCAATTGGCTATCTCGATGGCGCCATTGGCGATGCTCGTACTGCGGTGAGTGCGCTGTTACAGCCTCAGTCCTAAGATTTTTTTATCCTAGGCCTGAGCAACAGCGCCAGCCTTTACTCTCCGGCTTCTTTGGCAAGGTGCAAAAATACCGGCACTTCACCGCCACCATGAACTTCGAGGCTGGCACCTGAGACATAAAATGCATCGTCCGAGCACAGATAGACCACCGCCTTGGCAATATCCTCAGGCTCGGCCATGCGCCCCATGGGTAGCATATCCGCGACCCGTTTAAACCCCTCAGCGCCACCGTAGTGGGCTTCTCCTGCAGGGTGATACACCAACCCGACCACCAGACCATTAACCCGAATCTTTGGCCCCCACTCCATGGCCAGAGACTGAGTGGCGTTTAATAGTCCAGCCTTGGCAGCCCCATAGGCAGCCGTACCCGGGGAAGAGCGCACTGCACTGACACTGGAGATATTGATAATACTGCCCGGCAGGTCACCAGCACTGAGAGCAGCATAGGCCTGCTGCGACATGACCAGCGGAGCGATTAAGTTGAGCTGCACCAGTTTTTCGGTGAGGCTCGCCGACGCCGTGGCCGACTCGACCGGTGGACTGCCGCCGGCATTATTGACCAGTATATCGAGACGCCCAAAGGCGGCTAGAGCAGCATCAATAACTCGCTGTGACTGCTCTGCCCGACGAATATCCGCCTGCACAAACAGCGCCTGCCTACCATCGGCAACCACTGCTTTGCTGGGTTCACGACGGCCACAGATAACCACATTTGCACCTTCGTTCAACAGATAGCGGGTAATCGCCCGGCCTATATTGCCGGCGCCACCAGTGACAATGGCGCAACGTCCTTCAAATCGTTTCATAATAATCTCTATAAATAGGGCGGATGAATGGTCGCCGTGTTGTCCAAACAGATCGCAGCGCCATTGATATGTCGCGACTCATCAGAGGCCAAAAATAATATTGTGCTGGCAACATCCTCGGGCTGGCAAATAAATGGCGCAGTGCGCTGATAACCGGCAATCACATCCGCGGGCATATCGGCGGCAATCTCCCGTGCCATTTTGGTATTAATGCCATCGGGATGAACCGAGTTACAGCGCACGCCACTGCCCTGCTGTTTGCACAGAACCGCGCTGCTCATAGTCAGATTGCGCACCGCGGCCTTGGCCGCGGTGTAGGCACAAAAGTGTGGCATACCCATCAGCGCTGAGGAGGAGGACATATTGATAATTGAGCCTGCACCGCTGGCGCTGATAATCGGCAGCAGGTAGTGAATAGCCAAGAACACGCTGTCGGCATTGACCGCCATAACCTGTCGCCACTGCTGTAACGACTCATGCAAGATATCGCTGGAGCGCAGTATGGCGGCATTGTTGACCAGTATATCTAGCCTGCCGTAATCCTCAGCGATCAGTGCCGTACAGCGCTGCCAATCCGCCTCTTGCGCCACATCCAACAATATAAACCGTGCACCGATTTGCGCCGCGGCGGCCTCACCCTGCTCGCTATTAATGTCGCTCATCAACACCGTTGCACCCTCTTGGCAAAAGCGCTGTGCGGTGGCAAATCCGACACCCCGAGCAGCGCCAGTGACTAGAGCGACCTTACCCTGAAGACGACCTTTTGACTGCTCTGATAATTCCATTCTGTGCCCCTTTGGCTGTTGACCTATTCTAGCGGCTTCCCAGTTACTCTAGCGTAATGCGAATGGACTAAAGCACCACAAACAGGCCCCAGCAATGTCAGCAGCGGTGATAAACTCGTAGAAAAATAAGGAATCTTTTATGGCCGCACTTCTCGCCAACCGCCCCAAAGACTTGTTTGATTTTGTTGGCAGTCAACTGGGTCCCACAGAGGCGATCCTTGTCGATCAGACACGTATTGATCAATTTGCCGACGCCACTGGCGATCATCAGTGGATTCATGTGGACCCAATAAAAGCAGCCGAGGGGCCCTTTGGCACAACCATCGCTCATGGCTACCTAACACTGTCGTTAGCAAATCTGTTTATGCCCGAATTAATTCGCGTGGTGAATTTCTCCATGGGGGTCAATTACGGCGCCGACAATATTCGTTTTCCGGCAACGGTTCCCGTCGACTCCAAGGTCTTCGCCAGCGGCGAGGTGCTGTCTGTGGAGGAGGCAAAAGGAGGGGTTCGTATGATTGTCAGAGTCAGTGTTTTTGTCGAGGGCAGCGAGCGGCCAGCCTGTGTTGTCGACACTATCAGTTTGATGTATCCCTAAAAAAAACCCAATGGCAGAGCTGTCATTGGGGTTTATTCTTGCAGCAATTTTTTAGCGCTTAACTGAAAACTGATTGCTAAAATAGCCTCACAGCTTAAACACCTTCTTTGCATTCTCTCGCAGGAACTTAGGCCAGACCTCGTCCTTAAAAGGCACATTTGGCATATCGCCAAAAATTCGCTCCAGAGACAGACCCATGGGGAAATAGCCTGCATACATAATTTTATCTGCACCCCGAGTGTTGGCGAACTTAACAATATCCGCTGGGTAATGCTTGGGTGCAAAAGCGCTGGTCATATAATAGAGATTGGGGTATTTGAGCATTAACTTCCACGCCAACTCTGTCCAGGGCTCGCCGCCGTGGCGCATCACCACACGCAACTCGGGGAAGAACCAACAGATCTCATCGAGGTGTTCAACCTTTTGCGGTTCCATGGGAATTCGCGGACCGGGCACACCGACACAGGGACAAAAGGGAATATCTAGATCTATACAGGCAACAAAAATCGGGTACCATTTTTTATCGCTCAGTGACACCTGTGGACAGAGGCCCGAGGGAAAAGCGGTGACTGCTTTGATATTGTACAGCTCTTTTAGCCGACGGATTTTTCGCACCTCTTCCATGCCATTGTTAGGGTTGCAGTCATAACAGGCAAAAAAGCGATCCGGGTGCTTTAGCACCGCTTCATTCTGGGTGAAATATTGGCCTTCATCGACACCGAGCATGGCTTTTTCAATGCCGAACTCATCCATCTTTTTCAAGGTATAGGCGATATAGTCGTCCTGCACCCCCGTCTTAGGCACATCTTTAAACATGTACTGTGCTGGCATTTTAAACATTTGGCGACTCTGCTCATCCATCAGCAGGGGCTTAATAAAGTCGTAGTAATTGGATGTATCGTCATTTGGTACCGCTAGCATCAAATCGATAACGCCAATATCCGTGGGCATGGCCATAGTTATTCCTCTTTTTCTGATTATTTTTTAGTCGCCCTGTAAAAGACTCGCCTGCTCAGCTGTCGGGTAGTCAATATAGCCTGCCGGACCCGGCGTATAGAGTGTTTTGCCGTTCATTCGACTCAGTGGCGTACCCTTGGCCACACGTTCAACAAAATCCGGGTTGGCAATAAAAGCACGGCCAAAGGATACAGCTGCAGCACCCTGATCAGCGAGCAGTTGGTCGGCCTCTTCAGGACTGTAACTGTCGTTGACGATCAGTGCACCCTTAAAGTGCTGCTGGGCGAGAGCAATATTGTCGATACCGGTGGACGCCATACGGATCACATGCAGATAGGCCAAACCCATGGGTGACAGAGCACGGAACAGTGCACCAAAGGTTTCACTGGGGTCTTCATCCTGCAGGTCATTAAAGGGATTGCCGGGGCACACGCGCAAACCCACTCGGCCAGCTCCCACTGTATCGCAAAGTGCCTGGGTGAGCTCGAGCACAAAGCGCAGACGATTGTCTAAACTGCCGCCATAGTTATCGCTGCGCTGGTTGCTGCCGGTGGATAAAAACTGCGCTGGCAGATAACCGGAGGTGCAGTGTAGCTCAATGCCGTCAAAGCCAGCAGCTATGGCGCGCTCTGCGGTTTCGCAATACTCGCGGATAAGGCCGGGGATTTCAGCGCCTTCAATGGCTCTAGGGGTGGGCATTGGCTGCATTCCCTTGGGCGTGTAAATCTCTGTCTGGCAGGGGATCGCCGAGGGCCCAATCAAGTCGCTACCCGGCGCTTTATTGTCGGGGTGTCCAACCCGGCCGCAGTGCATTATCTGGGCGACGATGCGGCCGTCTTTCTCATGCACCGCATCGGTTACGGCGCGCCACAGAAGCTGTTGCTCGTCACTGTAGAGACCGGGGGATAATGTGTAGCCTTTACCGGCTGGAGAAGGATGTATGCCTTCGCTAATAATCAAACCGGCGCTGGCGCGCTGAGCGTAATATTCAACATGCAGAGCCGACACTGAGTCATCGGGATTGGCTCGACTGCGCGTCATAGGCGCCATCACAAAGCGATTTTGTAATTCAATATCACCCAGGCGAAGCGGGGTAAAAAGTGCATCAAACATTTATCTAACCTTTCTTTGTCTAGCCTTTAATTTACTAACTTTCAATTATCTAAACTCTAGCTGGGAAAATCTGCCCATTAGCGCGTTCGGATACTGATCTCGCCGCTGTCACGACGCATGGTTTTTAAAAACTGCTCAAGGGGTGCAGGCGCTGCGACCGCTGGCAACTCTTCGGTAATCGGGTTATCCCAAAAGTCCTGCCAGCTGGGCCACAGATCATGAAAGGCACCGTCGTAATTGTCGCGATCAGGCCAGCGCATTTTATGCTCACCCACCGGCGGGTTATTGAGGTCTGTCGCGTACCAGTAGCAGGGCAAGCGGCGCTGAAAATACCAGCGACCATCAATGCGTTCGTATTGATCCCAGTAAATCATCTGCATAATCACCCAATCGATACCGCCGTCGGCGCGAGTTGTCTCGTGCTCGTTCTTTGAGTAGACAACCCCTATGGCGTGGTCAGGATCATTAAATTCAATAATATGATTGCCAATATGGTGAGAGGTACCGGTGAATTGAGTCCTCAGGGTTTCATCCATCCAGCGCTTAAAGTGCGCCCGCCCCTGCATACCTTTACCGACCCGCACATCTTCGGGAAACAAATTGACCAGCGCGTCTATATCGCGCATATCCAGGGCTAGGGAGTACTTCGCTGGCAACTGCCGAATTTCGTCGAGGGACTCCAGGCGATCAATTCGAGAAAGTATATGGCTCATATTTTTAGTTCCTTTGTTGTTTATCCCGAGCTGCAGCAGCAGCGCCAGCCATCCGGCCGCTAAAAGAGGCATCGCCCACCGAGATGCCCGAGGCGTAACCATCGGCGCGACGGGGAACACCGCAGGCGGTGCGACCCGCGGCATAGAGCCCGGGAATAACGGCACCGGCCTCGGTTAACACTTCCCCAGATACTCTGGTATCCAAGCCTCCAAGGGTAAAGTACGGCATATTGACACCGCGCCCAGGTGTGCAATCAAGAGCAACATAGGGCGCAGTCAGCGGCTTTAGCCACTCCCCCGCCTTGTGAAATTCTGGATCTGAAAGCTGCTCGGCATGGCTGTTATACAATTCAATCGTCTGTTCTAGCTGCCCCTCAGGCAAGTCGAGGTCGGCGACCAGTTCAGCCAAGGTCTCGCCAGTGGCGGCGATTCCTGCCCCCAGATAAGAGCGAGTTTCGTACTTACCGTAATCCTCAACACTGAGCACCAGATAAACCGGGCCCGGGGGCTGCTGCAGTACATGGGCACCGACCCGTCCATGGTAGCAATCTTCATTGATAAAGCGCTTGCCATGGGCATTGATAAATATTCCATAGGTCAGTGACGAGGGTGGATAAAAGGGCAAACTGACAAAGCCCTGATGCATATTATCCAACGCTGCACCCATACCCTGACCAATCAAAATGCCGCTACCTGTGTCCCCAGCATTGCCAATAGGTAAGTTGCAGCGCAGTAAATCCGGCGCGTATTCCGCAAGCATTTCGCGATTCATAACAAAGCCACCCGCAGACAAAATAACGCCTTTATTACAGCCTATAAAACGCTCCTGCATATCCCTGCGAACAACCAGCCCAACCACCTCACCGCAATCTTCGATCAGACGTAATGCTCTTGTCTCGAAGTTGATTTCGACGCCCCGCTGAATCGCCGCTGCGGTGAGTATCTGCATGAATAGCGGGCCACCATGGTCACCCTTTATCGCAAGGTTATGACCTCGAGGAGCTGGCGCAATATTGTCCACGTAGGGCCAGGCTTTTTCGCTGCCGGTGTAAAGTAGGCCGTCATCGGTAGTGGCAACAATGGCGCGAGCCTTAAACTCACTGTCATTAAAAGGCACCCCCAGATCTACCAGCCAATTAAAATGGTCGGCGCTACCCTCGCAATAAGCGCGAATTTTTGCGCTATCGGCCTCGGGGCCATTGCTCACCATTAGGTAGTCATACATGGCTTCAACACTGTCGTTATAGCCACAGGCTTTTTGTACTCGAGTACCGCCACCCAGATAGAGTTCTGCTGATGACAGCGCCGTGGAGCCACCAGAGTCCGAGGCGACATCGCAAATTAACACTGAGCTGCCAGCATCGGCTGCGGCGATTGCTGCGCAGGCGCCAGCGCCGCCAAAACCGGCTATGATCACATCGTATTGCTCATGCCATTGCGCGACAGCTGTAGCAGTTATGGGAGACTGTGAATGTGAGTGCAGTTCAGTTTTCATCGCTTTCCCGACGCATCTTTTATCTGTTGATATAGTTAACGGCTGAGACTTTTAAGCCCTACTTTCGAGTCTCTTTTATAGGCTTTGTCACAGGCTCTAAAGTTAGTGGGATTAGCCTCTGGACACAGCGTCCAAACGGACGATGCTGCACTTTGTCTTGCTCTTGGCAAAGGGCTTTTATATGTTCGAGGTTAAAATTAATAATAAGGCTGAAAAACATAGTCCGAATGGTTGTATTACTTTACCCCATTCAACCTTAATCTAACGTTTTCACTATGTAACTGCGGAGCACAGGCCATGCAATGGTATACAGGCAATACCTTTTACGACTCGTTATTAATTGTGGGCTTTGTCTATGCAGCCCTAGTGTTTGTCTCGAGCCTTTTTGGCACAGCACAGTACGGTGGTCGCTTTGGCGGCGGTAAACGGTCAAAGGGCGTTAAACTACACGCTAAAACCGGCTGGGTGCTAATGGAACTGCCCGGTTTAGTGATCTTTCCAATCGTGTTTTTTATGGGCGACAACTCAGATCAGCTAGTCCCGCTTATCTTTCTCGCCATCTGGATGATCCACTACAGCAACCGCGCTCTGTTCACCCCACTGATGATGCGTGTCCAGCCCGGCTCCAGTTCGTCATTCGCACTCAATGTGGTTATCGCTGGCTGGTTAACACTGTTTTTACACGGCTATTTTAACGCCGCCTATATCACTCAATTTGGTACTCAGTACACCGAGGCCTGGCTAACTGATCCGCGCTTTATTATCGGCATAGCCATCTATCTATTTGGCTTTTTGTTAAATATTCACTCCGATTCAATATTGCGTAATCTGCGCTCAAAGACGCCATCCGCCGACGAGCCACGTTACAAAATTCCCTACGGCGGAGCCTTTCGTTTTGTCTCCTGCCCACAGTACCTTGGAGAGATACTCTCCTTTGTCGGCTTTGCCATTATGACTTGGAATCTGGGTGCAGTTTTTGTACTGGCCATGACCGTCGGCAATCTTGCTCCGCGGGCCCTTTACACCCATCGCTGGTTCAAGAAGAACTTTGCCGATTACCCACAAGAGCGCAAGGCTGTTATTCCTTATATTCTCTAAGGCAACCCTAGGCTGTGGCAGTGAGCTAAATCGCTAAATAGCTAAATAGGTGAATGGGTAGATAGGTAGATAACTTATGACTAAACCTTATCGTCAATTAGCCTCAGCGCTTTTTTCTCTGCTGCTGTTTTCCCAAGTGACCACCGCCGACACTGCCGCCAAAGTCGCGTCGCCCAATATCATTATTGTGGTGGCCGACGATTTGGGCTGGAATGATGTCGGTTTCCACGGCGGTGACATAGACACGCCTGCACTGGATAAACTGGCCGACGAGGGTGTTAGCCTTAATCGTTTTTACACCACACCGATCTGCTCACCCACCAGAGCTGCGCTGATGACCGGTCGCGACCCCATGCGACTGGGTGTTGCCTACAGCGTGATTCTGCCCTGGGATATCAATGGTGTTCACCCAGAAGAACATTTTATGCCGGAGTCATTTCGCGCTGCCGGTTACCAAACTGCGATGGTCGGCAAGTGGCATCTCGGCCATTCACAGATGAGCTATCACCCTAATCAGCGCGGCTTTGAGCATTTTTACGGTCACCTACACACCGAGGTCGGCTATTTTTCACCCTTCGCCAATATGGGCGGCAGCGACTTTCAGCGCAACGGCGAAACTATTTACGATGAGGGCTACGAGACCTTCCTGCTAGCCGACGAGGTGACGCGCTTTATTCACCAGCGCGACAAGAGCAAACCCTTCTTTATCTATATGCCCTTTTTGGCTCCGCACACACCATTGGAAGCACCACAGCAGCTCAAAGAAAAGTATGCCAATATCAATACCGACTTGGCCCCCGCCCGCTCCCGGCACACGGATGCCACGCGGCGCTCGGCCAAAGCTCAGGGACGCCCAAGTGCCAGGCCGGTTTACGCCGCAGTGGTGGACGCAATGGACCAGGCAATAGCACAGCTACTCACCACATTAGATGAAGAGCAGCTCAGCGAAAACACCCTGGTAATGTTTTTTAGTGACAATGGCGGTGCGGCCTATTCTGTGGGCGGCGCTGACAATGCACCCCTACGCGGTGGCAAGGGTGAAACCTTTGAGGGCGGTATCAGAGTGGTATCGCTATTACGCTGGCCGGCGGCGATCAAGCCCGGCACTGTTTCAGAACAGATCATGCATGTGTTTGATGTGTTTCCCACCCTTGTCGCTGCCGCTGGTGTAGAGATGCAAAACAACAAACAACTGGATGGTGAGAATATGTGGCCGTCCATTCAATCCGGGCAACCAAAGCCGCGCTCGGAAACCTTATTTTTTACCTCTGAAATTCCGATCTTTGGCAACTTTAATTTTGCCGCGATCGATGGCAACTGGAAGTTAGTGCAAGAAGTGAAGCAGACTTTAGTTGAAACCAAAACCACCAACTGGCTGTTTAATTTGGCTGAAGACCCCAACGAATACAATGACCTCAGTGCCGAGATGCCCCAGCGTGTCGATGCATTGGCCAAGGCTATTCTGGATTGGCGCGGTCTACACCCAATTAATGGTGTGCGCTCTAAAATGGCACCACCTCCGGGCTGGCGTGCACCCAAAAACTGGGCAGACTACCCTAGGTCTCTGGAGAGTTTGCAAGACAGCAGTGCGTCTACAATGGCACCAACGCCGTTTATCGAGGAGATTCTTGACCGTCAGCACGGGCGCCGCGGTCGTGTCACCTATGATTGTGATCGTGGCCCAGAACTGACAATCCCCTGCCACTCGCCTGCCGTAAAAGCTAAGTCCCCCTAGAAAAAGCGACCGAGCAGTTAGACTAGGCAATTAATAGCAGGCAAAAAAAATGGCAGTTCTCACTGCCATTTTTTTTAATCGTCTTAACCCCTACCCGCTTACTATTAATCTGCGGTCTTCTGAATCGGCCTGGATGTCAGGCGAATATCTGGCGAGCGCGGATGGATCTCTTCCCAGAGTCGCTCATAACCGGTCTTAGAGATTTTCCACTGACCGTCAATCTTACGGTATTCATCATGGTAAAGGGCACTGCCCATAATGGTGATGTTGTACTTGAGGTTGATAAAGATATCCTGCAGATACCAGATGCCGGTGGCCTTATCACCGTCGACGCTAATTTCCGGATGATGGCCGTTGTGCATGCCAAATTTTTCCGAGGTAAAGGAGCGCTTGTAAAATGTCTCCAGCTCGGACCAGCCGTTCATTTCAAAATCATACTCGGTACTTTTAAAATGCGCGTGAACCTCCTCGCTAAAGACGCTGTGTAAGCCGGGAATATCGGCGGTATCTAAAAAACGAAAATAGCGTGCCTTTAATTGCTTAATTAATTCAATAGCCTCTAAATCGAGCATATTCTAATCCTGATAGTTGTTGATCGCTTTGGCTGCTTGATAGGCCATGGTCATAGCTGGACCTAGAGTCGCACCGGGGCCTGGGTAAGTTGGCAATATGGCAGCGGAGCAATTTCCAATGGCGTATAGACCTTCAATAGTACCGCCCTGTTCATGGATTACATTGGCATTGTTGTCGGTATCCAAGCCGCCGAGAGTACCAAAATCTCCAGCCTCTATGCGCATGGCATAAAACGGGGCTTCAACAATCGGTGCCAAACAGGGGTTGGGAACAATGCTGGGGTCGGCATAGTAGCGATCGTACTCAGACTCGCCGCGGTGGAAGTCGAGATCGACACCGGTTTCGGCATAGCCGTTCATCTTCGCCACGGTGGCTTCGAGACCATCGGCATCAACGCCTAAATTTTCCGCTAACTCACGGACTGTGTTGGCCTTGGCAACAAAGCCTGTGTCATACCATTTTTTCGGTATGGTCCAGTCAGGCTTCATTGATGCCGTCATCATTGGCCCAACGATGTAGTTGCGACGAAAACGAGCATCAAAAACATGGTAAGCCGGTGCACAGGGATTATCCTCACTGTGGGCTTTAAACAGCTCTTTTTGAAAGGCCATATAGTTCTGGGATTCGTTGGCAAAGCGCTGGCCGTTTTTATTCACCACACAGGAACCGGGAAAAGACTTTTCCATGATACTGAGGCGCGGTGAAGGTTCGTCCGGCACACAGAGCGTTGTTGTCCACCAGGCACCATTCATTAAACGCGTTTTTGCCCCCAGCTTGAGAGAGGCTTGCAGGGCGTCCCCCTGATTGCCTCGGGCACCAGCACTCCATTCGGTGTTGGTGGGTTTTGGCAGGTATTTGTCACGCAGCTCTTGGTTGTGTTCAAAGCCACCGGCGGCCAAGATCAGCCCTTTTTTCACCTGAATATTTTTGCTCTGCCCGTCTTGGGTCACGGTAACACCCACTACCTTTCCGTCTTCAGCAATAATATCCGTGAGTGCCGTTTCAAACTGAATCGGAATATTACGATCCAGAACCGAGGCGTAGAGGCGACCAACACCGGCGGCACCACAGCACAGGCGACGGGATATGCGGGTGCGCAGACGCCAGGGGATATCAATGGCGTAGTCCCACATCATCTTGCTCAACAGTTTGATCCAGCCGGGCATTTTTAACATCAACATTTGCGCTTCCACCTGGGTAAAGTGGATCACTCCAAACATCCGCATCATATGATGGGTGTAGGTCATGCGCTGGTAGTTGCTGCCCAATTCAGACGCCATAAAGGGCGCTGGTTCCAGTGAGCGATGGCCATGTTTGGCGCCAGCAACATTGGTGTAGTAGTCGGGGTAGTGGTCCAGTGACTCGTAGCACACCTGACTGCGATCATGAAGAAACTGGAGCATTTTTGGGCCATTGACAATGTAATTCTCGATCAGCTCGGCGGGGACATCTTCCCCCTGGAGGGTATTTTTTAGATACTCCCGGGCTTCGTCGAGAGAGTCTTCGGCGCCAGCGGCCTGTGCATAGTGATTAACCGGAATCCAGATGCCACCACCGGAGGTAGCACTGGTACCACCGACCTTATCGGCCTTCTCGATAATCAGCACATCTTGACTGCCCATTTCATAGTTGCAGATGGCGGCGGTGAGACCACCATTACCAGTACCAACGACCAATACATCAACAGTACTATGCCAATTAATTTCGCTCACGATTGCCTCCTGGAGACTTATTTTTTTAAAAATTTTTATTGTTATTATTTGCCCGATTTTCGGTCAAACTTCAAATAGACCCGCGGCACCCATGCCACCGCCCACGCACATGGTCACCACTGCGTAGCGGCCACCGCGACGGCGAGTTTCATGGAGGGCATGTCCAACCATGCGCGCGCCACTCATACCAAAGGGGTGACCGATGGAAATAGCACCGCCGTTAACGTTCATTTTTTCCGGATCAATACCCAACTTATCGCGGCAGTAAAGCACCTGACAGGCAAAGGCTTCATTGAGTTCCCAGAGGTCAATATCATTGATGCTCAAGCCATGTTGACGCAGCAGCTTGGGAATGGCAAATACTGGACCAATACCCATTTCGTCGGGGGCACAACCGGCTACGGCCAAGCCGCGGTAGATACCCAGTGGCGTTAAACCCATCTGCGCAGCCAAATCAGAACCCATAATAATACTGGCCGAGGCGCCATCGGACAGTTGCGAAGCATTACCGGCGGTAATATTCTCACCGGCACCGGAAAACTGACCCTCGGCCAAAACCGGTTTCAATCCCTGCAAATTCTCAAGCAATGTGCCTGGGCGGTTGCCCTCATCGCGACTCAAAGTGACTTCTTGCTCACTGACTTCTTTGGTCTCTCTGTCCACCAGCTGCTTGATGGTGGTCATGGGTATGATCTCTTTGTCAAAGCGCCCCGCCTCCTGAGCCGCCGCTGTGCGGCGCTGACTTTCGAAAGAATATTCGTCCTGAGCATCGCGAGAAATGCCGTAGCGTTGAGCGACAATTTCGGCGGTTTCAATCATGCTGATATAGGCTTTTGGCTGTGCCGCCAATACTGTCTGGGAAATATTTCTATGGCTGTTTTTATGCTTTGTCTGAACCAGTGAAATGGATTCCACACCGCCGGCAATCGCCGCGTTGTACTCGTTGCACATAATCGACTTGGCGGCGGTGGCAATGGCCATCATGCCAGAGGCGCACTGGCGATCCATAGTCATACCGGCAACCGAGTCGGGCAGACCCGAGGCGGTGGCGCAGAGGCGACCGAGATTGTAACCCTGAGTGCCCTGCTGGGCAGCCGCGCCCATTACCACATCATCGATCAAGCCTGGATCCAGATCTTGCCGCGCCATCATTGCGCTAATCACATGGCCGCCTAGAGCTGGGGCTTCGGTATTATTAAAGGCACCGCGGTAGGCTTTGCCTATTGCGGTGCGGGCTGTATCTATAATTACTGCTTCGCGCATACTGCTCTCCTGGATTAGGCGTGCTGGCTTGATACTGAGACCACTTCGCCGGTCATATAGCTGGCGTAGTCAGAGGCCAAAAACATCATTACATTGGCGACTTCCCAGACTTCTGCTGGGCGACCAAAGGCTTCCCGCGCAGACAGCTCGGCGAGCAGTTCTGGCGGCGTTGTTTTACGTAAAAAATCATGCATGGCAATACTTGGCGACACCGCATTAATGCGCAGACCAAACTCCGCCGACTCCATTGCCGCGCAGCGGGTTAGAGCCATCACACCAGCTTTGGCAGCGGCGTAGTGACACTGTTCAGTCTGTGCCCGCCAACCCAATACCGAGGCATTGTTGACAATCACACCGCGACCGCGGGGATGCATATAGCGAACCATAGCGCGCATCATGCGCATGGTGCCTGTAAGGCTGATATCGATCACTCTGTGCCAGGCCTCATCTTGCATATCCTCAAGGCGGCAGCTGCCACCCAGTCCAGCGTTATTAATCAATACATCAATGCCGCCACTGAACCCCTCGGCCTCATCAACCAGATGCTGAACCTGCTCTTCGTTGGTCACATCGGCGACAATGCCACGCACTCGGCACTGGCTGTCGAGGGCAGAAAGGGTCTCTGCCGCCTGCTGTAAACGGCCTTGGTGAATATCGCTGATCACCAGGCTGGCAGCACCCTCTTCCACAGCGCGCTTGGCCGCAGAAAAACCGATTCCGGCGCCGGCGGCAGCGGTAATTAAAATATGTTTTCCGGCGAGCAATTGGTGTCCGGCAACATAGGCTGGGATCTCTTTTGACATGGTCTTTCCTCTATCAGTTATTGCCACGGGGTTCACGGGGCATGCCAAGGGCCCGCTCAGCGATCAAGTTGCGTTGAATCTGGTTGGTGCCGCCATAAATAGTGTCGGCGCGGGTAAACAAAAACATCGACTGCAGGCGATTGAGTTCATAGGGCTCGGCGTCCAAAATTTCGCTGTCAGAGCCCATCACATCCATCGCCAGCTTGCCTAAATTGCGGTGCCATGAGGACCAGTAGAGCTTGTAGATCATGCCCTCGGCTTGCAGCTCACCCTCGTCTGAACCAGACAAAACTCGCAGGGTGTTGTAGCGCATAATGCGCAGGCCAATATGGGCTTCTGCTATGCGCTGGCGCAACATCGGGTCGCGGTCTGCGCCATTGCTCTTCGCCAGCTGTACAATGTCATTAAATTCATTTTGGAACAGCATCTGCTGGCCAAGGGTCGAAACACCCCGTTCAAAACCCAGCAGCGCCATGGCAACCTGCCACCCCTCACCGGGTTTACCGACAATATCCTCAACGCTGCAAACGGCGCTATCAAAAAACACTTCGTTAAATTCCGAGGTGCCAGTGAGCTGTTCGATGGGACGAATAGTGACGCCGGGCTGATGCATGTCGAGCATGAAAAAGCCCAGACCTTTATGGCCCTTGGCCTGAGGGTCGGTGCGCGCGACGACAAAACAATATTGGGATTCATGGGCCAGGGAGGTCCAGACCTTCTGCCCAGTGATTTGCCAAACCTGGGCCTGCTCGTCGAAAACCGCTTTGGTTTTGACATTGGCCAGATCCGACCCCGCCGAGGGTTCGCTGTAGCCCTGACACCAGATCGCGTCGCCACTGCGAATGCTGGGCAGATATTTGGCTTTTTGCGCCTCGCTGCCATAGGCAATTAGGGTTGGCCCCATAAGGGTTTCGCCTATATGGCCAATTCTTCCCGGGCCACCGGCACGGGCGTACTCTTCATTAAAAACCACCTGCTGTTCAATGCTCGCGGCACGACCGCCCCAGTCATGAGGCCAACCAATGCAGGTCCAGCCAGCCTCGCCGAGCTTGCGCTCCCAGGCTTTGCGCTCTTCGACAAAGCTGTGCTCATCGCCGGGACCGCCGCGAAAGCGTATAGATTCAAACTCGCCACAGAGATTGTCGCGCAACCAATTGGCTATCTCGACCCGAAAGGCTTCGTCGCTGGCGCTAAAGCGTAATTTCACAACGACACCTCGCTATCTAACAGTTGTTTGGCCAGCCGCTCACGATGCTCACTGGCATTACCGAGAAAGCTCTCAAGGGCTTTGGCGCGCTTAAAGTAGAGTTGAATGTCGTATTCAGAGGTGATACCGACGCCGCCGTGCAGCTGAATACCGCAACCGGCGTTAAAGAAGAACGCCCCACTGCTGTAGGCTTTGCTGATGCTGGCCGCCTCAGCGAGAGTCTCAGCATCGCAGGCACCGGCGAGAAACTCATCGGCAATACAGGCGGCATAGTAGAGCCCTGAGCGGGCCGACTCGGCCTTGAGCATCATATCTGCACATTTGTGTTTTATGGCTTGGTAAGAGGCTATGGTGCGACCAAACTGCACCCGCTCTTTGATATAGGCCACCGAGATATCCAGGGACTGCTGGGCTCCACCTACCTGCTCGGCGGACACGGCAATGGCAGCCAAGTCGAGAATACTGTTGAGCAGCTGGGCCTGACACTGAGCCACTGCGCCAAGACGCTGCTCAGGAGAGAGCACTAGGTTGTCGCACTGAAGCTCGGCCAGGCGCCGGGTTTGATCCATGGTTGGCAGAGATTTTATCGTTAAACCCTGAGTGTCCCTGTCGACAAACCAGAGTGATATGCCCTGCTCACCGCTGGCAAAGGTTTCCTCAGCCGCAACAATGAAAAAATCGGCACTCTGGCCATTCAGTACATGGCGTGAAATACCGTTTAAACCGACGCCCTGATCGGTGATATTGGCCTGCACATTAATTTGACTGCCATGAGTTTGAATACCTGCATGGGCCAGCGTTGCCACTTGCCCCTCGAGAATACGCTCCAGATATAGGGCCTGCTGCTCTTCGCTGGCAGCCAGTCTAATCGCTGGCACAGCAAACGCCGCAGTGGCCATCAATGGTGAGCAGAGTAAAAATCGTCCGGTCTGTTCCAGGGTCGCGGCGAGCTCCACATAACCCAGCCCGAGACCACCCAAAACTTCAGGAATAGGCAGTGCCTGCCAAAACATGTCGGCGCTAATTTTCCGCCACAGATCTTTGTCATAGCCGGCTGGCTCAAGCATTGCACTGCGCACAGCAGCACTGGTCGAGACCTCGCTGACAAAGGCTTCAGCGGTGTCGCGAATCATGATTTGTTCGTCGGTAAACTTAAATTCCACTGTGACCTCAGGTGCCGTAAACGTTTTGTGCTGGCGCTTCGCTGGCCAGCAGATTATTCATTGCTGTGTCGAGGGTTTCAGGAGTCCATTGCTGACCATTATCTAGGCCAGTGGTGGTACGCCAACCGTCAGCAATGGACAGCTTGCCGCCCTCAGCTTCAAAGATGCGACCGCTGACATGGCTAGAATTTTCCGAGCACAGCCAAGCCACCAATGGCGACACATTCTCCGGCGCCCAGTGGTCAAAACTGTCATCCTCCGGCTTGGCCATACGCGCCGCCATAGAGGCCACTGCCGTGGTCATGCCAGTTCGCGCCGCTGGGGCAATGCCATTGGCGGTAACACCATAGCGACCTAACTCGGCAGCTTGGTTCAGTGTTAGGGCACAGATGCCCGCTTTGGCGGCGGCATAGTTGGACTGTCCCACCGAGCCCTGCAGACCAGCACCAGATGTGGTGTTAACAATACGTGCAGCCAGTCCCTCGCCGTTTTTCGCCAGATCGCGCCAGTATTGCACCGCATGTCTGGAGGTGCAGAAATGCCCTTTCAAGTGCACTGAAATAACCGCATCCCAGTCCTCTTCGCTGAGTGAGGCAAACATACGGTCGCGATTATTGCCGGCGTTATTAACCACCGCGTGGAGTGCGCCGAATTCACTGATTGCTTGGTCAACACTGCGCTTACTGTCGGCAAAATCGGTGATATTGACGTTGTTATACACCGCCTCACCACCACTGCTAACAATTTCCTGAACCACCTGTTCGGCGGCCGCTTGGTTGATATCGTTGATCACGACTTTAGCGCCGTGACTGGCCAGCACTCTGGCGTGGGCGGCACCTAAGCCACCCCCTGCACCGGTGATAATTACCACGCGGTCTTGACAAAATTTTTGCACCTGAAGCTCCTTATAATCGCTCAATAATGGTCACGTTGGCCTGACCGCCACCCTCGCACATGGTCTGCAACCCGTAGCGACCGCCACGGCGTTCTAACTCATGTAACAAAGTGGTCATTAACTTGGTGCCAGTAGCCCCGAGGGGATGTCCCAGGGCAATGGCGCCGCCGTTAACATTGGTCTGTTCATGGGCATAGCCGGTCTCTTGCAACCAGGCCATTGCTACCGAGGCGAAGGCCTCATTAATTTCAACCAGATCTATATCACTGAGGCTGAGACCGGCTTTTTTTAGTGCATATTTGGTCGCTGAGATCGGCGCGGTGAGCATCCAAATCGGATCGGCTCCACGGACACTCATGTGGGCTATACGCGCTCGCGGTGTCAGGTTGTAGCGCTTTAGAGCGCGCTCGGAGACCACTAAAACAGCAGATGAGGCATCGCAGGTTTGACTGGAGACCGCCGCAGTAATACGTCCATTTTCTTGCAGTGGCATTAGCTCGGCCATTTTTGCCAGAGAGGTGTCGCGCACTGTTTCATCCATGGACAAGCCATTGATGGGCGCCACTTCGCGGTCAAAATAACCCTTGGCAATGGCCTCGGCTGCGCGCTGATGAGAGCTCAGGGAAAACTGTTCCATAGCCTCGCGGCTAAGATTCCAATGCTTGGCGATCATTTCGGCGGAGTTAAACTGCGACACCGGCACATTGCCATAGCGCTCTACCCAGCCCTGACTGCCGGAAAAGGGATCGCTAAAGCCCATGGGTTCGGCCACCAGCATGGCGGAAGAGATTGGGATAGCACTCATGGTTTGCACGCCACCGGCGACAACCACATCCATAGTGCCAGACATAACTGCCTGAGCAGCAAAGTGGACCGCTTGCTGTGACGAGCCACACTGGCGATCGATGGTGGTTCCGGGAACCTCATCAGACAGACCTGCGGCCAACCATGCTGTGCGGGCAATATCACCGGCCAGGGGCCCGATGGTGTCGACACAGCCAAAAATCACATCATCGTATTCATCGTCGTGAATAGCATTGCGTTCAACCAGGGTACGCAGCACATGGGCACCCAGATCGGCACCGTGAACTTCGGCCAATGAACCGCGACGGCGGCCAGTTGGCGAGCGCACTGCATCGACAATGTAAGCGGAGGGAATAGTCATAATAAGCCTCTATACAGCGGTAATAGGATTGGCAGCATCGCCCATATGGCGACGACCAAAGGTGTATTGAGGGCCGAGCAAGGCCTTGGGCTGCAGCAGCCACTCGTGAATACGGTTCTTGTGGAAGCCGGCATCGCCCCACTCTCTATCGAGGGTCCAGGCACGCTTCATCCAAATATGCAGATCGCACTCCCAGGTGTAACCCATAGCCCCATGCACCTGAGTGCAGTTGCGGCTGGCGGCCCGCGCGGCATCCCCAGCGCTGGCTTTGGCATGGGAGACAGACCAGTCGGCGCGGGTCGGTGCCACAGCAACCGTGTAAGCTGCGCGATAAATCGCCGGCTTGGCAAACTCCGCTTTGACGGCGCAGTCGGCGAGTAGGTGTTTGACCGCCTGATTGACACCAATTGGGCGGCCAAACTGTTCACGATCGGTGGCAAATTTTACCGATCGGGCCACCATGGCTTCACTGAGGCCAAGTAGCTGGGCGGCGTTAGCCAGGGCGCCGCGATTGAGTGTCGAGCGCCACAGATCGGCACCTATTTCACCCCGGGCAATACAGGTCTCACTGCGCGGCTGCCAGCTGACTTTGCTCAGGCGACGGCTCAGGTCGACGCTGGTTTGCAGCTCCAGTTGCACCGCATCAGTGGCGACCAGATGCACTTCATTGCCGTGGGGCAGGAGCAAATAGTCGGCGCTGTGAGCAAAGTTGATATAAGGGTTGATCGACGGACCGCAGAGCACAGTTTGCTCCCCTGAGGCTACTGCTTCTAAGAGCTCCCGCAGACGGCTGTTGCTTCCTTCGAGGGCGCGATCGGCGTCCACTAGCATGGGCGTCGCCACTAGACAGCTATCGACAATCGGCTCTGGCAGTGCAGCCCTACCACATTCCTCGGCAATCAATATAAAGTCCACGGCACTGAGCCCCAAACCACCCTGTTCTTCCGGAACTAGCGCGGCGGTCAAGCCCAAATCGACCATAGCTTGCAACGCAGCGCTGTCGACACCGCTGTCACTGTCCCAACGCTGGCGAATGCGCTCAGCAGTGACTTCATTACTGAGCAGGTCACGGACGGTGTCGCGAAATAATAATTGATCATCACTAAAGGTAAAGTTCATGGTTATCTCTCTTTTTGCCGCTTATCGACGCGGCATGCCGAGCATGCGCTCGGCAATAATATTGCGCTGAATTTCATTGGTACCCGCATAAATTGGCCCAGACTGGGCGAATAAAAAACCATCCAGCCAATTGGCGAGCTGCTGGTCGGCGTCGGGTGAGCCAGGTTCGATCTCAGCCTTGGCTCCGAGCAGGGACATAGCGGTCTCGTGAATGCGCAGATCCAGCTCCGACCAGAAGATTTTATTGCAGCTCGACTCTGGGCCAATAGCGCCGTTATTGATCAGCCGCGATGCGGTTTGATAGGTCGACAAAGCATAGGCCTCGGCATCCATATAGCAGCGCACCACACTGTCTTCGATAGACAGATCCAAAATATCATTTTGGCGCTGGCGATAGAGTTCCACCAGACGTCTTGAGGCTTGCTGAAAGCGCGCTGGGCTGCGTAGCATCAGGCCCCGTTCAAAGCCTGCAGTAGCCATTGCAATGGCCCAGCCACCGCCCTCTTCACCAATCAGGTTGAAGTCGGAGACACGCACATCGTCAAAAAATATTTCGGCAAATCCGGGCAGACCGTTGAGCTGGGGAATAGGCCGCACAGTAACTCCCGGCGCGTCCAGTGGCACCAAGATAAATGACAGACCATGGTGGCGGCTAGACTCGGGGTCAGTGCGTAACAGGCAGAATACCCAGTCGGCAAACACTGCTCTTGTGGACCAAATTTTCTGCCCGTTGATAACGAATTCATCGCCATCGCGATCGGCGCGACAACGTATTGCCGCCATATCTGAACCTGCACCAGGCTCAGACCATCCCTGCGCCCACATTTCTGCACCGCTGGCCATGGCGCTGATAAAGCGCTGCTTTTGCGCTTCAGTACCGTATTCCATCAAGGTGGGGCCAAGCAGAAATATGCCATTTTGGTTGACCCGCAAAGGTGCTCCAGCGCGGTAATACTCTTCTTCGAATATAAGCCATTCGATCAGATCACAGGCGCGACCACCGTATTCTTGGGGCCAGGTCACCATGCCATAATCACCCTCAGACAGAGTCTTCTCCCACTCGCGATGGGCAGCAAAACCCTCCTCTGTATCAAAGGACGGCAGTGGCGAAGTAGGGATATTGGCATTTAGCCAGTCGCGCACCTCAGTTCGAAATTGCGCCTGTGCAGCGGTATAGATTAATTCCATTAAGACTTGTCTCCCGCGCGATTGTGTTCGGCCATCTTTTTAGCATCAAAGCCACCGAGCTTATCCCCGGAGACCAGATCATTGTGGGCATGAGAAAAGTGGTGCCAGGCAAATGCCGCTTCCATGCCCGTACGCTTGCCCTGGAGATCTTCAATATTGTTGATGACCTGCTTGGTCAGGGCCAGACCCAGACGCGGCTGCGCGGCTATTTTTGCGGCCAGTGCTTTAACGTCATCTTGCAGAGTCTCTCGGGTCGACAGGCGATTGACCATGCCTACCTGATAAGCGCGCTCGGCGGACATTTTATCGCCGGTAAAGAGAAACTCTTTGGCAATGCGCGGTGGCATTTCAAAAGGGTGGGCAAAATACTCGACACCGGGAATACCCATGCGCACGACTGGATCAGAGAAAAAAGCATCATCGGTGGCAACAATAAGGTCGCAGACCCAAGCCAGCATGAGGCCGCCAGCAATACAGGCGCCCTGCACTGCGGCGATGGTCGGCTTGGGGATTTCGCGCCAGCGTCGGCACATACCCAGATAGGCTTCAGCTTCACGGACATAGAGATACTCGCCACCGGGCTTGTTGGCATGGTCGTACCACATGCTGGTGCGCTCTTGGCTAAGGTGCACGTCGCGCCCTGGAGTGCCAATATCATGACCGGCAGAAAAGTGTTTGCCGTTGCCGGCGAGAACAATAACCTTGACCTCATCATCGGCCACAGCGCGTCGAAAAGCCGCGTCTAATTCGTAGGTCATCTTGGCATTTTGGGCATTGTGGTAGCTCGGCCGATCCATGGTGATGGTGGCTACACCCTCACTGACTGCATAGATAACCGTATCAGCGGTAGGGTCATAAGTGGCACTATCAGACATTGCGAGACTCCTCTAGCCGACGGCGATCACCGACGGGGTTGTCTTTACGTTGTTTGGCGCGACTATTGACCGGGTCTAATGCCGCCATAATGGCCATCTGCTCTGGCGTAGGCGCGGCTGTGGTTGCGAGATCGTCGATCACCGCAAGTTCAAAAGAAGTATTTTCTTGCACTTCCTCGAGGCTGACTCCCGGGTGCAGGCTCAAGACCCGCAACTGACGATTGGGCCCGCCCCAGTCCATCACGCAGAGATCGGTGATCACTCGGCGTATATCAATTTCGTCGAAACTGTAACCCCGCGGCAGACGCTCTGGGTTGTAGCCTATAGAGCAGACCACATCACATTCCCCGGCAACAAATACACGGCGCGAATGGTTGGGCACGAAAAACGAGTTGGCATGGCATATGGAGTTGCCGGGAAAACCGCGGACACCGAGCATCTGTACTTTCGGGTTTTGATAATCACTGCCGAGGGCGGAAATATTGGTCTGGCCATAGGCATCGATCTGAGTAGGGCCGACCATGGCGTGGCGCTTGCCACTCCAAACATTGTCAAAGATACGCGAAAAGCCCATCCAGGATTCCTGGGCCTGGCGATCGCTGACTACGCGACCACTGACATTGTTCGGTTCAGACAACATCCAACTCTGGCTGTCGGTCATCATCAGTTCTGGGGTGAAGGTTTTCATTGCCAAGCTCGCGGCTAGGCGCGGCAACAGACCTATGCCTGTAGCCAAAACTTCACCGTTGCCACGAAACGCTTCCGCGGCGGCGACTGTCATCAATTCCGCTAAACTGTAATCCTGCTGTGTCATAGGTTGATCCATTGCATCTGTTAATTGCTGTGGTTAATAGACAGGTAGTGGCAGTGCGCGAATCCCGTCGATACCGCCCACCAATGATTGATATACCTGCTCATCTTTAGAGGTCACGTACTTATCCAAGTAAGCCTCTATGCCATCAACAGAAGCGCTGGCGGCGTACTCTTTAAAGTGCGCCATATCGAATCCATAGAGAGGATCACAGGAACTGGGATGAGCACCACCGGCTATGGGCACTACGATTTGCGTCACGTTGCGCTCCCAGAATACCGAGCGGGCATTATCACCCTGATGAAAATACTCTGTGTCGACCAACTCGTCGCAGGAAACAATGGTGGTTTCGGCGGCCCGGGCAAACCAGTCGTCCATATAGAGATCGGGACTATCGATCTGGCAGATACCGCGCTGATCAGCGCGACTGGCATGAATAAGGGCCACATCAAGCTTCAGGGCAGGCATCGCCAACCACTCTTTATCGTCGTAGGGACTGTCGACCATTTTGATCTGCGGGTTGAGCCGCACAACATCTGTGCCCAGGCCAATTTTGGTGGGAATATAGGGCACACCCCAGGCGGCAGCGCGCAGGCCCAAGAGCATCATGCCTTCATCAATTTCACTGACCGCAATGGCACCGCTCTGACGAGCTTTGCGGAAATAGGGTTCCAGGGGAATAAAATCCAGCGACACAAAGGCAAAGATCACCCGTTTGACCTTCCCCGCTGCGCAGAGTAACCCGACATCGGCACCGCCGTAGGCAACCACAGTTAAATCCTTCACTGGTGAACGCAGCAGTTCCCTTATTAGAGCCATGGGTTTACGCCGTGGGCCCCAGCCTCCAATACCGATAGTCATACCATCTTTTATCTCAGAGACTGCCTCGTACGCTGAGCGCACCTTATCCATACCCACTCCTAACTATCTGATTTTTGATACTAAGGATTATCTAGTTGCGCTTTTTAAGCAGCATCATCCATAGAGACTATGACAAGCAAGATGGCGAGCAATAACATGCTTTAAACAGACTAATTTGACTATGCCATGAGCCCAACCATCGCAACGGCCCTGACCAGCGCCATCGAAAAATTCGACAACAAAGTGTTTATTGAAGATGGCGACCTAAGCCTGACCTTTAGAGACACTCAACAACTCTGCCATCAGGCGGCAGCAACACTTATTGGGCGCGGTTTTACCCTAGGTGATCGCGCTGCCATATGGGCACCCAACATCACCGAATGGGTGTTAGCGGCGCTGGCCATTCACTGTGCTGGTGGCGTTGTTGTGCCGATCAACTCACGCTTTAAAGGCATTGAAGCCACAGATATTTTGGCCGCCAGTGGCGCCAAATGGCTGTTTAGTATCGGCGAATTTCTCAATACAGATTACCCCAGCCAAATCGATCGCAGTCAACTCGATCAGCTTCAGGGCACAGTGGCTTTACAGGGTCAATCGAAAGCGCCTCACACTACCTGGCTAGACTGGCTAACCGAGGGGCAAGAGCGGCTAGCGGCCAACCCAGAACTGGTCAATAAGCGCATTGCGCTGGTCACCGGCGACCACTGCTCGGATATTATTTTCACCTCCGGCACCACCGGCAAAGCCAAGGGCGTTATCACCACCCACCAACAAAACCTGCGCACCTTTACCATATGGAGCGACCTGGTTGGCCTAGATCAAAGCGATCGCTACCTAATCGTTAACCCCTTTTTCCACAGCTTTGGTTACAAGGCGGGTATTCTGGCCTGCCTGATAAAAGGCTGCACCCTCCTGCCGCAATTGGTTTTCGATGTGGATCAGGTGTTGGAGCGCATTGCCGCCGACAAAGTGACCATGTTGCCCGGGCCACCGACGCTCTACCAGTCACTGTTGGCTCACCCTAAACTGGATGAATATGACCTTAGCTCGCTGACCAAGGCGACCACTGGTGCCGCAGTCATACCCACAGAATTAATCGACAGTATTCGCAACCGCCTTGGCATTACCACAGTGCTAACCGCCTACGGCCTGTCTGAATCCTGTGGCCTCGCCACTATGTGCCGTCACGGCGACCCCAGCGCAACCATCGCCAGCACCTCAGGGCGTGCTATTCCCGGCATTGAAGTAGCCTGCCTGGACAGCGACGGTTGCCACTGTGGCGCAGATGAAATCGGTGAAATTGTGATTCGCGGATTCAATGTTATGCAGAGCTATCTGGACAACCCGGAGGCCACCGCCGAGAGCATAGACAGTACTGGCTGGCTGCACACTGGGGATATTGGCAGCCTCGACAGCGACGGCAACCTGAAAATTACTGATCGCCTCAAAGATATGTATATCAGCGGCGGATTTAACTGCTACCCCGCGGAAATTGAATCGAGCCTCAACCGCCACCCGAGCATTGTCATGACTGCGGTGATCGGCATCCCCGAAACCTTGATGGGGGAAGTGGGGGCTGCGTTTATTCAGAGCGCAGATCCACAGCTAAATGCCGAGGTTATGCACCAATGGTGCCGCGCCAATATGGCCAACTACAAAGTGCCCAAACATTTTATATTTGTCGACCGGCTGCCCCTCAATGCCACCGGCAAGATTCACAAACCTACATTGCGCGAGACCTGGTCTCAGCGCCAGTCACCCAGTTTTTAAATAGGAGAACAGTATGGCGATCAAAAGTCTTGGCTATATAGGTATCAACAGCACCGATCTCGACCAGTGGTGCGAATATGGCTGCCAGGTGATGGGCTTAGAAGATGCCAGTGAACGCAATGGCGCCAGCGACAGCAATCTCTATTTAAAAATGGATGAGCACCCCTACCGCATCACGGTGCAACTTGCCGACAACGATAGCTTTGGTTTTTGTGGCTGGGAGACCAATAATCAACAGGGCTTTGACGAGGCTGTCAGCAGCTTGAACAACGCGGGTATTGAAGTGCAGATGGGTTCCAGTGAGCTGGCCGCAGCGCGCAAAGTGCATCAGCTGGCAAGCTTTAGCGACCCATCCGGCAATAAGCACGAAATATACTGGGGAATGATTTCAGACTTTAAACGACTGGTTTCACCAGTGGGTGTGCGCAAATTTGTCACCGGCCAAATAGGCATGGGCCACGCGGTATTGCCGGCACCCAACTTTGACGCCACCATTGAGTTGTTCACCACTGTTCTCGGCTTCGGCCTCTCCGACATGATGGAGTTGCGCTTCACTCCCGACCCTAACGAACCGATTAAACGACTGTGGTTTATGCACTGTAACTCGCGCCACCACAGTTTGGCATTTTTAGAAATGCCCCATCCTGCAGGCTGTATTCACATCATGACGGAAGTTGACA
This sequence comes from uncultured Pseudomonadales bacterium, assembly GCA_963968025.1. Lineage (GTDB taxonomy): Bacteria > Pseudomonadota > Gammaproteobacteria > Pseudomonadales > Porticoccaceae > HTCC2207. The sequence goes on along the minus strand of CAXAFJ010000003.1, from coordinate 27,499 downwards.
GTGTCGACGAAGTGGGCCGCGGCAACGATCGTCGCATCGCCCATAACGTCGGTTTGTCCGGCACCCTCGGACGCCATGCCAACGATCATATGCTGTCCTTTTATATGAAATCCCCCGGTGGTTTTGATATCGAATATGGCGCTGAGGGCCGCACCATAGAGGACTGGGCTAGCTATGAAGTGTTTGAAAGTACAGTGCCGAGCTTTTGGGGTCATGATTTTTCAGTGGGTCAGCAATAGGCGCTCAGAGTCGTTAAGCCAAATGAGTTAGATCGCAATGTTGATTTAATGCATTCGGGGTATGCGCCAATAGATGGGTGTTTGGGACTATAGAGTCATGAAATCTGCAAACTCTGTTGAGACGATTATGAATAACGAACAAGCAAAACAATTGCGTCAGGCCTTCGGTCATTTTGCCACCGGCGTCACCGTAGTGACGACCATGGACAGCGACACCGAAAATGGGCAGGCAAAACCCCTGGCGATGACCGCCAATAGTTTTTCATCGGTCTCGCTGGATCCGCCGCTAATTCTCTGGAGCATCGATAAAAATGCCCAGAGTTTTGCCGCTTTCGAGCGCAACGAGCACTTTGCCGTACATATTTTACACGCTGGCCAGGAAGCCTTATCCACGGTTTGCGCAACCCGCAATGCCGACAAATTTGCCGATGTTGAGTGGCAGCCTGGTTTAGGTGAAGCTCCAATTTTCGATGAGTTTAGCGCACGTTTTCAGTGCCGTGTTGAACACCGCTATGAGGGTGGTGATCATCAGATTATTGTCGGCCGCGTGCTGGATTACAGTTGCCAGAATGAACCACAACAGGTTCAGCCGCTGGTCTTTTTTAAAGGAAAGTACTGCGCCGTCGCGTAAAAAATAGCTTAAAAAGCAGCGTAGAAAAAAAGCCCATAAACCAATAGCAAGAATGCCATTTTTGATTAATTTTGAGGACACAATTATGACCACCATTACAGCAGACATAAGTGCAATCATTGAAAGTCATGCCGCGGAAACCCGCAGCAATCGCGAAATTGCCAAACCGGTGATCGACGCGTTAAAAGACTGTGGTTTCTTCAAAATGATGCTGCCGAAAAAATGGGGTGGCAGCGAAAATACGCCTCAGGAATTTTTTGCCGCGCAAATGGCCATTGCCGAAGCCGATATGAGCGTCGCATGGGCTTGCGGGATTATCTCGGTGCACTCGTTTCAGCTGGCGATGATGGATGAACGCGCGCAGAGCGATGTCTATAAAGATGACGCCAACACCTTGATCAGCAGTTCTTACAATCCCGCCGGCGCCGTCGCCGAGCCCTGTGAAGGTGGCTTTATGCTCAGCGGCCGCTGGGGCTGGAGTTCAGGCTCAGGCCACTGCTCTTGGGCACTACTCGGAGGCTATATGCCCAGTCATGGCTACCGCACATTCTTGGTGCCGAGAAAAGATTATGAGATCGAAGATACTTGGGATGTGATGGGTATGCAGGGAACTGGGTCAAACGATGTGGTGATAGAAACACCGATCTTTGTCCCCGATTACCGTACCCATAAGCAGCTCGACGGTTTCAATTGCGTCAATGACCAAGAAAACCCCATGTATGGACTGCCCTGGGCACAGACCTTTATTCGCGTGGTCAACACGCCGGCAATCGGGGCTCTGAAAAAAGCGCTGAAACTGTTTATCGAAACCCGCAATGGCAGCGCCACTACAGATATGACCAAGCTGGCTGGCGACGTGGAAATCCAAGAGCGCATTGCCAAGGTGAAATATATTATCGCCGAACTGGAATCGATTCTGTTCCGCAACTTTGACGAGATGCAGAGCAACAACTGGAAGCCAACCCTCGACCAGCGAATTTTGTACCGCTATCAGGCCAGTCTCGTAATCGAAAAGTGTATTGCCGGTGTCGATCTATTGTTTGATGCCGCCGGTGGTCGCTCGGTGTTTAACAATCACCCGCTGCAGCAGCTGTGGCACGATATTCATATTGCCCGCTGCCACGTGGCCAACAACCCGACACCTTTTGCACGCGGTTTGGGTAGAACCCAGCTGGGCGTCGAGAACATGGATATGTTTATATGATTATCCACGCCCAAAGCTTCTTGGCCACTGGCCAATTAGTTGACTTACCCTGCGGGCTGCGCACCCACTACATCGAAATACCGGGCAGCGATGCCGCAGCCAAGACCGTTGTGTTTGTTCACGGCAGCGGCCCCGGCGCCAGCGGTTGGAGTAATTTTCAAGCCAACCTGCAACAGTTTGCCGAGGCCGGCCATCGGGTCGTTGTCTATGATCTGCCAGGCTATGGCGATACTGACAAGCCCACAGATGCTATTTATACCCTAGATTACTTTGTCGATCATCTACGCGATCTGCTGGATCATCTGGCCATTGAGCAAGCTATTTTGGTAGGCAACTCTCTCGGTGGTGCGATCTCTCTGGGCCTCTGCCTGGCCAGCCCGGAACGGGTAAAAAAACTTATATTGATGGCCACTGGTGGCGTCGAAGAGCGCGAAGTGTACTTTGCCATGTCCGGAATCCAGGCAATGATGGCCTATCCCATGGGCTCGCCAACATTTACCCGCGAGGTGCTTGGCACCCTGCTGGAGCGTCTGGTATTTGACAAACGCCATGTCACCGAGCAGCTGATCAGCCAGCGCTGGCATATTTTGCAACAGCAGAACGCGCAGGTTTTGGCGACCATGCAGATACCTAACCTGACCAGCCGTCTCAAGGAAATCAGCTGTCCAGTGCTGGCATTTTGGGGGCGCGAAGATGAGTTCTGCCCGGTGAGTGGCGCACTTGCACTACAGAGCGAGTGCCCGCAGGTCAAAGTCATTACCCTGAGCCAATGTGGTCACTGGGTTATGGTGGAACATCCCGAGATGTTCAATCGTGAATCACTTGAGTTTGTGGAGAGCGACTAAGATGGCCCTCACTAAACTCCAGCACCAAGACATTGGCTCAGCGCTCTATGCAGCCCTGCGCACCGGCACTACCTTGCCCCCCTTAACCGACAGCTATGCCTCTATCGAGATCGAAGATGGCTACCATATTTCACGCGCCATGTTGGCCTGCCGTATGGCCGACAACAATGAAACTGTGGTGGGTAAAAAAATTGGTGCTACCTCCGATGTGGTGCAAAAAATGCTCGGTGTGTTTCAGCCAGATTTTGGTTTTTTAACCAATACTATGGCCTATGGAAATGGTGCAGATATTCCCGTAGCAGGTAATTTGATTCAACCCCGCGCCGAGGGTGAAATTGCCTTTATTCTCAAGCAGGATTTGCGCGGCACTAATATCACCGAAGAGGACGTGTTGCGCGCCACTGACTACATCACACCCTGCTTTGAAGTGGTTGACTCGCGGATCCACGACTGGAATATCAAGATTCAGGACACGGTTGCCGACAACGCCAGTTGCGGCGTCTATGTGTTGGGCAATGAGCGTATCGACCCCAATGGACTAGATCTCGCTGCACTGGAAATTGAAGTATTTAAAAACGGTCAGCCACTGAGTCGTGGTTTCGGCTCTGCCGTTCAGGGTAACCCACTGACCGCAGTGGTCTGGCTGGCCAACACCCTGGGCGCCTTTGATATCCCACTGCTGGCCGGGGAAGTTATTTTATCCGGCTCAGTTGTTCCCCTAGAACCAGTTGTTGCCGGTGACAGAATGTCACTCAACCTGACCGGAGAAGGTCTCACTACCTCAACTGTCAGCTGCCAATTTTTTTAACGAGAGAATGCCATGAGCAAAAAATTTAGAGCGGCCATTATAGGGCCGGGCAATATAGGTACGGATCTGTTAATGAAGTGTTTGCGCAGCGATATTATCGAGCCTGTGTGGATGGTTGGTATTGACGAATCACCCGGAATACAACGCGCCCGCGACTGGGGTCTGCAAGTGACCACTGGCGGTGTTGACGGCCTGATCGAAGCTCTCAGTCACCAGAATGAGGGGGAAGATAAGGTACATTTTGCCTTCGACGCCACCTCGGCTTACGTGCACGCGGAAAACTCACGCAAATTAAACGCCTTGGGCATTGTTATGATCGACCTGACGCCAGCGGCGATTGGTCCCTACTGCATCCCTCCGGTGAACCTAGACAGTCTCATGGCCAATGGCCCCATCGACAATGTCAATATGGTCACCTGTGGTGGCCAGGCAACCATTCCCCTGGTCCACGCAGTGAGCCGTGTGCAGACCGTTGACTACGCCGAAATTGTTGCCACCGTGGCCTCGCCCTCGGTGGGCATGGGTACCAGAGACAACATCGATGAATTTACTCGCACCACCTCCTCGGCGATTGTCGAAATTGGCGGCGCCAAAGAAGGCAAGGCGATTATTATTATCAACCCCGCCGAACCGCCGATTATTATGCGCGACACCATTCACTGCCTAACCAACGCCACCCCCGATCAAGCGAAAATCACCGCCTCGATCCACAGTATGATTGCCGATGTGCAGACCTATGTGCCCGGTTACCGCATGGCTAATCCGCCGGTATTTGATGGCAATCGTGTCACTGTGTCGGTAGAAGTTGAGGGCAAAGGAGACTTTCTGCCCAACTATGCAGGCAACCTCGATATTATGACTGCCGCTGGCCTGCGTACCGCAGAAATGATGTCTACACGCTGGTATAACGCCTCTAAGGAGACTCTGTAATGACAGGTTCAGTTGATAAAATCACCCTCCACGATATGAGCTTGCGCGATGGCATGCACCCCAAGCGCCATCAGATTTCCATCGAACAGATGGTTACCATTGCCGGAGGCTTGGATGACGCCGGCGTACCCCTAATTGAAGTCACCCATGGCGATGGTTTGGGCGGCGCATCGGTGAATTACGGTTTTCCTGCACACAGTGACGAAGAGTATCTCAAGGCTGTTGTGGGCACCGTCAAACAGGCAAAAATTTCGGCGCTACTGATTCCAGGAATCGGTACTGTAGATCACCTAAAAATGGCCGCAGACTGTGGTGTCAGCACCATTCGCGTCGCCACTCACTGCACCGAGGCCAATGTCTCACGCCAGCATATTGCCGAATCAAGCAAGATGGGCTTGGACACTGTGGGCTTCTTGATGATGGCCCATATGATCGAGCCACAGCAACTGCTCGAACAGGCACTGCTGATGGAATCCTACGGCGCTAACTGCATCTACTGCACCGACTCCGCGGGCTATATGCTGCCACCGGATGTTACTGCGAGCATTGGATTATTGCGTGCAAAGCTGTCGCCCAACACTGAAATTGGCTTTCACGGCCACCACAATATGGCCATGGGTGTGGGTAATTCTCTCGCCGCTATTGAGGCCGGAGCCAATCGTATCGATGGCTCAGCGGCAGGGCTCGGAGCTGGTGCCGGCAATACACCACTGGAAGTCATGGCGGCTGTATTAGACCGAATGAACATTCCCACAGGAGTGGATATTTTCAAACTCATGGATGTTGCCGAAGAGCTGGTTGTCCCGATGATGGATGACCCAATCCGCTTGAGTCGCGATGCACTGGTGCTTGGCTATGCCGGTTGTTACTCGTCATTCTTGCTGTTTGCGGAACGCGCCTCGGTCAAACATGGGGTGCCTGCCCACAAGATTTTATTGGAGATGGCCAATCGTAAAACCGTCGGTGGACAGGAAGATTTGATTGATGATGTTGCTCTTGAGCTGGCTCGCCAGGGATAGGTTTTCTGTGCTTAGGCGTTTAACAAGATTGATTGAATTGCTGTTTAGGTGTTTACTCTGTTAACAAATAAGAACAAAGATCGACTATGAAACAGCCAACCCTCGAAGAATTTTCTCTACTGCTGGGCAGTCTCTATGATGGCCATATTGAAGAAGATCCCTACAGCGCATTTCTAACCAGTTTGCGGGTAATTATCGACGCCAACTTTGCCTCTATCACCATGCGTGAGCCTGCCAGTGATGACGGTGGACTGCTGTTTGTCTCCTGTGAAAAGCTCCAGAAAACCTTTATTAACGATCACGAAAACCCCTATACAGACCGCTATTACACGTCCAACTTGATGACTAACCTGCCCTGGGGGCAGGTGGTTTCTCTGAATGAGTGTCACCCCTATTCAAAATTGGAAGATACCGACCTCTACAATTTCTGCATGAAACCCCTAGATATCCATCATATGGTCGGCGTTGATCTGCGCAGCGCCAACGGTCAACGTTTTAGCGTACGCTTTTGTCGCCCCAAAACGGCGGTGAATTTCGAACCCAGTGTGCGGGAATTTCTCGCCATGCTGTCGATCCATATTCAGCGTGCCATTGCTAATGGTATGCAGCTAATTGAGCTCGACAACGAGCGTAAGCTCTACAGTAAAACACTATCACGACAGGCGATTGGCGTGATTACCCTAGATGAAAAAGGCACTGTTATTACGCGCAATGCCATAGCTGATGAAATCCTGCGGAAAAAAGACGGCATCCATATTATTAACCAACATATCCATTTGGAAAGCCCCGCCAGCAGAACCAAGCTCAGCGGCTATATCACTGAAGTGATCGAGGCCCAGCGCAATCATCAGCCCCTGCCCGTCAACGCCCTCTCCGTGGATCGACCGTCCGGCAAGCCAGATCTAGAAATCTTAATTAAACCGATGATGATTGATAAAACCGTCGAGCCCAGCAATACGCCGCATATGATGGTCTTCATCAATGCCCCAGACAAAACCTCGGATATTGATATTCGTATTTTGATATCCCTGTATAAGCTCACCCGAGCAGAGGCACTGCTGGCAAAGTATTTAGCCGATGGTGCTAATCTCGATCAGAGTGCCGCGCAATTAGGTATTGCACGCAACACGGCCCGGGCGCAACTGCGTTCGATTTTTGCCAAAACAGGGGTCAGTCAGCAGTCGATGCTGGTGAGTTTGATTTTGAAAAGTTTGGTGACTTTTTCCTAGCCTGGCATGAAGCCAGGCAGACAGGATTTAAAACAGACACGCCTACACAGCGCGCATGTTTTCTCAGCTCCAAAATGCGCGCATCGAGACAACCTGTTCTGCCTCAATCACAAACACATCGATAATATCCATGGCAAAGGATTGACCTTTGAACTTCATATGCAGATTGAAGGCAAAGGCCACTTCATTGCCGGCAACGCGGATCGGCCCACTGAGTTCAGCGGCGTCGATGCCACTTAGACCATTGCTATAAAATCCGACAATGGCCTCACGGCCAACTAAAGGCGTTGAACCCACGGGGTCTTCTAACCGTGCCTCAGGGTGATACAGGGCACCAATACCCTCTGCATCATCGAGAACCAGCAGTCGTAAGTAGTCGTCCACTAGGCGCTGCGCCAGCGCGCGATCTAGCCCAGTCTTTTGCTTCGGAATCTGCGGTGTATCCAGTTCAGTGCTCATAAGGGTTTCCTTTAAAACGGGAGGCCGTCATCGATAGCATGGTTGGCCTCCTCTGGAGTGGCAACACCTTTGACCAGATGACTGCCATTGACCTCAGCTTGGATCGCGGCGACATTCTCACGCGCAGCATAGAACTGAGAATACCATTTGCGACCGATACGGAAAGGCCCATCAGTCTTTAGCTGCATAATGGTCAGGGCGGGTTTTTTGTTACGCCAAATTTGAAAGTCAGTGGCAAAGGCGCCCAGCGCACCGGCTTGGCTCTGTCGCGCCATCTCGCGATCCTCTTCAGTAATCTCGGTGGACGAGGCCTTAACTAAACAACCGTGCCAACACTTGCTAACACCGTCATCCACTGGTGTGTTGGCAATAAATTCATACTGTAAGGCATCGCCAAAGACCTGTTTGGAGAGCAGGATGCCAGGGCCGGTGTACCAGGTGCTGGTAAACAGCATGACACCGCCATAGAGCTGCATGGGACCGCCCTGACGCTGAATATAGAGATGGTCCTTGGCCTCATTTTCAAAATATTCTGCAGGGGCGCCGTGGGTGGGCCCCAAATGGCGAATGTCGCTCATATTGTCGAGAATTTCCTGGGGATGAACATCCAACTCACCCAGGTGATCGAGCTGCCAGTGAATCCACTGGGGATCATTCCACTCAGGCAGGCTTGGCACAGCGTAATCCGGCTCAGCACCGTCCTCATCGAACCAGGCCATAATGCAGCCCATATTGTCCACTACCGGATAGGAACGAATTGACGCGGACTTTGGGCATGGACCTTCAAAATAGGGAATATCATCCACATCGCCGGCAGAGTTGTAGCGCCAGCCGTGATAGGGGCAGCGAATGGAGTCACCTTCAATCTGATGGCCATTGACCACGATCATCGCCGAGTCACTGGCGGTTAGATGAGTCCCCATATGCTTGCAGTAGGCATCCAGCATTACCGGGCGACCACTCTCGCCGCGATACAGAGCCAGGTCGCGACCCCAAAAACGCACTGCCATGGCACCCTTATCTAATTCAGAGCTCTCGGCCACAACAAACCACCCTCGCGGGAAAGTGTGGGGGCCCAACTTGTATTCAACTGACGATGCCATGCGCTGTTACTCCGACATTAATTTCAACCTAGTATATTAGGCAGCTTAATTGGGTAATCGTCCATATGGACGAGAGCTTGATAATATTTTTTAGTTGTCAAAAGCCCAACCTTTAACCCAAGATTGCGGCTAGGTGTTAACTTACTCTATCTGGGTGATGCACTGTAAATTGCCAAGGGCATAATAAAGCCCAAACCCTGTTTAGGAACAGCAAACAATGATCAGTCATAAAATTTGGGAATGCCTTATCTGCGGCTTTGTCTACGATGAATCACTGGGCATGCCCGAAGACAATATTGCTCCTGGCACCCCCTGGGAGGATATTCCCGACGACTGGCTGTGTCCCGACTGCGGGGTTGGCAAGCAGGATTTTGAGATGAGCGAAGTCAAAACCGCGCCCTCCTCAACGACAACCGCAGCTGCAGCTTCGGCTGCCGATACTGCGGTCGCCACCGAAAGTGCAGAAGAGACTAGCATACCAGTCCAGCAAGCTGCGTTAGCCGCTGCGGTAATGAACGATTACAGCGTCTGGGAGTGCATGGTCTGTGGCTGGCAGTACGATGAATCACTGGGTCTGCCCGAGGACAATATTGCTCCAGGAACTCGCTGGGAGGATATTCCCGAGAACTGGCTCTGTCCCGACTGCGGAGTGGGCAAGCAAGACTTCGAGATGATTGAGGTGAAAAAAGTCAGTGTTGCCAGCACGGTGGCGCAAACCGCTGCCCCTGAGATGGCCCACAGCGACGAACAGCCCCTGGTGATTATTGGCGCTGGACTCGCCGCCTACAACCTAGTGAAAGCCTTTAGGCAGCACAATCCCTCGCGGCCCATTACGCTGGTCTGCGCCGACGACGGCAGCTTCTACTCGAAACCACAGATTTCCACCGGCTTTAGCAAAAACCGTTCCGCCGAAGCCATGGTCTCGGCCGACGCTGCAACCATGGCCCGGGATTACAATTTACAGCTCTTCAGCCATAGTCGGGTTGAAGCTATAGACCGCGAAGCTAAGCTGGTGCAATTGGCCGATCGAACACTCCCCTACGGTGAGTTGGTGTTGGCTCTGGGCGCCCAGTGTATACAGGCACCTCTAGAAGGTAGCGGCCTCGACTCGGTCTATACAGTCAACGATCTCAGTGACTACGGGAAATTTCGTGCCGCCGTAGCCGGCAAACAGCGGGTGCTGGTGATAGGCGCGGGATTAATTGGCGCCGAATACAGTAATGATTTACTCCAGGCTAGCTTGCAGATTGAAGCTGTGGATCCAATGCCCGGAGTACTTGGAACCCTACTGCCTAAAGAGGCCGCCAAAGGCGTACAAACTGCCCTAGAAAATGCCGGTGCACGCTTCCACTTCGGCACCACCGTGCAACGAATAGAACGTGAAGGAAGCGGTGTAATTGCCCATTTAAACAACGGCAAGACAGTGCAGGCGGATATTGTGTTGTCGGCGATTGGCGTGCGCGCCAACATCGCACTTGCTGCCGCCGCAGGACTCGAGGTCAACCGAGGCATCTGCACCGACAGCTACTGCCGCACCAGTGATCCGGATATCTATGCCCTGGGTGATTGCGCCGAGGTTGACGGCCAATTGCTCTACTATGTGGCACCGTTGATGAACTGTGCCCGTCAATTGGCAAAAACCCTAACCGGCGAACCCTCAGCAGTGCACTACAGCATTATGCCGGTGGCGATTAAGACAACGCTGTATCCGGTTATGGTTGTGCCTCCGCCTCGTGACTGTCCAGGTGAATGGCATATAGATGTCAATTCAGAAGCGGGTTATGCGGGGTACTTTGTGGCTGCGGGCAGCGAAGAAAATAGTTCAGAAAAGGGTTCTGTGAAAGGCTTTGCCCTTACCGGCGATCAAATTAACTTGCGCGAATCTATGATTGCCAAGATGGGGTAAGTTCTAACCGATCGCGCTGTGGGATTGACCGCAGCGCGATTGAGGAACAGAGGTTAATTGAAGTTAGTTAAACTCCGCATCGCGTTTTTCAACAAAGGCATCTCGGGCTTCCTGAGAGTCCTTATCTTTGTAGGCTTGTAGCGTAAAGCCCTGCTCCCAGCGGTATTTATCCTCAAGATTGCCATCCTCAATACCGGTCAGGGCCTCTTTCGCCAACTTGATCATGGCCGGAGATTTTTCGGCGATACTCGCGGCGATGGCCATGGCTCTGTCGCGTAGATCAGCCAGCGGCACCACAGACTCCACCGCACCCAAACGGTAAGCCTCCTGAGCATCAATAAACTCGCCGGTAAAATACATATAACGCACTTTTTGCACCGGGAACATGCGCTGTAAATGGGCACCACCCCCCAGTGCACCGCGATCGACTTCTGGTACGCCAAAACGAGCGCATTCCGACGCTACAATAATATCCGCCGCTCCTGCGATGCCAATACCACCGCCGAGAACAAAACCATGTAGCGCAACAATCACCGGTTTGGGGTTGCGATGAATTGCCGCAAAGGTGTCGTAGTTGCCTTTGTTAACGCTGAGAATTTTATTGCTGTCCGCGGCTAGCTCTTTAATATCCACACCAGCGCAAAAGCCGCGACCCTCTGCACGCACCACGATAACGTGAACTTCGTCATCCCGGCCCAGCGTTTCAAGGGATGAGGCAATGGCGGCCCATTCCGTGCTATCAAAAGCATTGACTGGCGGTTTAGAAAAAATAAGTTCTGCAATATTAGCGTTAACAACAACCGAGAAAGCCATGGGTTTAATCCTGTGTTGGGTTGAGAGTGGTTGCAGCAGCAGAGGCCAGGGTCGATAGCCCAGCAAGTGCCGCTAGCTCAGCAATAGCCTGGTCGGCTTCAGCAACAATCGATGCAATCAGCGCCTCGACAGTCGGCTGGTCGGAAATAATGCCGGCCACCTGACCACTGGGCAAAATGCCGCGGTCCGGATGCCCGTTGACCATCGCCTCTTGAATCATCATTGGCGCATTGGCTGCCATTAACGTCTGCGCCCAGCTCAGGTCACCGGTGCGGCTGATCGCCCAGGCTGACTTGAGGCTGGATAGCAATGACGCGTTGGCACCCGAGGAAAAGGCCAGGCCATTTTGTACCGCCAACAGCCACATACCCAAAGTCGAGGTGTGATTGAGTTTATCGAGACAGGGGTTATCGATCATGCGCTGGGGTAGACCGTCGAGTTTGGTACTGATTTGGATTTGCTCGGGCGCGGCATGCATATAGTTGGCTTTGGTCAATGCTGGCACTGGCGACTCTTCTGTCATCAAAAACCGCGTTCCCATGGCAATGCCATCTGCACCCATCGCCAGAGCCGCCACCAATCCGCGACCATCGCGATAGCCACCCGCAGCTATCACCGGAACCTGCACCTTGGCCAGCACATCTGGCAGTAGTATTGTCGAGGCCACAGCGCCTGTATGTCCGCCACCCTCACTGCCCTGGACGACAACCGCATCGGCACCCAAAGTCACCGCTTTAACCGCATGTTTTGTGGCTCCCACTGTGGGAATGCAAACAATACCAGCGGCCTTCAGCTTTTCGATCAGAGCCGGGACCGGCGAGCGACTATAACTCACTGCGCGCACCCCGTATTTCACACAGAGATCAGCAATGTCTGGGGCCTGTGCCATATACATATGAAAGTTCACACCAAAGGGACCATCGGTGAGGGCTTTAATTTCAAGAATACCCTCCTCAACTTCTTTAGCCGTCATCACGGCACCGGCCAAAAATCCGAAGCCACCTGCACTAGTTGTCGCAGCGACCAATTTGGCATCAGCCACCCAGCCCATAGCCGTTTGGATAATCGGATAACGGCAGCCGAGCATATGAGTTAAACGTGTTTGCATAGGTCGTTTCCTGTAGTCTCAAGAAACCTATTATTGCGCGATTCATTTACCGCGTCTGTATTTGCCTACCTATTGGCATAGTGCATCTGGACGATACAGCAGCGCAAAAAACATTTGTCATGAAATGTTTTTTTCTGGATACTTTTAGGAAGTCAGCCGGCCTCTGCAGTGTTTGTATTGCAGCGCCGCCAAATAATAAAAAGCTCTTAAGAGATCACAACTATGCCAGCGTCGAGTGCCCCCTACCACAGTGCCGTAATTCAACTGACCTCGACCGGCGCACCCTTTGAGATCGTCGACTCTGTGCGCAACGGCACCGCTATAAAAGCCTATAAAAATGCCGCGCAAAACCTCTTAGCTGTAGTCAACGAAGGACGTCAGTTTGGCAATGCGCCCTTTGTTACCTACGAGGATAAAACCCACAGCTTTGCGGATTTTTTTGACCAGGTAGATAGGCTGCGCAGCACATTGATCAATCACCAACATATCCAAAAAGGTGACAAAATTGCCATCGCCATGCGCAACTGCCCGGAGTGGATGGTTGCCTTTGTCGCCATTCTCGGTTGCGGTGCCGTCGCCGTCCCCCTCAACAGCTGGGGTCGCGAAGAAGAGCTCAGCCAGGGTCTAGATGACAGTGAGGCCAAACTGGTGATCTGTGACTGGCCGCGCTATCAATTTATCGAATCCAAGTTACCCAATGTAAGCGCTATTATTGTGGAGCCCAAGGGCGAATGCGCCCCAGGAGCGAGCCTCTGGCAACTGGATGAAAGCACTAATAACAGCGCACCGGAGGTAGCATCCAACCCCGAAGATCCAGCGATCATGCTGTTTACGTCCGGCACATCGGGACGCCCCAAAGGGGTTCTTTTTGACCACTTTAGCGCCTGCCAAGCGCTGTTTAATATTGAGTTTATTGGTGCTGCCACCTATATGACCAACCTTGACGCCATGACCCAGCACCTGGCGTCGGGCGTTGCGGCAAAAACCTTGCTCAGTGTGCCGTTGTTTCATATCAGCGGTCTCTACTCGCAGTTTTTGGTCAATCTGAAATACGGCCGCTCCATTCACCTTATGTACAAATGGGATGTCAACGAAGCCTATCGCCTGATCAAAGATCAAGGCATCACTGTGCTGATGGGTGCACCGACCATGTTGCTGGATTTACTTCAGCACCCGGATATAGACCAACTCGACCTGAGTCGTATTAGCAATGTCAGTGCCGGGGGCGCAGCCACACCTACGGCACTTGCCGGGCTATACAAAAGCAAACTCCCCAACACAATGCCTGGTGCAGGCTGGGGTCTGACAGAGACCGGCGGCACCGGCGCGGCTTTCACGGGCTCATTAATGAGTCAATTTCCCGGCACATCGGGTTTTCTCAGCCCGATTATCGAAAGCAGCTTTCGCGACGAAGAGGGTCAACAGGTCAACGCCGGTGAGGCTGGCGAAATCTGGATTAAGTCACCCACCTGTATTCAGTCCTATTTCTGTGGTGACGACTCTCAGGATGACTTTGCCGAGGGTTGGTTTAAAACCGGTGATGTGGGCTATCTCAATGACGAGGGCATTCTGGTTATCTGCGATCGAGTAAAAGACATGATTATTCGCGGTGGCGAAAATATTTATCCCGCCGAGATTGAAAACTGCCTGCTGTCTCTCGACGGCTGCCAAGAGGCCGCTGTTTTTGGCTTACCCAGCGACCGCTTTGGTGAAGAAGTGGCCGCAACCGTTGTCGGCAGTGCTGACGTATCCCTTACTGCTGCTGATATACAGACCCATTGCAGCAAACATCTGGCCGCCTTTAAGGTGCCACAGCATATTCATGTCAGCACTCAATCACTGCCGCGTAATGCCACCAAAAAAACCCTTAAACAGCAGATAAAACAGCAGTTTATCGATCGCCAAGCCGCCAATGCAGATAGCTGAAGCAATGTCTATCCCGATGGATAGACGCGGCAATTCCCTGCAGGCACAAAAGGCCAGAGCGACCCGAGATAAAATTATCCATGCGGTTGTCAGCATTATTAGAGAGTCGGGGCTCAGGGCCGCGTCTGCCAGTGCCATTACCGCCCGAGCAGGGATTACCTGGGGTGCTGTGCAGCATCATTTCGGTAGTAAAAACGACATACTCCAGGCTATTTTAGAACGTGCCTACAGGGTCTATCTCGAGCGGATTAATAGTCCGGCTCTGCATCAAGGTGATCTGGCGACACGCATTGACTGTTATATAGACACTATTTGGGCCCACTACAGAAGTGACCTGTATTTTTCTTTTCAAGAGATATTAATGGCTCACAGAGACACCGATATGGTCCTCGACTTACACAGTTTTAGGCTCGCAGAAGCCAGCGCGCTAAGTCTTGAATGGCTGCAGGACTTTTTCCATAAAAATGAACAGAGCCAGCAAACCATTAGCCAGGCCATCCGCTTTGCTCACCGATTTTTAGCCGGCTTTGCCGTCGACTGCACACTGGAACCGAAAATGCCCTTTGAACAGGAGCATTTGGCCAGTCTCAAAGGCTTGCTCAGGGCGCAACTGGTCGACCAAAGCAACCGAATTGAAATACCTAACTAGGAGTTACTATGTCCCCTATTGATGAGTTCCGACAGCAGACCCGTGCTTGGTTGGAGGAAAACTGCCCAGCATCACAGCGCCGTCCGGTGGTTAAAGACGAACAGATATGGGCTGGCCGCGACCGCGTGTTTGCCACCCCAGACGCAAAGCTGTGGTTTGAACGCATGCGCGACAAAGGCTGGACCGCACCCACATGGCCAACAGAATATGGCGGTGGCGGCTTAAGTAGTGATGAGGAAAAAGTCTTAGAGAAAGAAATGGCGCGCTTGAATTGCCGCCCTGCGCTCTATGATCTCGGGCTTTGGATGCTTGGCCCCGCGCTCTTGGTACACGGCCATGAGGCGCAAAAACAAGAGCACCTTAGCAAAATTGTCCGCGGTGATATCCGCTGGGCGCAGGGCTATTCAGAACCTGCCGCAGGCTCAGACCTAGCCAGTTTAAAAACTCGGGCCGAGGATATGGGCGACCATTTTCTGGTCAATGGCACAAAAATTTGGACCACTCAGGCGGACAAAGCGGACTGGATTTTCGCCCTGGTGCGCACTGACGCCAGCGGCACTAAGCACCAAGGCATTAGCTTCATATTGATCGATATGCGCTCCGCCGGTGTGTCAACGACACCTATAGAACTGATCAGCGGTGAATCTGAGTTTTGCCAAACCTTTTTTGACGATGTAAAAGTCCCCAGAGAAAATATTGTCGGGGGTCTCGATAACGGTTGGACAGTGGCCAAAGAATTGCTCAAGCACGAGCGCAAATTGATGGCCACCATGGAGTCAATTGTTCAGCGCGAAGATGAAAGTCTGGTGGAGCTAGCTGCGGAATATATTGGCATGGATGAATCTGGCAAGCTCAATGACAGCAATATTCGCTCCCGTATCACCGATCAACTGATGACCGCCGAAGCGCTGGAGTATCTCAACGAACGCCTGTTTTTTCAGTACCGCAGTAAGCAGGTCGACTCCGGCTTACCTCTGACCATAAAGTATTTAGGCACCAATGCGATACAGCAAAAAGACGAGCTGCTACTGGAGATTCTCGGCAATCATGGCCTTAGCTGGCAGGAGCAGAGCCATACTCCCCGAGAACGCAATATTGTGCAAAATTGGGCCTACAACAAAGCTCATACCATCGCCGGTGGCACCTCCGAAATTCAATTAAATATTATTGCCAAGCGCGCGCTCGGCTTACCCGCCTGAGCGAAGAAGGAGCACAACCATGGTTTTAAATGAAGAACAGCGCTTACTGCATAGCACCATTCGCGATTTTTTAAATCAGCGCGCCCCCGTCGTCGCCCTGCGTGAATTGCGCGACAACCCCAACCCTCAGGGCTTTGACAGCGATCTCTGGAATGAGCTGATTGAGCTCGGCGTATCCTCCATTGTGCTCAACGAAGAGAACGGTGGTTTGGGCTTCGGCTGGATGGGATTAGGCGCAGTTATGGAAGAAATAGGTCGGCATCTGACGGCTACGCCAATGCTCTCGAGTATTGTTATTGGCGCGGCACTGATTGAAGCGGCCGACGATCACCACAGCACCGATTTACTGCCCGATGTAGTCGCCGGAACCCGTAACCTCGCCTTTGCCTGCGACGAGGGTCTGCGCTACAACCCCGGAGCAACTTCAGCAGCATTGGAAAATGGCCTATTACAGGGTGAAAAAACCTTTGTTATCAACGGTCCTGGTGCCACAGATTTTCTGGTGCTTGCCCGCACTGCAGCAGATTCCAAAGGCACCGATGGACTCTCATTAATTCTCGTTCCACGGGATGCTGCCGGCGTCACTGTTAACAGGATTCACAGTGTCGACGGCCACAGCTTTGCTCAGATTAAGTTTGATCAGGTAGCCGTAGATAACCAACAAATTATCGGCGTGCCAGACCGGGCCTGGGACACTGTCGCGCCGATTCTCGATCGCGCCACACTGGCTCTTGCCGCAGAAATGCTTGGCGGTGCCAGAGAGCTATTGGAAAGAACCCTTGCCTACCTAAACGATCGCGAGCAATTTGATGTCAAGATTGGCAGCTTTCAAGCACTGCAGCATCGCTGTGCACAACTATTTTGCCAATTAGAGCTGGCTCAGAGTGTTGTCTATAAAGGGTTGTCGGCCATAGATCAGGGCCAGCAGGATGTTGCCAAACTCGCTAGTCACGCAAAGGTGCTAGCCATCGACTGCTACCAAAAAATGAGTAATGAAGCGGTGCAAATGCACGGCGGTATGGGCATTACCGATGAAGTAGATATAGGTCTGTTTCTCAAGCGGTCGCGGGTGTGCAATCAAATGCTCGGTGACAGCAGTTTTCACCGCGAGCGTTTCGCCAAGCTTTGTGGCTACTAACAACCTGTCACTAACCATTTAGACGAAGGTAAACCCATGACTCAAGCAGTTCTAAAAGACTATGTTGCCATTATTACCGGTGCCGGACAGGGGATAGGCCAGGGCATCGCCCTAGCTCTGGCTAAAAAAGGTGTTCGCGTGGTTGCCGTTGGTCGTACTCTGGAAAAATGTCAGACAACCTGCGACGCCATTGCCGCCGAAACCGGGATGGAGTCCCTGGCGCTGCAGTGCGATGTGAGCCTGCTCAATAGCCTCGAGTCGGTTGTTGAACAAACCATCGCGCGCTTTGGGCGCATCGATATTTTAGTCAACAATGCGGTGGCCACTTCTATTGGGCCGCTGATCAAGCAAGATCTAGAAAAAGTACAAACGGCCTTTCAAACCGGCCCCATGGCAACCTTAAAACTGATGCAACTCTGTCACCCCCACCTCAAAGTTAGCGGCGGCAGTATTATCAATATGGCTAGCAGTGCAGCCAAACGCTGGGATATGAGCAACTACGGTGTCTATGCTGCGGAAAAGGATGCGATTCGGGCACTCACTCGGGCGGCAGCCTCGGAATGGGGGCCAGACAATATACGGGCCAACAATATTCTGCCCCATGCAAAATCTCCGGCCCTGGAAAAATGGATCAAGTATCAACCGGCGGAGGCCGAGCAGTTTGTAAAAAGCATTCCCCTGGGCCGCATTGGCGACTGTGAAAAAGACATTGGTGATTTTGTCGCCCTACTCTGCTGCCCAGAGAGCTCTTATATCAGTGGCCAAAGCATCGCCCTTGATGGCGGCCAGGCGTATATGAATTAATACGCTGGCTGTGTCTTTGACAGCGCTTTACAGCCAGTGATCACTCAAGACATCTGAGACTAACTTCACCAACTGTGTCTGGCTGTTGAGGTCGGTCTTAGAAAATACCGAACTTAATTGTGTACGCGCCGTATTGCGAGACACGCCAAGAGATTCAGCTGCAGCGGTCAAGCTTAAACCCTCAAGTAATTTTAGCGTTAGTCTCGCCTCAGCTAGGGTCACCCCAAATATATCAATTAATAAACTGGGGGTCGGCAATTGACGGCGATTGGAGTCGCGCAAAAGCAGTAACAGTTCCGGGTTATTTTCGGCACCCATAAAATTACCACTGTCTACTGGGCGAATCAAAACCCCCCAAGTTGAGCCAGCTTGCGGACGATTAATGGTGAATTTATCAGGTAGCTGTTGCGGCTTGCCCTGGGAAATATTATGACGAATGTTCTCGCAAATAGTCGTCAGTGTTAGCTGGTCATCGCCATCCACACAGCATAGTTTTTTACCAACTATAGATAGACCATCTTTATTACTCAGCACCATCTCGGCTAAATGATTTTTCGCCATCACCTCATAGTTTGCCCCGAGAATAAAACAGGCAATCCCCATCGAGGACAGTAGTTGTTGATATATCTCTTGGCTAACGCCACCGATCTCCATTCGAGAATAGATGGCCAAGGATTTTTTCATCAATGGAATAATAGTGGCCAATCGTCGTCTGTCATCATCGGAAAATTTTGGCTCATCCCCCATACGAACAACCCGTAACCTGAGCCTGCTGTGGTTGTCATTATTGTTGTGGCAAATATCAAAACCCATGATATCGGTGACATCATAGACTTTTAGAAAATACTTATAATGGTCCAAATCTTCCAGTTCACGCTGGGTGACTCGATCGTTTAAGCAAAATACTCGGTCTTCTGGCAACTCAGCAAAAGGCGAATCTTTGTAACTATTGGTTTGAAAATCCAGCAGCGCGTCTTGGTTGTCAAACAGCGTTATTGTTGATCCGGGACCCTCTTCTGTGGGGCGGCGAATGACCAGCGATGCGCTTTTGGTTGCGACATACGGCTCAAGTAATTTCAGCAGGCTATGCCATGGAGGTGTTTCCAAAACCCCTTCATAGATAGCCTCACTGAGAGGATGCGACTGAACCAGTTTATCTGTAGACACAAAAAACCTCGGGTTATAGATTGTCGGCGCAATCAAAAAAAGAAGATGGCGGAAGGGGTAGGAGTCGAACCCACCAAACACTTTATCAGCGTCTCATTGGTTTTGAAAACCAGGCGTCCCACCGGGGACGTCGCCCTTCCATTGTCAGAAAAACATACTTAGCAACCGCGACAGTCTTTCAAGAAAACAGTCCTTCAAAAAACAGCTCTCTTCCGTCACCCAGCCTGCGGGTAAACTGAATTGAATCAAGGTATTCTAGAAGCTCTATTGTCAGGCCCCTGCCAAGCCCCAACTGAGCCTTTGCATCAATAACCGTAAAACATTTTCCGTCGGTCGCGAGTTCAATTATGGCTGTTTTAATGGCGTCTCTTGTTTCACACAGCATATACCGTTTTTGACTCAACTGAATAAGATCGCCACTTTTTAATGCCGGTATTATCAATGTTGATAACTGCTTGCTAGTTAAGCCCATCTCTTTTTCGATCTCTGATAGCAGCGGAACCTGAAATCCCCCTTTACGCAATATATTACTGAATAAAAACCAACGCTGTTGAACCTGGGAAGACAGGGTTGGCCGGTGGCCAGCCAAACTTAAAAGCCCATTATTCAAAGAGACTCGAGCGTCTTTTAATAAGTCAGCAAGCGCAAGTTTAAAAAGTAGAGCGCCATCAGTCTTGAATTGAGTAGCTACATCAATCACTAGTGCCCCAGCTTCCATAGGGCGATCATGATGCAAGGCTTCCAAATGCTGACAAATCTCTCGCATTGTTTGCCCAAAAATTTTCTTTGCAACTAGATACTTGCGCCCATCGAGCTCAATCATTTCTGAGCACTGTTGCAGCTGCGGGTCTAGCAGACAAGTTTCACTCTGCTTTGCTGTCATATTCCAGTTGCCCATAAACCCAGAAAAATTTATAGGTTGCTGTGTCTCTAAAACACTATTGACCAGTACCGCTAATGGGTCATCCTGCTCCATCGCAGTCAGGTCTTCCAGGCGCCTCAATTGACTTCGATGCCATGGTGGCGCTTGCGCTAACAACACTGTTCCGCCACCCAGATTAATGCTCTCACTGTCATCGCGAATTAAAAATCGATCACCGTGGCAAACCACCAGAGCCTGCTGCAAGACTATTTGCACCAGTACATTATCAGCGGCAATTAATTTTCGCCCGCCACTGTTTTCCTCTCTCGATTCTGTTTTAAGAATAAATATTTTGGCCGCCACACGCATTGCGCCCAGATAAATTTTAACCGGCATCATATGCTTGATCGGGAAGCGAATATCGGCCGCTATCTCTATGCGCCCATCAAATCGATCACTGGGCTCAATACACTGGGTTGCCGATAAATAATCACCGCGCCCAA
The DNA here is from genome assembly GCA_963968025.1 of uncultured Pseudomonadales bacterium. Taxonomy (GTDB): domain Bacteria; phylum Pseudomonadota; class Gammaproteobacteria; order Pseudomonadales; family Porticoccaceae; genus HTCC2207. Next base: position 6,957 of record CAXAFJ010000003.1, on the reverse strand, counting down.
CCGACTGTTTATCAAAGTCACCGACAAGGTTAAGAGCGCAGCGCTGGCCCGCCACGCCCTCTTCGGCCGATTGATTATCAGTATTGAGACTACGAACTCGAACAGTTGACGAGTTGCCAGACGCCGCCGAGAGCAAGCGCAGGCTATCACCCATTTTCACCGTTCCCGCAGCAACTGTGCCTGTCACGAGCAAACCTATTCCCTTAAGGGTGAAGGCGCGATCGATGGACACCCTGAACAAGCCCTGTGAGTTTCTCGGCTCTAGTACCCTGGCCTGATCATCTAGATACGTTTGCAGCGCCTTGATCCCACTGGCGCGCCCCTCAGCCTTATTCGACACTTCAAATATTGGGCTCTGGGGCAATAGCTTAATTGCACTGAACCGCAGGGTATCAATGGCGCCTCGATCGACAGCGTCTATTTTAGTAATGACCACCACTATCTGCTTAACCCCGAGCATAACCATGACCTGCAAGTGCTCTAGGGTCTGAGGCATAAGCCCATCGTCGGCGGCGATGACCAACATGCCTATATCAATACCACTAACCCCAGAGATCATGGTGTTGATAAAACCTTTATGGCCGGGCATATCAATAAATCCAATGCTGATGTGGTCATCAACTTTGCGATAAGCAAAGCCTAGATTGATCGATAATCCTCTGCGCTTTTCCTCTTCTAGCCGATCCGTATCCACTCCGGTTAACTGTTTAACCAGTGATGTCTTGCCATGATCCACATGACCGGCTGTAGCAACGATCACCCTAGGCGCCGGCTAACAATTGAAGCTGTTGCAGAAAATTGTCTTCATCGTCTAGACAGCGTAAATCGAGGAGCAATTCACCCTTATGGATACGTCCGATAATGGGACAGGGCAATGCCCGCAAGGCTTCGGACAATTCGCGTATGGCGCTGTCGTTGGGCGCTGTGGGTGCTATAGACAGCACAATGCTTTCGAGGGTTTCAATCGGCAAAGCGCCACTGCCAATCTGACTGTAGCCGGTTTTACTGGCCACATGAAAGGTATTGGAAAGCGCCGACTGGACTTCTGGCACTAGGCGCTGGGCCTGCTGCTGCATATCCGCTAGGGGCCGGGTAAGGTAGCGCAGAGTGGGGAGTTTGTTTATTAAACTAACCGGATCGCGATACAGTTTTAACACTTCAGCCAGTGCTGCCAGCGTCATTTTGTCCAGTCTCAAGGCGCGCTTTAGCGGGTTCTTACGTATCTGATCCACCAGCTCTTTGCGGCCAGCAATAATCCCACATTGGGGGCCACCCAATAGTTTATCGCCACTAAAGGTAATGATATCGACGCCATTGGCAATCGACTCCGCCGCCGTAGCCTCATGGGGCAGCCCCAAGGCGGCAAAATCAATCAAGCTGCCACTGCCTAAATCCGCGACCAGTGGCAGCTGATGCTGTTGAGCTAATTCCGCCAGATCAGACTCTGACACGGATTCTGTAAAGCCTTCTATGCGGTAGTTACTGGTGTGTACTTTTAATAGTAAGGCGGTGTTGTCACCGATCGCCCCGGCATAATCTTTCAGGTGGGTACGGTTGGTGGCACCGATTTCCACAAGCTGACAACCGGAGCCCAGCATCACTTCAGGTATGCGAAACGAGCCGCCAATCTCAACCAGTTCCCCTCGAGAAACTGGCACCTCGCGCTGGCTGGCAAGTGTATTTAAGGTCAGTAATACCGCAGCGGCATTGTTGTTAACCACCGTGGCTGCCTCAGCTCCTGTCAGTTCACATATCAACCCTTCTATGTGGCTATCGCGCTCGCCACGACCGCCCTGTGCAAGGTCAAACTCTAGGTTGCTCGGGGCTCCGGCCACTCTGACCACGGCATCCAGTGCCTCCTGAGGTAATACTGCACGCCCCAAGTTGGTGTGTAAAACAGTGCCGGTGAGATTGATTACAGGCTTGAGAGATGGCTGGTTTTTTTTCTCAAGATATTCAATGCTAGCGGCTTTAATTCTATCGATACTTATCTCGGGGTTAGCACCCTGAGTAATGTCCTGGCGCAGCCCATCTATGCATATGCCAACGACCTTGCTCACTTCTGAGTGACCCCGTAAATGGATCGCATCAGCCATTTCTTGCAGCACGCTATTGACCGAAGGCAGGCGTCGCTTCAAATTATTTGCCGTGGCAATTCGGTTCATAAGTCTCTCATCTTAGCGCCTGGAATATTCACGGTGGGCTTTAGCTAGGGGCGTTTAGTCTGCAGGCATCAACAGGCCCGAACCGAAGGCATAGGGGGTACTGCCGGCCATTAAATAGGGTTCGTGGCAGCCGCTAGACTTAAGTAATTTGTCCAGCACAATCAATATATCGGCAGAGCCTACATGCCCAGTGTCATGCCCGGTGATCATAAAGTTGTCTATAGGTATTTCAATTACACTGGCGATCAGCAGCATAAACAGATTGGATGTTTGGTTACAAAGTGCATGGTTAGGCACAACACCAAAGCGCTTTTTCAAAGCGTGATAACTGCTTTGATAGCCGAGTGCATATCGCTCTCTCATGTCGACACCATCGACACCCACAAACTTGCGCTCAAAGGGGGTTGTGCCTTCGGGTGCTGTGGGTTTTCGTGTGCCACCGTACTCCACCAGCACAGCGCCATTGAGGTCACTTTGGCTGACAAATTCAGCGCCATAAAACTGAGCTTTGGCTCTGTGATCTGTATTCATGCCAACAATAGTTGCTGCGCCGCCGTCCGCGTGCGCCCAGAGACCATAGCTTTCACTGGCGCTGTGATCCACTGTATAGGACCATCGCTCGGCGGCGACCACTGCAGCGACACCGCCGCCACGCAGGGCCAGCCAGCCCTGAGCCATATCCAAAGCAGTTAGAGCACCCATGCAGCCAACGGTGAGATCAATACAGTTACAGTCACTGCTCATGCCGGCAATGGTTATCAACTCCGCGGACACCGACCAAGAGGGTAAATAGTCCCGGGACATTCCTGCAAAAATAACTAATTTGACCTCAGCGGGATCAACACCAGCATCCGCCAGAGCCGCTTTAAGTGCCTTGCCGCCCATGCTACTTGGATGATCCTCTTTAAGGGCATGACAGACATTATTCCAACCTTCATAAATACTGGTGTCGGCACTGCCCGCCTTAGCAACAATCTCCCGGACCGGTCTTGCTGGGGGTAAATAAACGCCGCTACCCAGAATAGATAAAGCCTGGTTTTTAGCTTGATCACCAGGGCCTGATCCAGTTTCAGTAATCTTTGTCATTAGGGACTCTCGTTGTTTAATAAACGCTGTGCCGCATCGGCTATCTGTTCAGCGCGCTGATACAAAATATTATCCTCAACCATCTGGGTCGGATGATTAATAACAATCGCTGGTAACGGAATATCCGAAGGTTGATAAACCATTGCCCGGTCGATCTGCCCCCCAAAGGGCTCGGTCAAAATGGCGAAACCGGCAACGCCGATTCGCTGTAGTGCTATAGAGTCAAGCGAACTGCCCGACGAACAACTGCCTCAGTCGGATATGCCGCAGAGAACCAGCCCCCCCTCCTGGGAGAGCGAGTTGAGCATAGCTGCTGTCATGGGCCGGCTGGCATCGCCCTTCACCAGAATCTCATCATTAACCTCAACTCCTCGCTGACGCAGAATAGTTTGAGTCAATTTAAGAATCGTCATGGAGTTTGGCTTATGGTGATCAATCAAAACCACGCGCGACTGCTTGGGCTTGAGCCGCACTGTGATAGGTTCAGGTGCCGGTCTCGGAATGGGATCTACCAATAGCTCACAGCTGATATCGCCACAACTGATCAATTGCGCAATCGGCAGTTTTCGACTGTTCAATGTGTTTGTTTTTTCCGCCATAGTTAACCTCGTTGTTATCTATTTATTGTATTTTTTTTAAACGTCTTCTATCGCCATACAAACGACTTGTTGGCTGCCAACCCAGCGCGGGATCACCGCCGAAAAACGGCCGCCTTCAGCGCCGCATTCAATAAAAGACAGCTGATCTAAACTCTTTAACGGCGACCGCAGGCTGTGCTCTTCCACTTCGGCGTAGGAAATGGGATCTTTGGCGATACGACCGGCTTTAATTAAATCATCAGTTTGGCGACGGGCATTGTCATAAATATACTGGGCCGCCTGCTCACGGCTAAACTGCTCTTTGACCAACGCCATATGATCCGGTGGAATAACCACAACAAAACCGCCGGAACGGTAATACCAGGCTGTCTGGCCATAGTGATTCATGCAGTCGCCGATAGTATCGAGGATGCTGGCGCCGGTTTCACCGTAGTGGTTGTTGCAAGAGTTGGGGCCCTCTGCCGACATGATTGATACTGCAGAGGCAGTGGCAGGCAAACCGTATTGAGTATGGTATGGCCCCCATTCAGTCGCGGGGTGCTCAGCAATACAAAAGCTCAGTCTACCGGGATGACCCACTGTGCCATGGGGTGTGAGTACGCCACCGCCACTACCACAAAAGTGACGCATCATCTGGGCAAACCGTCCAACCGTGGCATTGGCTCGATTATTGGCGCCAAGCGCATTGGCACTATGCTCAAAGCCTAACTGCTCGACAATAGGCCCGCTGACAATCACTAAGACAGCTGCGCCACCAGTAGTGACTTCAACACCCCCTAGATTAAATTTGGGGTCGAGCAAGGCTTTTGATAAGCTTCTCAGTAGTGGCGCATATTGCGTTTTACAGCCTGCCATGACGGCCGTGGCAGCCGCTTTTTCGGCCCGCACAATAATATTTTGATCGGCAATCTCGCCTATTACATCAGTGGCCTGCCAGCCCATTGCGGATAGCATTTCGTCGACCAAAGAACCGTATGGAGGTATCACCGGCAAGCCATCGCTCCAGCCATTGTCCATGCAATTTTCAATATCTTGAAGCGTCTCGTAAGCCATGATCTGCAGGTTATCCCCATCAAAAAGTATTACTCCGTTAAAAAGTCTAACGAGAATAGTCCTGTGTGGGAATCATACAGCTGTACTATGGCGCAGAGCCGCGGAAGAAATTATAGTTAGTAGTTACTCTGCTCCACTAGACTATTGGCGCTTTTAAAACGTTGAGCAGAGTATATAAATACGCGGTAAAGAATATTCGTTGATTAAATAAAGGTGAACTATGTATTACGGTTGGTTTGTAGTTAGCGCAGCGCTTCTTGCTCAGGTCGCCGTGGTGGGATTTTTCACCTATGTATTCAGTCTCTTGGTACTGCCCTTGCAAGTCAGCTTTGAAGCTTCTCGTTCAGAAGTGATGTACAGCATGAGCTTAACCGCTATGTTGGGGCTTTTTCTTGCTCCTATGGTTGGTGTTATGGCGGACAAATATCCCATTCGCTGGCTAATGGTGTCTGGGGCAGTTATTTTTGGCGGCGGCCTATTCGCCTTATCAATAACTCAATCGCTGCTTCAATTTACCCTTTTATTTGGCATAGTGATGGGCCTAAGCAACTCGTTATTAGGCCCATTGTGCGGGTCGGCGATAATTTCCCGTTGGTTTACCGTGAATCGAGGTAAAGCCTTAGGCATTGCTGCTACAGGCTCGTCACTGGGCGGTATATTACTGCCCGCGTTATTTGTGCTCTGGCTAGCAGATGATGGCGATTGGCGCAGGGCCCTGCAAAATCTTGCTTATGGCGTGCTGTTTATTCTTCTTCCTTACCTGTTCTTTGTTATGCGCGACTTCACCGTGCAACAACAGCCCAACAGTAGCGAACAAAATAATGATCCCACTGAAAATAGTCTCTTAGAACAAAATAGCGGGCACAGTGAATACAGCTTGAAACAAATTATTAAAAATTCGAGTTATTGGATCGTGGGTATCAGTCTAGCCTTGCTGTTCAGCACTTACAGTGCCCTGCTTGCCAATCTAACACCTTACCTATCGGGCCAGGGTTTTGAAGAATCAATAGCCGCGCAGGCGATAATGATTATTGCCATTTCCGGCTTCGTCGGGAAACTATCATTTGGTTATGCAGCCGACAAAGTCAGTTTAAAACTCGCCTTATCTGTGACACAGCTGGCCGTAATAGCTGGCTTGTTACTGCTGGCGGCAGCTCCATCTTACTGGGTGATATGTATTGCTCTGGGGATTCTCGGCTTATCTACCGGTGGCATGCTGCCTGTTTGGGGGGCCCTGTTGGCAGCCATTTTTGGCACCGCGAGTTATGGCCGTGTTATGGGACTAATGATGCCACTGATTGTCTTGATCGTGATACCGGGCTATAGCTTAGCGGGCTACCTCTCTGACCAGTCGGGTAGTTACGGCTTGTGTTTTATTATTTTTTCCGCAGTGATTGCTATGTCGATGCCGCTAGTACTAATGCTTAAAATACCGCCACTGAGGGGCGCAGAGTAATTTTTTCTAAAGATCTAATGGCCTAGTGATTTTTTAGATACTGCATAGCTCAAACCATTAAGCAGTTAGCGGGCTAAGACGACTGGCCCAGCAGACCATCAATCATTAGCTGTATCAAGGTAGGTAGTTTTTAATGTCTTGCGAACATATTTACGCTCTTCGCTAATCCACATACGAAAGTGCCAATACCCACCAGCTTTGCTGGGTTCTGACAACTTCGGCTTTGCCACCGTAGATTGGGTGTTGATCCGTTAGGAAGGACTGGGGCGGTGTAGCGCATTTGCTGCGCTGTGTTTGCGGTGCTGTGTTATCTACCACTAAAGTCACGTGTGTGTTTGCTCTCATACCACTCTCTTCTAGTTAATGTACTAGAACAGAATAAGCCCCATTTATCGCGTATCAGCGTGATTTAACGCTGCTTATGATTTGCAGTAATCGCAACCGTTTGTAACTTTCTTTGTAAAACCCCCTGTTTTAGGGGTGGTTTGTAACAAGTTTGTAACTCTCAACTCTATATAAATCAATGGGTTACACCTACCCGACTACTCCCACTCAATAGTGGCAGGCGGTTTGCTCGACACATCATAGGCGACCCGAG
>CAXAFJ010000002.1:0-76649 GCA_963968025.1 uncultured Pseudomonadales bacterium | reverse complement strand
TTTCAGATGTCTCATTTAATGGCCCCAATATGACAGAAATATGACAGAAATATGAAAGAGCAAAGTGTATTCCGATCTTGGGTATTTACAACCCAGATTTGGCGGGCATTTCGAGAGTCGATATTTAACATTCATTCGAGCATAATGGCGCCTTTTTAAGCTATCAGGATTCAACTATGACTATTACAGAAAACAGCGCAGTAAGCTTTCACTACCGTTTAACCGATGATCAGGGCCAGGAAATTGATAGCTCTGCAGGACAGGATCCGTTGGCCTATCTGCACGGCGCTGGCAATATTATTCCAGGTTTGGAAAAAGCCTTGGCAGGCAAGTCAGTAGGCGACCAGATGGTTGTCGAAGTCTCTGCTGAAGAGGGTTATGGACCGGTTCAACAAGAATTGATTCAAGAAGTTCCGCGCAGTTCTTTTCAAGGCGTAGAGAGCATCGAAGTGGGCATGCAGTTTGAAGCTCAGACGGGTCAGGGCGGAGCGGTTCCAGTCACCGTTACACTGGTCACTGACGAGACAGTTACTGTCGATGGCAATCACCCCCTGGCAGGCAAAGACCTCAATTTTGATGTCACTATTGCCGATGTTCGCGAAGCCACAGCAGAAGAACTTGAGCACGGCCATATTCACGGCCCCGGTGGACATAACCACTAAGCGCGTGTGAAAAGGCTTTGGTACAAAAAACGGGTAACAAACAGCCTGTAGATAAAAGCTCGTAAAGAAAGAGCTTGTAAAGAAAGAGCTTGTAAAGAAATAGCCTGTAAAAAAAGCTTTGGCAAAAAAAGCTTTGGCAAAAAAAAAGGCCACCTAATGGTGGCCTGAATGGGAGGGGAAGATAAAGCTACCAGGTAAATCAGCTTGCTGTTTTACCTGGCTGGGTGGAAACTGGGTGAAAATGGTTTAATCAAACATCGGGGAGATTTCGCTGACGGCAACACAGGCGGAGAGTGCACAACCGATTCCGGTGCTGGTCCAAAAATCTGAGCCATAGGCAAATACGCCGATAGATACGCCCAGTAAAGCGCCGCAGGTAATCATTAATAAGCTAGTTAAGCTGTAACCGTTCATTCATAAATCCTCTTTACAATCCAACAGGTTGCTTCCGATGCTGATCGCGACCAGTAGTCACTTGCGAAAGCTGATTCGTTATCAGGAGAAGCATTTGAAACGTTTTCACTGCTGATTACTCGCGAAGGGTTCGCAGTTTCAATGTCGCCCCGTTCTCAATTGGCCAGCTGATGCAGAATACTGTGCGCTGTGTCGACAAACTGCGGGGGGTATATGACCTGGTTGACGTTTGCCCGTGCAGCCAAACAAGAGAGATATCAGATCCATGACAATAAAAGTGGGTATTAATGGCTTTGGTCGCATTGGCCGATTAGCCCTGCGCGCCGCATGGCATCGCGATGATTATCAGATTGTGGAGATCAATGAAGTGGCTGGCGACGCCAGTGCTGCTGCCCATCTGCTGAAATATGATTCAGTCCATGGCAGCTGGTCAAAAGACATAGTGAGCACTGACGCAGGGCTCTGTATTGACGGACAATCCATAGGCTACTCGCAGAACCACAATATTGCCGATAGCGACTGGTCGGCTGTGGATATGGTTGTCGAATGCACTCGGACCTTCAAATCCCAGCAAGCTCTGTCAGCCTACTTCGACCAGGGCGTAAAAAAGGTTGTGGTCTCTGCGCCAATCAAGGACGGCACATTAAATGTAGTGATGGGGGTCAATGACCACCTCTATACAGATCAAGCCATAGTCACCGCCGCCTCTTGCACCACCAACTGCCTGGCGCCGGTGGTCGACGTGCTGCAAAAAACCTTTGGCATTAAGCATGCGGCGATTACCACCATCCATGACATCACCAATACCCAGAGCGTTCTCGACGAATATCACAGCGATCTGCGTCGCTCCAGAGCCAGCGGACTGTCACTGATCCCCACTGGCACCGGTTCAGCCACGGCGATCACAGAGATATTCCCCGAGCTCAAGGGCCGTATTAATGGACTGGCGGTGCGAGTGCCTCTGGCCAATGCCTCACTGACTGACTGTGTTTTTGAGCTAGATTGCCAGGTGACTGTGGATCAAGTTAATGGCGCACTGCGCGATGCCGCGGCGGGACGCTTGCACGGCATTCTTGGATTTTCCGACCTGCCGTTGGTCTCGGTGGACTACACCAACGATACGCGCTCGGGGATTGTCGATGGTTTATCCACGATGGTGATCAACAAATCCCAGGTAAAAGTGCTTATCTGGTATGACAATGAGATTGGTTACGTGAATCGCATGATGGAGCTGACTGCCAAGGTGGCAAGCTCAATTGACGGCTAGACTTAAAGATTATCGGCACTAATTTATTTCCCTGAGAGCTCAATAAGCAACGATGAATTTCGACCTTAAAGCCCCTGTTACACAATACAGCTTGGTTACCCTGAGTTACTGGGCCTTTACCCTCAGTGATGGCGCTCTGCGCATGTTGGTGGTGCTGTTCTTTCACCAGCTCGGCTACAGCCCAATTCAAATAGCTGGCCTACTGGTGCTCTACGAGCTATTCGGCGTAATTACTAACTTATACGCAGGCTGGCTAGCCACGGCCGTCGGCTTAACCGTCACTATGCAGATGGGCTTGGCCCTGCAAATTGCCGCCCTGGCGATGTTAATGGTCGATAGCTCAACCCTCAATGTGGTCTATGTGATGATCGCTCAAGCGCTCTCGGGGATTGGCAAAGACCTGAATAAGATGGGTGCCAAGGCGAGCATAAAATCTCTGGTGCCCGCAGATGCACAGGGGCGACTCTATCGCTGGATCGCACTGTTAACCGGATCGAAAAATGCCCTCAAGGGCGTGGGCTTTTTTCTTGGTGGCTGGCTCTTAGCCACTGTCGGCTTTCAATATGCCGTGGCAATAATGGCCGCCGCGCTGACCCTGATATTGGTCCTTGGCATCCTATTATTGGACCGCACCACTGGCGTTGCGCAAAACCCCAAACCCTTTCAACACCTGTTTTCCGCCAGCAGCGCGGTCAATCGACTGAGTGCGGCGCGGTTTTTTCTATTTGGCTCTCGAGATATTTGGTTTGTTGTGGCACTGCCAGTGTTTTTACAAAGCCAATTGCAGTGGAGCTATGTCCAGGTGGGCAGCATGATGGCAGCCTGCGTCATCGCCTATGGCGTAGTGCAAACAGTGGCTCCCAAAGTCACCATTATTGGCAAGACGGCAAAAGCCAATATAACCCACCCCTCGGGAAGAACCGCCTTTAGGTGGGTTGCGATACTCTGCCTGGTGCCTGCGGCGATCGCCGTCGGTCTCTATGCCGCGGGCAGCAACACCAACACGTTGGCCACAGGTCTAGTCTCCGGACTGTTAGTGTTTGGCGCGCTATTTGCGATTAACTCGTCGATCCACTCCTACCTAATCGTCGCCTATGCCCGAGAAGATGGCGCCTCGCTAGATGTGGGCTTTTACTATATGTGCAATGCCGCGGGTAGATTGGTTGGCACCCTGCTATCGGGTTTGGTCTATCAGCAGTTTGGTTTGGCCGCCTGTCTGTTGCTGTCCTCGCTAATGTTGATTGCCACTGCGTTGATATCAAAGAAACTGCCAGGTTAATTGGCCGGCAAACTTTTACCGCTGACGCTTGTCTGCTAGGCTGTGTGGGTTTTTTAACCTACCAAAGAATTGAATATGACGAATGAAAATAACAACACAATGGATCCCAACGGGCTGTTTCGCGAAGAGAGTTTTACCGATCAAAAAATCGGCATAATCCGCAAAATGATTCCTGTGAAAGCCGATGGCAGCGATGACGCCGAGCGCCCAGTAGGCTTTTTCGGTTCAACCCAGGTGATGACCCAGATGGGTGCCATACCGCTTAACTTTCCCCTGGACGGTGAGACCATTGGCGAAGCGGCGAGCGATTTTGCCGGCAAGGCCCAGATCGCCGTTGAGGAAGCGAACCAAAAAATGGAACAGATGCGTCGCGATGAGGCATCAAAGATCGCAATGCCGGGTCAGGGCGGCGGAATTATTACTTGAGTAAAAGTTTAGCCTGAATCGGTTGAAAGTGATCGGCGGCATCAATCAGTGATGCTGCCGTGAGCGCCGCGACACCGTAGACGCTGGTGGCAATTCTATAACGCTGGCTCACTCGAGCGAGCAGTAGATCAAAATCACCGTCCCCTGAGAGCAGCACGATTTCATCTGGCGGGTTGTCACTTCCGGCACAGTCCATAATATCGATGGCGATTCCCACATCCCAGTCGCCTTTTGCCGAGCCATCACTGCGCTGGATAAATGGCTTGAGTTTGATCTCGAAACCAATGTCACGAAGTACCTGCTGAAAGCCCCGCTGTCCGGCATCATTGCGCTCAATGGCATAGGCACTTGCCTGGGTAATCTCACCCTGCTCACTGAGCTGGCGCCAGAGTTCACGGTAATTAAAATGGCAGCCGAACTGCTCTTTTACCGTGTAATAGATATTTTGCACATCGACGAATAGGGCTATTTTTTTCACGATTGACTCTTTTAGCCTCTTTTAGGCTGTTTTAAACTAATTTTCATTAAGTAAGCTCGCTTTTCGGCGAAGTTACAGTAGAAGTTACAATAAAAGTTACAGTAAAAGCTCCGTGCCAATCCGGCAGTTGTCCCCAGAAGCTATGCAGCGACTAACACTGATCACCCGATCTTGACGCCAACTGCGACGGCTTATCTTGATACAGGGGCTCAATGTCGCCAATCCCAGCGCACCAGTAATCACGGCATCGGCGATTATCGCCTGCAGTTGATACTCATCTCGGCTCTGGGTGATCACCCAGTCAATATAGGCTTGGGGACTGACCTTCTGATAATTTTGCTTGAGATAAGCTGGCACCAATGCGGGGCTAACAAAACACTCTTCCCACTGCATGGGAGCTGAGGCAATCGAGTGTACAACCACCGAATGGTAGATCAGCTGGCCCTCGGTCAAGCCCAGCAGAGCCGCGATATCACGCTCTGCTGCAATCGTCTCCAGAGTCATAATACGATTGCTATAGTGTGGATTGCTGAAACTAAACTGCTGCTGAAAGTCAGGCAATTCCACAGCTGAGATTGGCGATGGTGGCTGTGTCACAAAGGTGCCGGCACCCACCGAACGCTCCAGCAGACCTTCGTCCGTCAACTCCTGCACCGCTCGGCGCGCGGTCATGCGGCTGACCGAGAAGTCCGCTGATAACTGAGCTTCCGAAGGAATACGCTCGCCAATCCGCCACCGGCCAGACTCAAGCTGGGCTTTTATATGGCTTTTGATTTGCGCATATCGTGGGGATGTATCCCTAGCTTGATTCATAAAATAGCACCAAAAATATGTCTATACCGATAAATGGTATAGACCAATAATAACAGTCTCATTTTTATAGATTATCGAGCATTTATCTTGCAATATAGGGTAACAGAGAGAATATAACCATGATAATTCACTCTAATCAGATTAAATTATCTGTATATACAACCTGAAAGTAAAGCAAACTCTAAGACTTAATCAAATTAAGCTTCTGCTGGCGGGGAAGTTTTTTAATCTGCGCCTCGCGAATGCTGGCGCTACTGCGGTTGTGTCCACTCTCGACAAAGACCACTTCTTCGGGGCTGCGGCCGCGAAAGTACTTGGCCCCGGCGCGGCCGTTCAGATGTTCGTTAAAACGTCGCTCAACGTCGGTAGTGATGCCGGTATAGATGGACTGGTCGGTGGCCCGGATAAGATAGACAAACCACTCGTTCATGCGCTGGCTGCAAGATCGGCGACCAAAAAATTATGGCAGTACTGACAGCGATACTGAGCCCGTCGCTGGAGAATTTTTTTGTGCCGCAGGCTGGTTAACTGATGGGTTCGGCAGGCGCATTTGTAGGCAAACTGGCTGTATTGCCGGACCGGAATGCCGGTCAGATCATAGTTGCCGGTGGCCTTGGGCTCAGCACCGAGATCCACCATCACGCCCTTCCACTCAGCACCATGAGGTTTAACCCGACGCAACCCGTAGAGGCAGTCGACCACATAATGGGCCACCTCGTGGGTAACCGTGTCGCCAATACTGTCTTCAAAATATTTCGCAAAGAGCCAGGGATTGTAGCGAATACGGCGACTGCGGCCTTTCACCTGATACATGCCGGCACACTTGCCCTTGAGGTCAAAATGCACAGCGATAGGGTCAAAAGGTCGCCCGTAGAGCTCTGCTGCTTTTTCAACACAGCGCTCGGTGGCGGCCTCAACTTGGCGCATTTGGAGTTCAGAGATTGGCTCAATCATGTCTATCAGTATACGTGGAGAGAGCCTGCTACAATACGGCAAATTACGAGTACAGCTGATAAATGAATATTGATTTCCACTGCCACACCACCGCATCCGACGGCACCTTAGAGCCAGCCGCGCTGATTGATCTCGCCCGTGAGCGAGAGATCGATATGCTCTCGATCACCGACCATGACACTCTGGCGGCTTATCAGACCTTGGCCGATATCGACACGGGCTTGCGAATAATTCCCGGCATCGAACTGTCCAGTCAGTGGAACCGGCGGGGCGTGCACATAGTGGGACTCAATGTGGATACTTACAGCAGCTCGATTATTGAGGCGGTAACTCTGCAATCTCAAGCCCGGGAAGATCGAGCCGAAATTATTGCCGAAAGGCTGGCGCGCCTTGGGTTTGCCGACTGCCTCGAGGGCGCCAAATCATTTTCCAGTGGCCCACAGGTGGGACGCCCGCACTTTGCCCAGCACCTGGTGGCAATTGGCGCGGTAAGCAATGTTCAGCAGGCCTTTAAACGCTATCTCGGCGCCGGCAAGGTCGGCGATGTAAAAGATCAGTGGGCCGATCCAAAAACCGTGATTGACTGGATTCGCGGTGCCGGTGGCGTTGCGGTGTTGGCGCACCCGACCAAATACAAGTTGACCCGCTCTAAATTAATCGAGCTGATCACGGCTTTTAAGGCGGCGGGAGGCGAGGCTATGGAAGTTATTTCCGGCGCTCAGGTGCCGTCCCTAACCCGTGATATGGCGCGACTTTGCCGTGACAGTGGACTTGAAGCCTCTTGCGGTTCGGACTTTCACAGCCCCAATCAACCCTGGGCCTCACTGGGTCATGTTGCACCTCTGCCGGAAGACTCTGTACCAGTTTGGCAGCGCTGGCAGTAATCAAACCAGCCCCTGCCAAAGCGCCTAATTAATAGCTGGGCTGCAGTGTTAGCTCAAGCTGAAATTCCTGTGTATACTGCGCGCCCCAGAGGCTCGTCAATAGAGCGCTGAAGGCGTCAATCAGCAACCCTGGAGCGCCTAAATAATAATTCTACCAATGGAAAATACGACGTGAATATTTTTATATTTGTCAGTGAGCAGTGGCTACTTATTTCATTGTTATTCGCCTTGATCGGGGTGTTTTTATTCACCGAGCAGAGCAAGAGCGGTAAGACCTTGGGCACTGCCGAGTTGGTACGCCTAATGAACAGCGACCAGGCAGTGGTAGTCGATGTGCGCACTGCAGCGGAGTTTGAGAGCGGCCATATTCACGGCTCGCGCAATATTCCTCACACCAAACTCGCCAGCCGTATTGGTGAACTGGAAAAAGTCCGCGGCAAAACCATTGTCGTGGTGGATAAAATCGGTCAACACTCCGGCGGCGCCGGCAAGCTGCTGACTAAAGATAACTATGATGCGCGACGCCTCAGCGGCGGCATCAGCGAGTGGCAGGGCGCAAGCTTGCCGCTGGTATCAGGCAAGTAATTGATCGCCTGATCTCTCTCGTCGCCAGTGAATGGCGCTATTCAAGGAACTTTAATGTCTCAAGTTGCACTCTACGGCACACGTTTTTGCCCTTTCTGCACTGCTGCTCGACGGTTATTGACCGCCAAAGGTATCGATTACCAAGATATATCGGTGGATAATAATCCCGAATTACGCGGTAAGCTCATCGCCAAAAGCGGACGCAATACAGTGCCACAAGTATGGTTTGGCACGGAGCATATCGGTGGCTTTGATGAGCTGCGTGATTTAGACCGTCAGGGTACTTTTGACAGCACTCTGCAAGCCGGGGTTGAAAGCGGTGAAACAGTCTCCATATAAGAGGCTAACAACATAATATTATTACTCTCAAGGGTTAAATCATGACTGATGAAACGACTACTGCCCCAGAAGCAGCCAGCGAAGAACAAGCACCAGCGCCTAAGTTTGCCGTGCAGCGCATTTATGTAAAAGATCTCTCATTCGAAACACCTCAGGGCGCAGCCGCTTTTCAGAAGCAGTGGCAGCCTAAGGTCAATCAGGATTTGAGCACCAAGACTAACAAGATCGCCGATGGCGTTTACGAAGTTGCGCTGCGCATCACCATTACGGTGAAGCATGAAGAAGAAACTATCTACCTGATTGAAGTAGACCAAGCCGGTCTGTTTACTGTCGAAGGTATTGACGGTGGTCAGCTGGCACAGGTACTCAATGTGACCTGCCCAAGCATGTTGCTGCCTTACGCTCGCGAAGCAATTGACAGCACGTTGACTAGAGGTTCATACCCTCCACTGATGATTCCGCCGATTAACTTTGAAGCGTTATTTGCCTCTGCAGTTCAGCAGGCAGCTGAGAAGAAAGAAGCGGCAGATGCAGAAGCCGAGAGCAGCACTCACTGATCAGCTGACAATAGCTGGCCAGTAAAAAAAACCCCGCCCTGGCTTAGTTCAGAGCGGGGTTTTTTATTGCCTGTATTTAAAAGCCTGTGTTTAAAAGCCCGTATTTAAGCGGCTATTTTCAAGTGCTCAAATTTTAGCGCCCCAGCCCTACAGCGCCTGATTCTCCATCTGGTATTCCTGGAGCTTGCGAGTCAGGGTATTGCGCCCCCAACCCAACAGTTCAGCGGCATCTTTTTTGCGGCCACCGGTATGGGCCAGAGCGGTTTCAATCATAGTGCGTTCAAAATCCGGAACTGCCTGAGCGAGAATATCGCTGCGTCCTGACTTGAGCTCGCGCTCACTCCAGCGTCGCAACATCTGCTGCCAGTCCCCCTGAACACGCAATTCGCCATTGCTCTCTTCAGCTTTGAGCTCTGGAGGCAAATCCGTTAACAACACTTCGCGACCCGCGGCCATCACTGTCAACCAGCGACAGATATTCTCCAATTGCCGAACATTTCCCGGCCACTCCATGCTGCAAAAAAAGTCCTCCGCTTCCTGGGACAATAACTTGGGCTCCATCTCCAGCTCTTTGGCGGCGCGATGGAAAAAGTGCTTCATCAACTGCGGAATATCTTCGCGGCGATCCGAGAGCTTCGGCAGATGCACGCGAATCACATTGAGACGGTGATAGAGATCTTCGCGGAAGCGGTTGCTCTGGACCAGCTCTTCCAGATTTTGGTGGGTCGCGGCAATAATCCGCACGTCTACTGTTACCGAGGTGTGGCCGCCCACTCGATAGAATTCACCGTCAGCTAAAACCCGCAGCAGACGAGTCTGGGCTTCCGCTGGCATATCGCCAATTTCATCGAGAAACAAGGTGCCGCCATTGGCCTGCTCGAAGCGTCCTTCGCGACGTTGGGCAGCGCCAGTAAAGGCGCCTTTTTCGTGGCCAAATAGCTCAGACTCAATCAGGTCATGGGGAATGGCGGCCATATTTAGAGCAATAAAGGTCGAGTTCCGGCGTGGGCTATGTTTGTGCAGCGCATGGGCGACAAGCTCTTTACCGGTGCCAGACTCACCGTTAATCAATACTGTGATATTGGAATTGGAGAGGCGACCAATAGCGCGGAAAACCTCTTGCATGGCCGGGGCTTCGCCAATAATTTCTTGGGCTGGCGCCGACTCCTGGGGCACTTCCTTAGGCTTTTGCTCCCGGGCAAAGGTAACACCACGGCGAGCCACATCAACTAATTCTTCCAGATCAAAGGGCTTTGGCAGATATTCAAAGGCACCGCCCTGATAGGCGGCCACGGCACTGTCGAGATCTGAGTGAGCGGTAGTAATAATCACCGGGATATTCGGCCGCGTGGAATGAATCTGCTTGAGCAGTTCGAGACCATCTATACCGGGCATGCGAATATCGGAAATAATAATTTCTGGCAGCGAAGAGCGCAGGGCCGCAAGCAGGTCATCGCCATTTTCAAAGCTGCGCACTTCAATACCTTCCCGAGTAATGGCTTTTTCCATAACCCAGCGCAGAGAGCGATCGTCTTCGGCTATCCAAATTTCTGATGTGCTGTTCATACTAAGCCTTTATCGGTAGATAGATAGAGAATCGGGTGCTGCCCGGCTCTGAGTCACATTCAATAATGCCCTGATGAAGATTGATCGCAGACTGGGCAATGGTTAAACCCAACCCGGTGCCTTCGCTGCGACCACTGATCATAGGAAAGAAGATGCGCTCTTTAATATCTTCAGAAATACCCGGACCGGTATCAATAATATCCAGTCGGCAGAGCGTCTTGTGGTGTTGCCCAGCAATAGTAAAGTTGCGCTGAATTCGGGTTTTAAAGGTCAGCCTACGTTGCGTCAAGTTTGACTCGAGCATTACCTGCATGGCGTTGCGTGCCACATTTAAGACAGCCTGAATAAGCTGTTCGCGATCACCGGAGAGGTCTGGAATACTGGGGTCGTAATCTCGCACAACCGTTAGTCCACCCTGAACCTCGACCTCGATCAACGTCGCCACATGCTCGGCGACTTCGTGAATATTTATTCGAGCAAACTGGGGTAAGTGGCTCGGACCCAGCAGTCGGTCCACTAGATTTCTCAGGCGATCGGTTTCGGTGGTAATAATCTGACAGAGCTCTGAGGTCTCACTGTCGATCTCACTCTCGGAGATCTCCTGGGCCAGCAACTGGGCCGCACCACGAATACCGCCGAGGGGGTTTTTAATCTCGTGAGCCAGGCCGCGAATAAGGCTTCTCGAGGTGTCGTGAACCGACAGCAGGGCTTCCTCGCGGTTAATGCGCAAAATGCGGTCGATGGGCTGCATCTCCATTAACACCGACTGATCGCTGCCAATCCTAATCGGTGTCACGGTGTAATCCACCTGAGACGATTCCACCCCCAGGCCGCGAAGAAACTCATGGCGCAAAGTCAGGGCACGGCCAAATTCAAGTGCCTCGCGAAGGGTCTGCCGGGCTGTCTCAGCGTCATCAAATAGATCGCTCACTGCAGAGCCACGCAGACGCGCACTGCCGGCTTGAAGCAGGGCTTCTGCAGCGGGATTGATATAGTCGATCAACAGGCTCTGATCAATCAGCAACACAGCAGTGTTGAGATTATCCAGGAGCAATCTATGTAATTGATCTGAGGTCATATGGTCCTAGCCGAATCGGGTATGGGTCAGTTATGCGCTGTATCTGTAACCAGTCTTGCAATAAGCAAGCCAAAAGCGGGAACAGCCTGGCACCTATACACCGCCTAGAAACCGGCCAGAAAGCGAGGCCGAGAGCCGCTTACCGCAACAGTATAAGCTAAGGCTTGTGTTTACGCACCACTATGGTGCGAGGGTGTTTTGCAGCGCGCTACTGTCGCTTAATATGGCGCTTAAAATGGCGCTGAACATGCACGGTGACAGGCTCGGCAATAACCAGAACCGCGTCCTGAGAAGAGAGTACCCGGGCAGAAATATGATGAGTTCCCCGCTCAAGTCCGGCGATAGTGAGGGAGTTTCCGCCAACCGCTGGCCCTTAGGCGGAGCCATCGACATAGAACTGTACTCGATGATCCACTGCACGCTCTGGAGTCAGGGCTAATTGAGCCAATACCTGAGGCTGATCGAAGTGCACTAGGGAATCATTTAAGGGTGACACAAGAGCGGCAGATGAATAGCCATTAAACACCGGCAATAACTCTGCACTATCGGGATGTGGGGGAGTTGCCGCAGCGGGAGTCAGAGTGGGGACCTTGTTTAGCGCGGGCAGCAGCACCTCTTCCACAGCGGTTTCAGCTGGCGCGGTATCGGTGTAAGTGATCTTGCCCTGATCATCGGTAACCTTATAAACAGCGGCACCCGCCGCAGGGACCACAAGCAGGGCGAAGAATATGGCAAGTAAGGAATTAGCTAAAGAGTCAGCTGATGTTTTCATTGATCTGGCCTACAAGTCTGTTGGTCAATCACAGATGATCGAGATTCACGCTACTTAAAGATTAGACCTATTTGCAGAAAAGAAAAAGCCCACCATTGAGACAATGGCGGGCTTTTTCAGGTATTGCTAAGAGCCGGAATATAATCAGCGATTTACACGCTGTAGTACATATCAAACTCAACCGGGTGAGTGGTGTGCTCAACGCGGTAAACTTCTTCCATCTTCAGGTCAATGTAAGCATCGATCATTTCGTTGGTGAATACGCCACCAGCGGTCAGATACTCACGGTCAGCATCTAGCTCGTCCAACGCTTCGCGCAGGCTGCCAGCAACCTGTGGGATAGCGGCAGCTTCTTCAGCAGGCAGATCATAGAGATCTTTGTCCGCTGCGTCGCCAGGATGCATCTTGTGCTTAATACCGTCCAGACCCGCCATCAGCATTGAAGCAAACATCAGGTATGGGTTGGCAGTTGGATCACCAAAGCGTACTTCTACACGCTTGCCACGTGGGCTAGCAACGTAGGGAATACGGATTGCAGCAGAACGGTTACGGGCTGAGTAAGCCAGCATTACCGGTGCTTCAAAACCAGGGATCAAACGCTTGTAGGAGTTAGTCGAAGCGTTGGCAAAAGCGTTCAGTGACTTGGCGTGCTTGATGATGCCGCCAATGTAATGCAGAGCCATTTCGCTCAGGCCAGCATAGGCATCGCCAGCAAACTGGTTGACGCCGTCTTTAGCGAAAGACATGTGAACGTGCATACCAGAACCGTTGTCACCAACAATTGGCTTAGGCATAAAGGTCGCTGTCTTGCCATAGGCGTGAGCAACATTATGTACACAGTACTTAAGGATTTGAACCTGGTCAGCTTTAGCAACCAATGTATCAAAGCGAACACCAATCTCACACTGACCAGCAGTGCCGACTTCGTGGTGATGTACTTCGATATCTAGACCCATCTGCTCCATGGCATTACACATGGCAGCACGCAGATCGTGCAGGCTATCAACTGGTGGTACAGGGAAGTAACCGCCTTTAACACCAGGGCGGTGGCCCATGTTGCCATCGGGGAAATCACTGCCTGAAGACCAAGCTGCTTCGTCAGAGTTGATCTTGTAGAAAGCGCCGCTCATGTCGACACCCCACTTGATGTCGTCAAAGACGAAGAACTCAGGCTCTGGACCGAAGAATGCGGTATCGCCAAGGCCAGTAGAGTTCAGGTATTGCTCAGCGCGCTGAGCGATGGAGCGTGGATCGCGCTCGTAGCCCTGCATAGTTGAAGGCTCAACGATGCCACAGCGAATAATAATAGTCGGCTCATCGGTGAAGGGATCGAGAACAGCAGTGCTGTCGTCTGGCATCAAAATCATGTCTGACTCATTGATACCCTTCCAACCAGCGATAGATGATCCGTCAAACATCTTTCCTTCAACGAAAAAGTCGTCGCCGACTTCACCAACGGGGATCGAAACGTGCTGCTCTTTACCTTTAGTATCGGTAAAGCGCATGTCGACCCAGCGAGCTCCGCTTTCTTTAATAAGATTCAAAG
The DNA here is from genome assembly GCA_963968025.1 of uncultured Pseudomonadales bacterium. GTDB lineage: Bacteria > Pseudomonadota > Gammaproteobacteria > Pseudomonadales > Porticoccaceae > HTCC2207. The sequence goes on along the minus strand of CAXAFJ010000002.1, from coordinate 63,029 downwards.
TCTTCTCAGACATGTATTCCTCCAATAGGGATTGTGCGTTTTAAGTTGTGCTTTCTAATTCGAAGCCTTACAAAGCTGCTTCACAAAAATGTCCGAGCAATTCTCTACAGACTTTAACAGTCTACGAAAATGCAATAGTCGTGCCAATCGACAGGTACCTGAACAGATCCATCTATGTCCGGCAAAGTCAGTGCCAGACCAGTGATAACCGCCAAAAACAACCCACCAAAAAAACCATAAACCCATTGGTACGCACTAGTATGGTGCGCCCCAAAACTTAATCGCACCATCGTGGTGCCTTTTGATGGGGTTTTAATGGGGGTTTTATTGATGCCGGTTGCGTAACGGCAGCAGTATAATGCTTTTCCAGGTGTTTTCTGCCATTCTTTCTGGTCTATCCTGCACCTTCATCAATTCAGGAACTCATCTTATGGCGTGCATCGAGACCGTCTCACAGCCACAGGCGCAAGATATTATTCTTGATGTGCGTCACCCAGACGAAACTGAGCAGCGGCCGCTAATCTGGCCGGCTAATCAAATCATCTGCCTGCCGTTTTTTCAGATTGCAAAACAACTTGTTGAACTGGATAAACAACAGTCCTATTTGCTCTACTGCGAGAAGGGAATTATGAGCCGCCTGCATGCCGATGCCATGCAAAAAAGCGGCTTCGAAAAAGTCGCTGTTTTTGTTCTCTAGACGACATCCGCCACAACAGTTACAGCTTTAAGAAAAAATAAGTCACAAGAACGAAACTATATGGGGGTTATTTCACATTATTTAAGTTGATTAGTCGCCATTATCACTGAGAAGCGACTATATTTAGAGCTTAGCCTGAGTTTCGTCCAACCTAAATCAGCCGCAGGATGCAGCCGATGATGAGCACCGAAAATTTGCTCGGGGAATTCAAGGAAGCAGAGCACTCCACTCCCCGCTCATTCAACAGATCTATACAGGTCGAGTTGGAAAGGCACGTATCAAAAAACCTCACCTCAGGACTTATCCTTTTAATGGTCGGCGCTGTTCTGCTGTTTGTTTTGGCCAGCGCACAAAAGCCGTCATTCGGTCACTGGGCCTGGTTGTCAGCAGTCTCCCTGTCAAGCCTGGCAATCTGGCTCTGGTCTGTGCGCATCAGCCGCCATAGCCAGCCAAGTCGCGGGCAGACCCGCGCTATTATCACCATTTCATCAATCAGCTATGCCGCCCTCTATGGCGCGGCAGCAGTGACTTTTATCCAACCAGAGCAACCCGAAAATACCGCCATCACAGCGCTGGCCCTGATGTTAGCGGCCTATGCCTGGCCACTTAGTTACGCACTCACTAGCAGCTTTCGCCATATCTTCCTGAGCCTGGTCTTAGTGCCGTTATTTTTTAGCCTGTTTCGCTTTCAACCAGAGATCAGCCGCGGCTTTTTGACTCTTATTGCACTCAGCTATTTTGTTCTCAATCGCAACCAGATCAGCCAGCGACGGGCCTTTAACTGGGCCACCGCCAATATGCTCAGAGCCAACGGACACTCCGATGTGGTGGTCGCGACCAGCCAAAAGATCACCAGCCTTATCGAGCAGACGCCCCTAGGCTTTATCGAATGGAATCAAGAGCGGCAAATTATCGGCTGGAATCCCGCAGCCACAACCAAATTTGGCTATTCCAAAGAGGAAGTCTTGGGTCGCACCACAGAGTTTTTATTTGATAAAAAGAAAAGTTTTTTGCTGCAGCAGGTGGAGAACGATCTTTTTCTCTTCGGCAAAGACTTTACCGGGGCAGCGGAAAATGTCACCCGGGACGGCAGCATGATTATCTGCGAGTGGAATGATAAGCCGCTGTTTGATGAGGCCATGAACGTGGTCGGCGCCGCCTCCTTTGTGGAAGATGTCACCGACCGGGTTAAGCTGGAAACACGTATCAAGCAACAGGCCTATTTTGATCCCTTGACCGGCCTGCGCAATCGCCACCGCCTGATGGAAGAGTTAAACCGGGTTGTGGCCCTCGCCCAGCGCAGCCAGAATTACTGCTCCCTACTCTTTATAGATCTCGATCACTTTAAAGAAATTAATGATACCCGCGGCCATCACTACGGGGATCTGGCCCTGGCACTGTTTGCTCAGCGGCTGCGTAAAGTTATCCGCACCGAGGAGGCTGTAGTCCGCCTTGGGGGCGATGAATTTGTGGTGCTGCTGGAAAATCTCGGGGCCGAGGAAGAGCCATCGCGCATGCAGATCACTCAGGTGGCAGAGAAGATCATTGATGCCGCCCGCGAGCCCTTTGTGATTAAAGATGAGAAATTTCGTATCAGCTGCAGCATTGGCATTGTGCTGTTTAATGATGGCAGCGCCGATGGTGAGGCGATTCTGCAACAGGCAGACAAGGCCCTCTACACGATTAAACGGGAGGGCAAATCGAATTACTATTTCCACAACCAGAAGCTGCCCTCTGAGATGCAAATGCAGGCGATTCTGCTGGAACAGTTGCGTGACAAAACCAATAGTCAGTCATTTTTACCCTACTACCAGCCTATTTTGGACACCAAAACCAATTTAATCAGTGGTCTGCAGATATTTTTACGCTGGAAAAATCCCGACAATGAACTGATCGCCGCCAGTGAAATTATTGCCCTGCTTGAGTCCGGTTCAATGATCGTGGATATCTCCCTGACACTGCTGGAGCAGATCTTCCATCAGGTGGAACTATGGCGCACTCAGGACCTCTGGCGTCAAGACCAGCAAATCTACTTTACCCTTAGTCTGCGGGAGTTGGAGCACCCCTCGTTTACTGCCAGCATTGAGACACTGCTGAAAAAATATTCGATCGAGCCGGATACTCTGGCTTTTGCCGTGCACACCGAAACACTGCCCAAAATACACAATCCCATGACCCTGCAGCTCAATGGACTCAGGTCTTTGGGTATTCGCTTTATCGTCGACAATGTCGGCTATCAGAGCCTGCCGATTCAAAAATTGCGTGAATTCGACGTCAATACCATTCGCATCTCACCCAAGCTAATGGCCGAATGCCCCTATATGGAAAGTTCCTGGAATCTGGTTAAAAGGCTGCTCGAACTGGCCAAGTCAGTTGGCTTAGATTGCATTGCACCCTGTGTTGAAGAGCCGGAAATACACCATCTTTTGCTTGATACTGGGTGCCCCTTGTTGCAGGGAAACTTGATCGCACCGCCCTCTCCAGCCACTGCAATTACCCGAATGCTGATCGAACGCAACGCAGTCAGCACAGAAGAATCTCTCCCCTAGTGAAAAGATCCGTAGCAGTTTCTGTCAATTAGCCTATAATCGCGGCTTTTTGCGCCTACTGGTACCTCTCATGTCCATCGAAAACCTGCGGAACATTGCAATCATTGCCCACGTTGACCACGGTAAGACAACTCTGGTCGACAAACTTCTCAGCCAATCTGGCACCCTCGATCGTAAAGATGTGGGTTCAGAGCGCCTTATGGACTCCAACGATCAGGAGAAAGAGCGCGGAATTACAATTCTGGCGAAGAACACTGCGATCAACTGGAATGACTACCGCATCAATATCGTAGACACCCCAGGTCACGCCGACTTCGGTGGTGAAGTAGAGCGAGTACTCTCTATGGTCGACTCAGTATTGCTGCTGGTTGATGCCGTAGACGGACCTATGCCACAGACACGCTTTGTAACCTCCAAAGCATTCGAGCAGGGCTTGCGCCCAATCGTTGTAATCAACAAGGTTGACCGTCCCGGCGCACGTCCGGACTGGGTGATGGATCAGGTCTTTGACCTCTTCGACAACCTCGGCGCTACCGACGAACAGCTCGACTTCCCCGTTATCTATGCGTCGGCACTAAACGGCATTGCCGGTCTCGATGTCGACGACATGGCAGAAGACATGACTCCGCTCTACGAAATGATCGTCAAGGACGTACCTGCACCGCAGGTAGACGTCGATGGCCCATTCCAGATGCAGGTTTCAGCACTGGCCTACGACAGCTATGTTGGCGTTATCGGTGTTGGCCGAATTACCCGTGGCAAACTCAAACCAGGTCAGCAGGTTATTGTTAAGTCTGCCGACGGCAAAGAGCGTAAGGGTAAGGTTCTCAATGTTAAAGGTTATCTCGGACTCGAGCAGATCGAGACCGAATTGGCCGGCGCCGGCGATATCGTCTGCATCAACGGTATTGATGGTCTGAGCATTTCTGACACACTCTGCGATCCAGAGCATATTGACGCCCTGCCAGCACTGAGTGTTGATGAGCCTACAGTGAGCATGACCTTTATTGTTAACGATTCACCTTTTGCCGGACTCGAAGGCAAGTATGTGACCACGCGAAATATTAAAGACCGTCTCGCTCAAGAACTGATCCACAACGTAGCACTGCGCGTTTCTCCTGGCGACACCCCCGACAAGTTTATTGTCTCGGGTCGTGGCGAGCTGCACCTGTCGGTACTGATTGAAACCATGCGTCGCGAAGGCTTCGAGATGGGCGTATCGCGCCCGGAAGTGGTACAGCGAATTGTCGACGGCAAGGTTCACGAGCCTTTTGAGCAGGTTGTAATCGACGTTGAAGAACAGCACCAGGGTTCAGTGATGGAAGAACTCGGTATGCGTAAAGCCGAGCTGACCAATATGGAACCTGATGGCAAAGGCCGCGTCCGATTGGAGTTTTCCATGCCGTCTCGCGGACTGATTGGCTTCCGTGGTGCCTTCCTTACCCTGACTTCAGGCTCAGGCATTATGACCAGCATTTTTGACAAGTACGCACTAGCGAAAGAGGGCGAAGCCCACTCGCGCAAAAACGGCGCACTGATCAGTATGGTCAAAGGCAAAACTGCTGCTTACGCACTATTTAACATTCAGGCTCGCGGCCGTCTATTCTTAGGTCATGCGATTGATGTTTATGAAGGCCAGATAGTCGGCATTCACTCCCGCGGCAATGATCTCGTGGTCAACCCGATCAAAGGCAAGCAGCTGACTAACGTTCGCGCCTCGGGAACTGACGAAGCACTGACCCTAGTGCCACCGATCAAGCACACGTTAGAGCAGGCACTGGAGTTTATTGAAGACGATGAATTGGTAGAAGTCACACCAATCAGCATTCGTCTGCGTAAGAAGCGCCTAACCGAAAATGAACGCAAGCGTGGACCGAAGTAGAAAATAATAGTTAAAAAGTAATTTGCTTGAAAACGGCGGGCCTCGAGAGACAGATAGATAAAGAGGCCCGCCAGTTTACGATTATATTTAGTGCTACATTTACTACCAATGGATGGTGGGAAGCCTATGACGACGGAACTCGACAGCGCAGACTCTATACCTAGGGGATTTCTCTCCTTCTCCCTGGTCAGCCAGGAAATTATCTCAGTACTCTTTGCCTTTTACTCCTATTACCAAGGGGATATGGATCTAGCCACATTTTATCTGGCTATGGCAGCATTGCTGTTAGTGGGTCTCGGCATTCACTCTATCTTTGATCGACCTCGCACGGCTCGCCTAGTGATGGCTGCGGTGATGATCGGAAGCTACTTCTACCTGCTCTCGGGGGCCTCCGACGGCTCCGGATTATTCTGGTGCCTAACCATTATTCCAGTATTGGTGGGCTGCTTTGGCTATCGCAGCAGTGTTGGCATCCTCAGTGCCGTGCTCGCCGCGTCTGCCTGGCTTTTTTATGCCTCACCAACATTTGCCTCAATACCCGCTTATACCGACGTCACCGTGATCCGTTTTCTATCCTCTTTCGCAGTGCTATCCCTGTTTGCCATTGCCATGGATAACTCTCACTCCAGAAGCCTCAACCGCTACAAAGATCTGTCCCGCCGCGTCGATCAAATTGCCCATCAGGATCAGCTCACCAAGCTGCCCAACCGCCACGATATGGAACAGCGGCTGGAGGAAAAAATACCAACAGTACCGCTTGGTGAATCAGCCCTTCTCGATACTGCTTGCGGATCTCGACAATTTTAAGTTTATCAATGATCGCTACGGCCACGATGTCGGCGATGAGGTGCTCCACGCAATTGGCGCCCTGCTCAGCGAGCCGCTGCGCGGTGAAGATGTCGTGGCGCGCTGGGGTGGCAATGAATTTATGGTGTTGTTACCCACCGCCAACTCCGAGGCGGCGGTGAATATCGCCGAACGACTGCGAGCTCAGGCTGGCAAGCTGGCCATGGATGCCCAGGGGGACCAGCTGCGGATCTCCCTCAGTATCGGGGTTGCCTCAATTGATAAATGCACCGGCATCGACGATCTGATATCCACCGGAGAAAACGGCCTCTACCAGGCAAAACATATGGGCCGCGATATGGTTATTGTCGGTTAATTAAAAGTGGCTCATTAAACTCAATAAGCTCAGCTCTGGCCATAACGAAAACAGTCAGTGGTGTGATCATTGACCAGGCCCATAGCCTGCAGAAATGCATAACAGATCGTTGTACCGAAGAACTTAAACCCGCGCTTCTTCATCTCTTTGCTAATCCGATCAGACAGCTCAGTCGCTGCCGGAATCTGCGCCAAGGATGTCCACTGATTAACGACTGGGGTGCCGTCGACAAAGCCCCAGATATAATCACTAAAACTGCCATATTCCTTTTGTATCTCAATAAAAAGGCGCGCATTGGAAATAGTGCTGGCGACCTTGAGCCGATTGCGAACAATGCCCGGATCCTGCAGCAGACGCTCAACATCCCCCTGATCAAATGCCGCGACTCTGTGCACATCGAAATTGGCAAAGGCCTTGCGGTAGGTTTCACGCTTGCGCAACACCGTTATCCAGGAGAGGCCCGCCTGAGCACCCTCGAGTACCACAAACTCAAACAGGGTTTGATCATCGCGGCAGGGTACTCCCCACTCGCGGTCATGATACTGCTGATAGAGCGGATCATCTCCGCACCAGGTACAGCGTTTATTGTCAGTCATTTTGTTGCCCCTTAACTATTCGTCTGCTGATTCTTCCCTTGAATCAGATATTTATCTGGCAAATATTCGACTATGCTAAGCACCAGATTAAATGAAACTCCTGCCAAGGTGAGACTAGTTCAATGATCAAGCGTTTTCCAGATATTCGATCCTATAAAACCCAATTTATAGCAGTTACCGCACCTCATCAACTCTATGTGGAAGAGTCCGGTAATCCCGACGGTATTCCGGTGCTGTTTATTCATGGCGGCCCCGGGGGCGGCACTACAGTCAGTGACCGCTGTTTTTTTGATCCAGAAAAATACCGCATTATTTTGTTTGATCAGCGTGGCGCTGGCCGCTCCACGCCCCACGCATTGCTCGAAAACAACCACACCTCGGCACTGATCGACGACATTGAAACCATTCGCACCGCACTGGATGTGGAGCGCTGGGTAGTGTTTGGCGGCTCCTGGGGTTCCACTCTCGGACTGCTCTATGCCCAGCAGCATCCACAGCTGTTGCTAGGACTGATTTTGCGCGGTATCTTTTTATGCCGCGATGAAGATATCAGCTGGTTCTATCAGGACGGTGCTGGTCGAATTTTCCCCGAGTACTGGCAGCAGTACACTCAGGTGATACCTGAGGCCGAGCGCGGTGACATGGTTGCCGCTTTTTATCGCCGCCTCACCGGCAACAATGACTTTGAGCGCATGGCCGCCGCTAAAGCCTGGTCGATCTGGGAGGGCCGCTGCGCCACATTGCAGAGCAATATGGATGTGGTCGAACGCTTTGCCAACCCCCATTTGGCCGTCGCCATGGCACGCATCGAAGCGCACTTTTTTATCAATAAGGCGTTTATCGAAGCCAATCAAATTATCGACAATGCTCATATCCTTCAAGATATCCCCGGCACCATCGTTCACGGCCGCTACGACATGGTCTGCCCAGTCAATCAAGCCATCGCCCTCAGTGAAGCCTGGCCCAGCGCAAAACTGGATATTATCGGCGATGCCGGTCACTCCTCATCCGAGCGCGGCATTACCGACGCCCTGGTGCGCGCCACCAACAGGCTCGCCTACCATTTAGAAAGCAATCCTTAAAGCAACTCACAGAGCCTCCCTATGATTGGACTAATTCAGCGCGTCAGCCACGCCAGTGTGCGCGTCGACAACAAGGTGTGTGGCGAAATCGATCAGGGTCTTTTACTCCTGCTGGCGGTAGAGCCGCAGGATCTAAAGAGCAGTGCCGAGCGGCTACTTGAGAAAGTGCTTAATTATCGGGTGTTTTCAGATGCCGAGGGCAAGATGAACCTGTCTCTGCGGGATATTCAGGGGGGCTTACTGGTGGTCTCGCAATTTACTCTGGCGGCAAATACTAAAAAGGGCCTGCGCCCGAGCTTCACCTCCGCCGCAGCCCCAGAGCATGCCGAAGCCCTCTACAACCACTTTGCCACTCAGGCCAAAGCGGTTCATATGGATACTCAGTGCGGTATTTTTGCCGCCGATATGCAGGTGTCGCTTTGTAATGACGGGCCGGTGACCTTTTCCCTACAGGTTTAACCGCTGCTCTCTATGGTTACTGATTAGCTTTTAACGCCGACACAAGGCGCAGATGAAAGCCCTCAAAACCGCCATTGCTCATCACCACTACATGGGATTTCTCCGCGCTGCCGTGAATCTGCTCTAGCGTGCTGGACAATAGCTGATCAATTTTCTCGCACACCACTGTAGGCACAGTGCAAGCAGTGGCCACCGCTTGCAGATCCCAGTTAACCGCCGGGCCTTTGTACCAAAGTGCGCAATCCGCTGCCGCCACCGCATCACTTAGCGCGGCTTTGTGCATACCCAGTTTCATGGTTGCCGAGCGCGGTTCAACAATCGCAATCACCTGCTCAGTACCCACTTTTGCCCGCAGCCCTTCGACGGTGCTAACAATGGCCGTTGGGTGATGGGCAAAATCATCGTAGACCCTAACCTGGTCATCCTCATAGATGACCTCCATACGCCGTTTAACGCCGACAAACTGACACAGCGCCTGACAGGCATTATCCAGACTGACACCCACCGTAGAGGCTGCTATGACCGCTGCAATCGCATTTAACACATTGTGTCGACCACTGTGCTGCCAGCTGATCAGTGCCGAGTAATTATTGGCATCGGTAATTTCAAATTTCGAACCATCGGCGGTCAGCAATCTATAGCTCCAACCTTTAGAGGCTTCAGCTTCGCCAAAGGTCTGAATGTGACTCCAACAACCCTGATCAACCACCTGCTGTAAATTGGCGTTATCCACCGGGTAAATAAGCTGTCCATTGCTCGGCAAGATCCGCACCAGATGGTGGAACTGGCGCTGTATCGCCGCCAGGTCGTCAAAAATATCGCCGTGATCAAATTCGAGGTTATTCATCACCAGCGTATTGCTGTGGTAGTGGACAAACTTCGAGCGCTTATCGAAAAAGGCGCTGTCGTACTCATCCGCTTCCACGACAAAATAGCCACCAGTGCCGGAACTCAAACGCGCGGAAAGACCAAAATCCAGCGGCACACCGCCAATCAAAAATCCGGGGTTTAATCCGCCATGCTCGAGAATCGCCGCCAACATACTGCTGGTGGTGGTCTTGCCGTGAGTGCCAGAGACCGACAACACATACTGATCGCGAAGAATATTCTCTCCCAGCCACTGGGGTCCAGAAGTATAGGCAAGGCGCTTATCGAGCATATATTCAACACAGGGATTACCGCGAGACATGGCGTTGCCGACAATAATCAGATCCGGTGTCGGCTCAAGCTGCTGGGGGTCAAAGCCCTCGATCAGCTCAATTCCCGCCAGCTCTAGCTGAGTGCTCATGGGCGGATAGACATTGGCGTCGCTGCCGGATACCTGATGGCCGAGCTGCTTAGCCAACTGCGCCAGACTGCCCATAAAGGTGCCGCAGATACCGAGAATATGAATATGCATGAGTTTCCTTTTTTCGATCACCGAGTATTTTGCCCCGGGGCGATTATGGCATCAGGCTAAAAAAACTCCTAAAATTACGCGCTTTAGTCTAAAAATAAACGTATTGACCAGTGAAAATAACCTCTACTTGTGGAGTAAACACGTGCTGACTAATCTTGCTTCAATTCTGGCTATCGGACTTGTTGTCACGCTTTGCGGATGCGGTGGCGGCGGCGGTGGACAAAAACCTGCGAACACAGCTATCACTATTCCCCCTGCAACAAGTAATCAGGACAACAGCAAGCCGCCCTGGAATAGCTTTGCAGATCAGATTGAAGACCCCAGTAATCTAGCCGAACTCGCCACTGAATTTGAAACCGATGAGTACGACGCCATGGGTGCCCTGGCAATGATCAACGCATCCAGCGCCTATGCTCGCGGTGCCACAGGTGCCGGAATAGCGGTTGGCGTGATCGATTCAGGTGTCTATGAAGAGCATATTGAATTTGCTCAGGGCAGCGGCGATAAAGTCGAGTATGCCGGCAGTGACTACAGCAGCGGCAATCCAAGAAGCGACGATGCCATTGGCCACGGCACCCGGGTCGCCGGCGTTATCGGCGCCAACAAAGACAGCTCTGATTTCAGCAATGAGCTCAATATGCACGGCGTAGCTTTTGACGCCAGCATTTTAGCCTATGAAATACCCCTGGGTTCCGGAAGCGGCCCCTACGACCCTTTAGACGTTGAGCAGATCAAATTTTCCGACGACAACTACTTCGCCAATCGCTTCACCATCATGGCCGATCAGGTGGATATCATCAATCTGAGCTTTGGCTTTTCAGGGGTGGTCACGTCTTATACCGCAACTCAGGTGGAGTCGGCATTTGGCCTCACCATTGAAGCTCTGGCACAGCAAAATAAATCCCGCAGCCAGCGCTCGATCTTTGTCTTTTCTGCAGGCAATGCTTGGAATGATATAGATGATCAGGGCAATACTGTAGACGCCGATTCCCCCGAACTTATGCCCGGGCTGCCCTATCTTTTTCCCGAGTTAAAAGATCATATGCTGGCAGTGGCCGCTGTCGACGACAGCGGTGAAATTGCTTTTTATTCCAACCGCTGCGGTGTCGCCGCCGACTACTGTCTGGTCGCACCTGGCGGCGGTGATGGCAACAATAATGGCAGTGTCGAAACCCATGAACGTATCTGGGGGCCAGCATTACCAGAGCCTGGCGCAGAAGCGAATGCTGGCTATTATGGCGGAGCCATTGGCACCTCCTTTGCCGCGCCAGTAGTCAGTGGCTCTCTGGCGCTGTTAAAACAGATGTTCCCCACTGTCGGCAATCACGAGCTGGCCGCGCGCCTGCTGACCACTGCCGACAAAACCGGTATCTATAGCGACAGCAGTATTTATGGCCAGGGTTTATTGGACCTAGATGCTGCTACTCGACCCGTGGGCGCACTGGGCATTGCCAGCGGCAATAGCCTAAATAGCGGCCTAAGTGATATAGGCGCAAGTACCATCAGCGTCGCCGGAGCAGGTCTCGGCAACAGCTTAGTCAGTGCCCTGCAAGGCCATAATATGGCGCTCTTTGATCAACAGGGTTTTCCCTTTTTAAGCGACGCCAGTCAGCTAGTCCAGCAGTCTCAACCTATATCGGCGGCCAGCCGATTACAGCATCGGGAGCAGCAACGCAGCAGCGGAGCACGCCTGCAGTTGGGTAAAAGCAGCAGCCTAATGAATCATCAGGGCTCCCGGTTACAGCCCGATTATCTGGCCCTGCAATTTAGCTCCTCACCAGGTACTCGAACAAATGACCAAAATAATATAGATCGCTTTATGGGTATCAACGCCAACCCAGGATGGTTCTTTGGCCTCTATGCCGACGCCTTTTTCACACCGGACCAGAGTAGCGACGACAGCAGTTTTGCCGCGCCTTGGTTGAGCTTTGCCCGCAACGGTTGGAGTAGTGGCGGCGCTATAGATGTGGGTTTGGGGAAGTTGCGGGTAGGTATGTTTGAAGGCTCTAAATTTAAAAGCTCTGCTGCTAACGACCTTTCAACCGGCACAAGCGAACACAGTAGCAATGGTAGCCTATTGGAATACGCACTCTGGTCTCCAGGCATAAGCCTCAACTTTCAACGGGGCTATATCAAAGAAGACGACAGCTTGCTCGGTGCCACATTGGGACAGAATCTGGGACAGCTGAAAAACAGCGCCACGGACTTTTATGGCCTCAATGGCCATGTGCAGCTGAACCGCAATTGGCAGGGCGTCTTTGCCGTCTATCTGGGTACTACCGAGAGCGGCTTGGAAGAAACCGGCCTACTGAATCTCGATAAATCCCTCAACAGCAATGCCTGGACTCTGGGCCTAAACAGCTCACCAAACTGGCAGCCAGAAGATCGCTTGAGCATTAGCTTGCACCAGCCACTGCGGATTCAGAGTGGTCAAGGCAGCCTGAAACTGGCCACTGGCCGCACCGTCGATCGCCACGTTATCTATGAAACTGTCAACTTCGACCTGCAACCTCAGGGGCGCGAACAGCAGTTCGAACTGCTCTATCAGTTTAAAATGGGCAAGATCAATACCGCCACCCGGCTCGAATACCGCATGCAGCCCAACCATAATCCGCACAATCGAAGTTATGCCATGATCGAATTTTCATTATTTAAAACCTTCACTCGCTAGTTGTTGCTTCCTGATAGCCGGCGAAACCTTTACCATAGCGCCTCCACAAAGGACTACAGGGAAGAGAGAGTTACATGGCCAAAAGAAATGCGTTTTATGCACAATCTGGAGGCGTCACATCAGTGATTAACGCCTCTGCCGCCGGTGTTATTGAAGCCTGCCGCGCCAACAAGGACAAAATCGGCACCCTTTACGCCGGTCAAAATGGCATCCTCGGTGCACTTCACGAAAACCTTATCGACACCAGCAAAGAAACCCCCACCGCCGTGGCTTCCCTGAAGCACACCCCCGGTGGCGCTTTTGGTTCCTGTCGTTACAAAATGCGCGACCACAATGAAGACAGCTCGGAATATGAGCGCCTGGTCGAAGTGTTTAAAGCGCACAATATTGGCTACTTCTTTTACAACGGTGGCGGCGACTCAGCGGACACCTGCCTCAAAGTGTCCCAGATCGCGGCGCGCATGAACTACCCGCTGCAAGCCATCCATATCCCCAAAACCATCGACAATGATCTGCCCTTTACCGACTGCTCACCCGGCTTTGGTTCAGTGGCCAAATATGTGGCCGTCTCCACCAAAGAGGCGAGTCTCGATATCGCCTCAATGTGTGCCTCATCGACGAAGATCTTTATTCTCGAAGTGATGGGCCGCCACGCTGGTTGGATTGCCGCGTCTGGCGGATTGGCCGCAGAAGAAGCCGGTGAACCACCGCATATTATTATCTTCCCAGAAATCCCTTTTTCCCGAGACGAGTTTATTGCCAAGGTGGATGCCACGGTAAAAGACAAAGGCTACTGTGTAGTGGTCGCCTCAGAGGGGGCTAAATATGCCGACGGCGCACTGATTTCTGGTTCCCTGCACAAAGATGCTTTTGGTCACCAGCAGCTTGGCGGTGTCGCCCAGACATTAGCCAGTATGGTTAAAAACAGTCTCGGCCATAAATATCACTATGCCCTGGCGGATTATCTACAGCGTTCGGCCCGTCATATAGCCTCAAAAACCGATGTCGAACAGGCCTATGCCGTGGGTAAGGGTGCTGTTGAAAAAGCTCTCGAAGGCAAGGGCGGCATTATGGTAACTATCGAACGTGGCACCGGTAAGAAATACAGCTGGTCACTGGGAGAAGCCCCCCTCAGCAAGATCGCCAATGTAGAGAAGAAAATGCCCCGCTCGTTTATTACCAAAGATGGTTTTGGTATCACCGCAAAAGCCCGCGAGTATTTTCAGCCACTGATTTTGGGGGAGGATTATCCACCCTATAAAAATGGCGTGCCACAGTACGCGAAGCTGAAGAATATTCTGGTAGAGAAGAAACTCGAAGAAGGCTTTAAAGGCTAAAGTTTGCCCCTAAACTGCGCGCGGCAACGGCTCACCCTGCAAAAACGCGCGCAGATTCTCCACCGTCTGATCCACTAACCTCTGCCTTGACTGGCGTGCTACCCAGGCACAGTGAGGGGTTACTATCAGATTGGGAATAGTCTCGTCGAGCAGCGGATTACCCTCTCGCGGCGGCTCATTGGTCAACACATCAATGCCGGCACCGGCGATACTGCCATCCGACAGCGCCTGCACAAGTGCCACTTCATTGACTATGCCGCCACGCGCCGTATTGATTAAAATCGCCGAGGGCTTCATCAGAGCCAATTCTGCTTTGTTAATCAGATTGGTGGTGTCGGCAGTCAGCGGGCAGTGCAGGCTGACAATATCAGCGCGACTTAAAAAGTCCTTAAAGTCGACACGCTGCTGATCTGCATATTCTCGTCCCGGCAGTGCCGCATAAATCACCTCAAGCCCAAACGCCTCAGCCACTTTTGCCACCCCGCGCCCCAGCTCACCGGCGCCAACAATACCCATCACCTTGCCCTGTAACTCTTCAACCGGAAAATCCTGCAGACAAAACAGTGAACTGTCCTGCCAGGTGCCATCCACGGCTACACGCTGATAGTCGGCGAGTTTGGTGGTCAGGGCCAGAATTAGCGCCCAGGCATGTTGCACCACAGAACCAGTGCCGTATTTCAGCGCATTGCACACGGCCACCTGATGTTGCGAGGCAGCTAGCAGATCCACCGCATTGGTGCCGGTGGCCATGATCGAAATCATCTTTAAGCGCGGCGCCTGAGACAGACTTAAAGCCGAGATCTGCGCCTTATTGGTCAAGACAATGTCCGCATCGGCAATACGCTCAGACAGTTGGCGATCAGCGGTCTCCGGGTAGATGGTCCAATCCACTGGCAGAGCGAGTAGGGCACTGAGGTCGAGATCGTCGGGGCTGAGAGTATCGCAATCGAGGAGCACTGCTTTCATGGTCTGTTCGCTGTTTTTAGAGTCTGTGGAAGGGTGGTCGAGAGCCTATATTGGAGAGCTTACATTCTAGCCCTGCTACCCCTGAATATCACCCGCTAATCCTGTGATACTAAGCACCCCAAAACTTGCGCATCTCGACATAGAGAAACGAGGCTGTCCAGGTAATCAGCACCAGTCCGGTCAAAGATTCCGTGCCGGTGAGGTAACGAATATCGCCCATCAGGGCAATATCACCAAAACCAAGAGTGGTAAAAGTGGTGAAAGAAAAATACACGCAGTCCATAAGACTGCCAGAGAAAGCGCCAGTCAATTCACCCCAACCGGCACTGTGATGCATCACATAATAGGCTGCCGCAAACAGCCAGATCTCAATAACATGAGCCACTAGAGCACCCAGCACACCCAGCACAATGCGAAAGCGATGGCGCATGGTTAACTTCGGCATCAGGTTGGTCAGCTGAAATAGAATCTCATAGTGAATCACCACCGCAATGGCGACGACAGTGCTGACAACTAACACAATTGTGATCATCTCGTTTTATCCTCGTCCTTAAAATCCGTTGCAGCAACTGTTTTCATCTAGCTTAGCTTTAGATTGGCCTAGCTTTAGATTAGACCAGAGCTGCAAGTCCCATCATTGAGGATTAACAGCATCGAGCCTTCACCTCAGCGAGTTAATCCCCCGCTACGCTATGATATTAGCCGCCAACATCGCATAATACGCGGCATCTGATGACCACTGTTCTGGGACAATAACAATCATGTCTGCAACCTTGCTTAATCTCTATCAAAAGACCGTTCTGCGCCATCCTCTGGGCGCTATCTTCGCCGTGCTGTTGCTGACTGTGGCCATGGCTTTTGGCCTGCCTAACTTTAAGCTCGATGCCTCGGCAGATTCCCTGACCCTAGAACATGACGACGACCTGAATTATTTCCGCGAAGTGGTGCAGCGCTATGGCAGTGACAACTTTCTGATCGTGACCTTTTCGCCCAAAGAAGGCGACCTATTTGACGACGAGAACCTGCAATTGCTGTCTTCGCTACGGGGCGAACTGGCTGCCATTAAAGGCGTCGAGAGCATGCTCTCGCTGCTCGACGTGCCACTGTTATACAGCCCCAAGATTGGCGTTGCCGATCTGAAAAACGAACTCAATACCCTGCTCTCGCCCGGCGTCGATCGCCAGCTGGCTCGAGAGGAATTTCTCAATAGCCCGATCTACAAAAACCTGATTTTAAGTGCCGATGGTCAGACCACCGGCATGCTCGCAACCCTTGAACTGGACCAGAAGTACCTCGATCTGGTCAGCGCCCGTGATGCTCTGCGTTTAATCAAATCTAATCAAGAGCTGACCGCCGAACAGCAGATCGAACTGGATCGCGTCAGCCTGGAATTTCTCGATTACCGCACTGCAAAGGCCACTCAGTCTCACCAGCTCGTCGCCGATGTGCGCAATCTGATGAATGGCTACCGTGACCGCGCCACTATCTTCCTCGGCGGTCCCGATATGATCACCGCAGATATGGTCGACTTTATCAAAAGTGATCTGGCCACCTTTGGCATTGGTATTTTGATCTTTGTGATTGTCACCTTGGCAGTGATCTTCCGTCAGCTGCGCTGGGTGGTTCTGCCCCTCAGCACCTGTGCCATCTGCCTAATTATTATTCTCGGCTTCTTAAGCTGGATCGACTGGCGCCTCACGGTTATCTCATCGAATTTTGTCGCCCTGTTATTGATTATTACTCTGGCTCTGACCATGCACCTGATTGTGCGCTATCGGGAACTGCATCGCGGACAGCCGGATGCCTCTCAGGAACAGCTGGTCACTGCCACGGTCACTTCCATGGCCAAACCCTGCCTCTACACAGTGCTGACCACCATGGTCGCTTTCCTGTCCTTGGTGGTGAGTAATATTCGGCCGGTAATCGATTTTGGCTGGATGATGACCATGGGCATTTCACTGGCCTTGGTGATCGCGTTTATTATTATCCCCGCTGGCATGATGCTGCTGGGCAAGGGCAAAAACAGCGGTGGCAACGACAACTCCGCCGCCGTTACCGCAGTATTTTCCAACTTTACCGAACGTCACGGCGGCGCAGTTTTGCTGATCGCCCTGGGCCTCGGCCTGCTCTCCGTGATCGGCATTACCCGTTTGGAAGTGGAAAATCGCTTTATCGATTATTTCCGCAGCAACACAGAAATCTATCAGGGCATGGAAATTATCGACGCCTCTCTGGGTGGTACCACGCCCATGGATATTATTTTGCAGGCGCCGACCTTTGCCGAGCCTGAACAGAGCGATGCCTTTGAAAGTGAATACAGTGGTGATGAGTACGGCGATGAAGAGTACGGCGACGATGCCTTTGGCGAAGATGCTTTTGCCAGCGTAGAAGTAGAAACTGACGATTACGGCGACGATGCTTTCGATGGCGATGCATTTGGTGACGACGCTTTCGGTGACGATGCATTCAGCACAGAAACTGACAGCGGCGACAGCAACCAGCTCAAAGACACCTACTGGTTTACCTCGACCGGTCTCGCGGATCTGGCCAAGTTGCAGGCCTATATCGAATCCCTCCCGGAAGTGGGCAAAGTCAGCTCTTTAGTACAGATCTATGATGTAGCCAGCGACCTTAGCGGCCACAAGCTAAATGATTTTGAAATCGCCTTTATGCGCAAAAGCTTCGGCCCTGAAATCTATAACCAGATGGTCGCGCCCTATCTTATCGAAGATATAGACGAGACACGCATCCAGTTGCGCGCCATGGAAACCGAAGGCCTGCTACGCCGTGCCGATCTACTGCAAAAGATCCGCGACTACGCTGTCAATGAAGTGGGTATTGCCCCTGAAGATATTCGTTTCACTGGCCTGCTGGTGCTCTACAACAATATGCTCCAGAGCCTCTACAAATCCCAGATCCTCACCTTGGGCGCAGTCTTCGTCGGCATTATGCTGATGTTTTTAGTGCTGTTCCGCTCAGCAAAAATCTCCGTGATCGCCATAGTGCCAAACTTCCTAGCTGCGGGCATTGTCCTCGGCGGTATGGGCTGGACCGGCATACCACTGGATATGATGACCATCACCATCGCCGCTATTACCGTAGGTATTGGCGTCGACCATGCGATTCACTACATCACCCGATTCCAGCGCGAATTTAGTGTTGACGGGGACTATGTTGCCGCCATGCACCGAGCCCATGCCAGTATTGGTCTGGCGCTGTTTTATACCGCAATTACCATTATTGTTGGATTCTCGATTCTTGCCCTATCGAACTTTATACCCTCGATTTACTTTGGTTTGCTAACCGGTCTGGCAATGACCGCGGCGCTGCTTGGCTCCATGACCCTGCTGCCGAAACTGATACTGATTGCCAAACCGCTGGGTGCCGGACGCACTTCTTAAAAAATGGACTATTAAAAAACCCTATGCCACTTGTCACACTGCAAGACATCTATCTCAGCTATGGTCAGCCGCCACTGATTGACCGTATCAATCTGGTTATCGAACCCGGCGAACGCATCTGCCTGATCGGCCGAAATGGCGCCGGCAAATCGACCCTGCTAAAAATTCTTACCGGCCAGGTAACTGCCGACGAAGGTGTGCTGAAGCGCGCCGCCGGGGTCAAAATTGCCCAGTTGGAACAGTCAGTTCCCCACGACGCCACCGGCTCCGTATTTGATGTGATCGCCGAAGGCCTGGGAGAAGAGGGCAAGCTGGCCGCACGCTATCACCACCTGATTCTGCAGCTGGGTTCAGATCCCAGCGACAAGGTGATGAACGAATTGGAAGAAGTTCAGGGTGAACTAGAGCGCGTCGACGGCTGGGATATCAATCAGCGCGTCGAAGCCATAGTCACCACCATGGAGCTCAATCCCGATGTGGATATCTCCAGCCTCTCCGGTGGTTACAAGCGCCGCGTACTATTGGCCCGAGCACTGGTGTGCAAGCCCGACCTGCTACTGCTCGACGAGCCGACAAACCACCTGGATATCGACGCCATTCAATGGGTCGAGGCATTCTTGCTCAAGTGGGAGGGCGCACTGCTATTTATCAGTCACGACCGTCGCTTTATGAACAACCTGGCCACCCGCTTTGTAGAAATTGATCGCGGTCAGCTGGCAGAATTTAACTGTAACTACGCCACCTATATTCAGCGCAAAAAAGACATGCTGGAAACTGAAGATCGCCACAATGCACTATTCGACAAACGCCTCTCTCAAGAAGAAGTGTGGATTCGTCAAGGCATTAAAGCCCGCCGCACCCGTAACGAAGGCCGAGTTCGTGCCCTGGAAGCGTTGCGCGTCGAGCACGCCGCCCGTCGCAAGCAGGTTGGCACCGCCAAGATGGATATTCAGCAGGCGGACAAATCTGGCAAGATCGTCGCCGAAGCCAATGACATCAGCTTCGCCTTTAATGACGGCAATGCTGTGGTGAAATCCTTCTCCACGCTGATTCAGCGGGGCGACAAAGTCGGCCTGATCGGTCGCAACGGCGTCGGTAAAACCACCTTATTGAAGCTGCTACTGGGTCAACTAGAACCCCAGCAGGGCAAGATCAAAACCGGCACCAATCTCAATATCGCCTACTTTGATCAGTATCGCGCAGCCCTAGACGAGACTAAAACAGTTCAAGACAATGTCTCCGGCGGACGGGATATGCTCGAAGTTGGCGGCAAATCGCGACACGTTATCAGCTATTTACAGGATTTTCTCTTCAGCCCCGATCGCTGTCGCCAGCCGGTAAGCGCCCTTTCCGGTGGAGAGCGCAACCGACTGTTACTGGCCAAGCTGTTCACCCGACCCTCCAATATTCTGGTGCTCGATGAGCCGACCAACGATCTGGATATAGACACTCTGGATCTTCTCGAAGAACTGCTGATCGACTACAAGGGCACGGTACTGCTAGTCAGTCACGACCGCTCCTTCTTGAACAATGTAGTCACCAGCACATTGGTCTTTGAAGGCAATGCAGTGATCAACCAATATATCGGCGGCTACGATGATTGGCTGCGTCAGCGTAAAGCTGAGCAGACCGTCACCACCACCAAGCGCTCTGCTGACAACAAAGCATCGAACAAAACCGATGCCCCGGTAAAGAAGCGTTCTTATAAAGTGCAGCGAGAGCTGGACAAGCTGCCAGCGGATATAGAACGCCTGGAAACCGACATTGGCGCCATCTCTGAGCAGATGAATCAGCCGGATTTCTACCAAGCCGAGCGTTCAGTTACCGCAGCCATTGAAAAAAACCTGGCCACAGTGCAGGAGCAGCTCAATCACTGCTACCAGCGCTGGGAAGAACTAGAAGCCGAGTAGAAGGCTGGATATTCAGCAGATATTCCCGCGCGAGCATAGTCAAAAGCCGCGCAGGGCTTTAAAATCAATCGAAACTCTATAAGACATAACCCATGACTGAACAGCACAAACCCTTAATACTCCTGATTCTCGACGGCTTCGGCTACAGCGATATCACCACCCACAACGCCATCAGCAACGCCGACGCGCCAGTCTGGCAGGCACTGTGGCAGGAGCGCCCCAAGACATTGATCCACACATCCGGCATGGAAGTGGGTCTACCTGAAGGCCAGATGGGCAATTCAGAAGTAGGGCACATGACATTGGGTGCTGGACGAGTGGTCTACCAAAATTTCACCCGTATCAACAAAGCCATCAGCGACGGCGACTTTTTCACCAACCCAGTTTACTGCGATGCCATCGACAAAGCCCAGAGCACCGGCAAGGCCGTGCATATTATGGGCCTGCTCTCACCCGGCGGCGTTCACAGCCACGAAGACCATATCAACGCCATCTTAGAAATGGCCGCCCAGCGCGGAGCCGAAAAAATCTACCTCCACGCCTTTCTCGATGGCCGCGACTGCCCACCGCGCAGTGCCAAACCCTCACTTGAGAAAACTCAGGCACTGATCGAAAAACTTGGTGTTGGCAAAATCGCCTCAGTCTGTGGCCGTTTCTTTGCCCTCGACCGCGACAACCGCTGGGACCGAGTGGCAGAAGCCTACAATCTAGTCACCGCAGGCCGTGCAGACTACAGCGCCAGCGATGCCGTCACCGCACTGAGCGACGCCTATGCCCGTGACGAGAACGACGAATTTGTTCATGCCACAACCATCTGTGCAAAAGGCGAAGCGCCAGTCACCCTAGACGATGGCGACGCCGTGATCTTTATGAACTTCCGTCCCGATCGCGCCCGTGAGATCGCCCACGCGCTGACCAACAAAGATTTTGATGGCTTCGAACGTGCCGCCACACCGCAGCTCTCGACCTTTGTTCAGACCACCGAATACCAAGACAATATAGACGCCCCCTGCGCCTACCCGCCGATCCCACTGGTCAACTCTATGGGCGACTATCTGGCACAGCAAGGCAAGCGCCAGCTGAGGATTGCCGAGACAGAAAAATATGCCCACGTGACCTTCTTTTTTAGCGGTGGCCGTGAGTCGCTCTATGATCTTGAAGAACGCATACTGGTGCCCTCGCCGAATATCGCCACCTATGACGACCAGCCAGAAATGAGCGCACCAGAAGTCACCGCCAAACTGGTGGAAGCCATAGGCTCCGGCAAGTTCGACACCATTATTTGCAACTACGCCAACTGCGATCAGGTCGGCCACACCGGCAACTTTGAAGCCTCAATCAAAGCCGTTGAAGCCATCGACCTCAGTCTGGCCCAAGTTATAGCCGCAGCAGAAAAAGTCGGTGGTGAAATCTTAATTACCGCAGACCACGGCAATGTCGAAGAGATGTACGACGACGCCAACCAGCAGCCCCATACTCAGCACACTACATTGCCAGTGCCGCTGGTCTATGTTGGTGAACGCACACTTAGCCTAGATTCCGGTGGTTCTCTGGCGGACATAGCGCCGACCATGCTGGCACTGATGGATCTGCCACAGCCCTCTGAGATGACGGGCCGCTCGTTGATCCTTAAAAACTAGATGAAAAGTACCCGATGAAATTCGCCTCGGCAATCATCAGCGCAGCCCTCAGCTGTGCTCTGTTGCTATTGCCCTTTCAGGCAATCGCTGCCGAGGACGACAAAGCCAAACTGGCAGAGCTAAAGACGGCCATCATCAGTCTTGAAAAACAGCTCAACAGGCGCGACAAAGATAAGAACAAATTAGCTGCCGAACTAAAAAAGAATGAAGTCGCCGCCTCCGCCAGCAGCAAAAAAATTCGCCAGCTCAACAGCAAAATAAATACCCGTCGCGCCAAGCTAGCCGAACTCGGCAAACAACAGCGCCAGCTGAAAATCGATATTAACAAACAAAATGCCGTCGTCGGTGAACAGCTCGCCGCCGCCTATAAAATGGGCGCCCAGGAACCCGTCAAACTGCTGCTCAATCAAGAAGACCCCCAGCAGTTAGCGCGCCTATTCAAGTACTACAACTATGTGCTCGACGCGCGCAATGAAAAGATCGCCCAATATATGGCCGATATCCACCAGCTTTTAACAGTGCAAACCCAAGTAGTCGAAGAAACCGGCCTGCTGGATAGTGCCAAAGCCGAACTGGAAAAAGATCAGCAGCAACTGCTGGCCAATAACAGTCGCCGGCAAGCTACCCTAAAACAGCTCAACGCCTCATTACAGAGCGACAAATCCAAGCTGGATAAATTGCTCAAGCAGCGCAGCGCCCTAGAAGAACTGTTAAAGAATGTTCGCGGCGTAGTGAAAAAAATGGCCCTGACAACACCTCCCGGTGGCCAGAGCTTCGCCTCACAAAAAGGCCTATTGCGCTGGCCGCTTAAAGGCAGAGTCGCACACAGTTTTGGCAGCAAACGCAGCGGATCACTGCGCTGGGATGGCTGGTTGATCGGCGCAAAAATAGGCGAGCCAGTGGCCGCAGTGCACGACGGCCAAGTGATTTTTTCCAACTACATGCGTGGATTTGGGCTATTAATTATTCTCAATCACGGCGATGGCTATATGAGTCTCTACGCCCACAATGAAGAGCTGCTTAAAGACACCGGAGACTGGGTCCTAAGCAACGAAAGTATCGCCCGAGCCGGCGACACCGGAGGTTTGGACAAGCCCGCCCTATACTTTGAAATTCGCCAGAAAGGCCAGCCCGCCGATCCCAAAAAATGGCTTGGCAAACGCTAAATACAGCCAATTCGCAACTAACTGGCAACTAAGCCGCGGTAGAGGGTTCCAACTGCTAGAGCGCAATACAAAGCACCAGCGACGCAAGCCGCCATTAGGACAGATAACCTATGTATATAAAGTATTTCACTACCACCCTGACAGCAGCCCTGATCGCCACCCTGCCCCTAGCAGCGGCGCATGCCGAGACTGCCGAAGAACAAACAGAGCCGGCCACTCAACAAGAGCGCCTACCTCTTCGCGAACTGCGCCTCTTCACCCAAGTGTTTGAACAGATCCGTCGCGGCTATGTAGAAGAAGTCGCCGACACTGAACTCCTAGAAAACGCCATCGCCGGACTGCTCCTAGAGCTCGACCCCCACTCCGTCTATTTAAACCAAACCGACTATGAGCAACTGCAAGAAAGCGCCACCGGCGAATACGGCGGCCTCGGCCTCCAAGTAGGCTCAGAGCGCGGCATGATCAAAGTGATCTCACCCATCGACGACAGCCCCGCCGCCAAAGCCGGCATCGAAGCTGGAGACTTTATCGTCGAAGTAGACGGCACCCCAGTGCGCGGCATGTCAGTACAAAAAGCCATCGACAAACTGCGCGGCGAAAAAGGCACCAGTATCGAGTTAACAGTATTTCGCGAAGGCGAAGACGGCCCCCTGGATATCACCGTAATCCGCGACACCATCCAAGTCAGCTCAGTACGCAGCCGCATCATTGAACCCGGCTATGGCTACGTCCGCGTATCGCAATTTCAAATGTCCTCCGGCGACGACTTTAAAGACGCACTGATCTCCCTCAAGGTAGAAGAACCCGCCCTAAAAGGCCTTATCATCGACCTGCGCAATAATCCCGGCGGACTAGTGCCAGCCTCAGTTGACATCGCCGACGCCGTCCTCGACGGCGGCACAGTGGTCTACACCGAAGGCCGCCTGCCCAGCGCCAATATCAGCTTCGACGCAAAAAGCGGCGACCTGCTGCAAGGCACACCCATAGTCGTACTAATAAATGGCGGCAGCGCCTCCGCCTCAGAAATCGTTGCCGGCGCACTGCAAGACCATCAGCGAGCAGCGATTATGGGTACTCAGAGTTTTGGCAAAGGTTCGGTGCAAACGGTTATTCCATTAGGCGATGGCCGCGCCGTCAAACTGACTACAGCCCGCTACTTCACGCCCAATGGCCGATCCATTCAAGCCGAGGGAATTGTGCCGGATATTATTATCGAGCCTGCGGAGATACGCCCCTACAAAAAGCGTAAGCAAGTGCGGGAAGCTGATCTTGAAGGGCATTTAGAGCAGGCTGATAGTAAAAAGAAAAAAGCCAAAGATCGCGACGAAGATATCACCGATGATAATCAGCTTTATGAAGCATTGAATGTTTTGAAGGGGTTCCAGCTCTTGACCAAGAAGGCATCGAGCGAACCTGAAACCCAAGATTAGGTTTAGACTTAAAATCAGGTTTAGAGTCAGGTTTAGAGTCAGGCGATATTGGCTTTGCGCTTATTTGAAAGCGCACCAATAACGCCACAGCAGACCCCACAAAAAGCACCCACTGCCGCGTAATAAAACCCTGCCTCAGCGGACGTAATCTGTCCCGACATAAGAGACGGAGTTATTCCAATATAGGCGCAGACAAGCCCCACAGTAGCACCAGCCAACCCAAACATACGGCCTCGCTTGCTAGCGGCCAAACTTTCTATTTTATCAATCGGAATATCCAAATCACTGGGTTTTATATTGAAGGCTGCGGCCAATGCTTTTTTAGATTCTAAGGAACAACTACCATCGTTCTCGATTCGTTGAACAGTCCGCAAGCTTAGACCTGACACTGATGCCAGATGATCTTGGGACCAAGCACGCTGGCCACGACGTTTTCTGACGCGATTTTTATCTATCATGATATCCATTTCCATAATCTTCTCTCTAGTGTTTAAAGGTAGCTTATATTCCACTTAATTCATCTAGAGGGTTACGACAGTAATGCGTCAATGCTTTGACGACTGAGCGCCAAGTTACTAGGGGTACAACTCAAAGAACCTCGACCCTGCTTACCGCCGACTCATTGAAACTAGCGGCTAACCCTGACGTGCAAGAGAGCGGCCAACGGTATTGATACCAGTCAGGTTGGAATTTATAGTTTATAAAAGCAATGAGGGTCACATTTTAATCACCATTCCCTTGGCTAATATTTTTTGAAAGGGGCACGATCGCACCCCCTTACTTTGATGACGCCATAGGCAAACATCTATAGCTTAATAAATCCCACCCTACGCCTGCTGATGCAGATGCACATCCCGCTGAGGAAAGGGAATCGAAATGCCATTGGCATCCAGTGCTTTCTTAGCCGCTTCAGTAAGATCAAAATACACAGGCCAGTAGTTGGCACTGTTAACCCAGGGACGGCAGACAAAGTTAACGCTGCTATCGGCCAGCTCAACCACGGCAATAACCGACTCTGGATTTTCTAGTACGCGTGAATCTGCCGCGAGTACACCTTCGAGCACTTTCCGCGCAGCGTCTATATCATCTTGATAGCCAATACCAAATACTAGGTCGACACGACGTGTATCGTTGGCGGAGTAGTTGACTATATTGTCGCCAATAATTCGGCCGTTGGGGACTATGACTTTTTTGTTGTCTGGGGTGAACAGAACGGTGGTGAAGATTTGGATGCTTTGAATCACGCCTGAGGTGCCGGCGGTTTCTACAAAGTCGCCGACTTTGAAGGGGCGGAATAATAGCAGCAGTACACCAGCTGCGAAATTCGATAGGGATCCCTGAAGGGCTAAGCCTACGGCGAGACCGGCGGCACCGACTATGGCGACAAAGGAGGCGGTCTGGAGGCCCAGTTGGCCGAGGGCGGAAATACAGACGAAGATCAGCAATGTGTAATACACCAGGCTGCCGGTGAAGTGCCGGATTGCCGGGTCTACGGCGTTTTTCTCCATCAGTTTTTCTAGTACTACTGAGAGTCGTTTGACGACCCATTTACCTATAACAAAGATCACCAGTGCCATTAGCACTTTGAGGCCATATTGGATTGCTAGCGCCTGCATTAACTCTACTTTATCTTCCATAACGATACTCTCCCTGCCCATTTAAGGGCTATATAAGGTGCCCTAAGGCACCGTTTTCATTGTCTATTGTTTGGTTTCTATCTCCAGCTTATCGACCTTTTGGAAGCCCCGTGGCAGCTTGTGTCCGCGTCGTCCGCGTTCGCCGCTGTAGTGCTCAAGATCTTTGGCCTTCATTACAAGGTAGCGCTTACCTGAGTGAACCACAAGTGAATCGCCTTCAGAAACTACGCCGTAGTCGATAACGAACTCTTCGCGGGCCTGCAGTCGTGAGCCTGGAATGTTGATGATCTTGTTGCCTTTACCCTTGGCTAGCTCCGGTAGCTCGGCGATGGGGAAGACTAATAAGCGCCCTTCGTTGGTGACGGCGGCGATCTGTGCATTGGCGTCGTTGACCATTTTCGGGGAGAGAATTTTCGCGCCCTTGGGCAGTGAGACCACGGCCTTACCGGCGCGGTTTTTGGTGTAGAGGTCGCCTATTTTGCCAATAAAGCCATAGCCGGCATCGGTTCCCAAAAGGACTTTCTGGTCGTCTGCGCCCATGATCACATCGGTAAACAGTGCGCCGGAGGAGACATTGAGTCGTCCGGTGGCGGGCTCTCCTTGACCTCGTGCTGAGGGCAGGGTGTGTCCGGCGAGGGCGTAGAAGCGGCCAACTGAATCCTGCAGGAAGACATTTTGGTTGCTGCGGCCACAGGCGGCGGAGAGGAATTTGTCGCCGGACTTGTAGCTCAATGTGGTGGGATCTATATCGTGGCCTTTGGCGCCGCGTATCCAACCTTTATCCGAGAGTACTGCGGTAATGGGTTCGGCGGTGAGCAGATCTTTTTCATTAAAGGCCTGTGACTCGCCACGTGAAACTAGAGGTGAACGGCGCTCGTCGCCAAATTCTTCGGCGGCGGCTTTAAGTTCTTTTTTAACCAGGGTTTTTAAGCGCGTCTCGGAGCCGAGAATGAGTTCCAGTTCGGCTTTCTCTTTGGCTAACTCGTCCTGCTCGGCGCGAATTCGAAACTCTTCAAGGCGGGCTAACTGACGCAACTTGGTGTCGAGAATATATTCCGCTTGAATATCCGAGAGACCAAAGCGTGCCATTAAAGCGGGCTTGGGTTCGTCTTCGGTGCGAATCAGATTAATCACTTCATCAATATTCAAAAAGGCGATCAACAAGCCGTCTAAGAGGTGCAGACGCTTGTCGACTTTTTCCAGACGGTAGTTGAGACGGCGACGAGTGACGTCGGTGCGAAACAGCAGCCAGTCTTTGATGATCTGGCGCAGGTTCATAACGCCGGGCTTGCCGTTAATACCAATAATATTGAGGTTAACTCTGTAGCTGCGCTCGAGGTCGCAGGTGGCAAACAGATGGTCCATCAGGGCGTCGAGATCGACGCGATTGGAGCGCGGGGTGATCACTAGGCGGGTGGGATTTTCATGGTCTGATTCATCGCGGAGATCTTCTACCATGGGCAATTTTTTGTTGCGCATCTGGGCGGCGATCTGTTCGAGAATTTTTGAGCCTGAGGCCTGGAATGGCAGTGCGGTGACGATAATGTCGCCGTCTTCACGGTGCCAGATAGCGCGCATTTTGATCGAGCCACGGCCGGTCTCATAGACGTTTTGAATGTCTTTTTGCGAGGTAATAATTTCGGCGTCGGTGGGATAGTCCGGTGCTTTAATAAACGCCATCAGCTCGGCAACGTCGGCTTTGGGGTTGTCGAGCATATGTAAGCAGGCGCTCACTACTTCGTTAAGGTTGTGAGGCGGGATATCGGTGGCCATGCCGACGGCGATGCCAGTGGTGCCGTTGAGCAGCACATTGGGTACGCGGGCCGGGAGAATTTCCGGCTCTTCCATGGTGGCGTCAAAGTTGGGTCGCCAGTTGGCGGTGCCCTGGCCCAGTTCCGAGAGCAGTGCATCGGCATATTTGGAGAGCTTGGATTCGGTGTATCGCATGGCGGCAAATGACTTTGAATCATCTGCGGAACCCCAGTTGCCCTGACCGTCCACCAGTGGATAGCGATAGGAGAATGGCTGGGCCATCAGCACCATGGCTTCATAGACAGCACTGTCGCCGTGGGGATGATATTTACCAATTACATCGCCGACGGTTCGCGCGGATTTTTTGTACTTGGCGTTGGCTTTGAGGCCGAGTTCGCTCATGGCATAGACGATGCGTCGCTGAACCGGCTTTAGACCATCGCCAATATGTGGCAGTGCCCGGTCGAGAATGACGTACATGGAGTAGTCTAGGTAGGCCTGCTCAACATATTCGCTCATGGGTCGGCGTTCCAACCCTTCGCTATTAAAATTGACGATATCGTT
The DNA here is from genome assembly GCA_963968025.1 of uncultured Pseudomonadales bacterium. Taxonomy (GTDB): domain Bacteria; phylum Pseudomonadota; class Gammaproteobacteria; order Pseudomonadales; family Porticoccaceae; genus HTCC2207. The sequence goes on along the minus strand of CAXAFJ010000002.1, from coordinate 34,729 downwards.
CATCGTTTTTCCTATTTATAGAAACACTTAATGTGTGACAGCTCTTAAATTATCAAAAATCTAAAGATCGGCTATACCAGCCAGATTGCCTTTACTTTCAAGCCAGGTGCGACGGTCGGAGGCGCGTTTTTTCGCCAGCAACATATCCATTATCGAGTCGGTATTATCGTCCTCATCCACGGTGAGCTGCACCAGACGGCGGGTGTCTGGGTTCATAGTGGTTTCGCGCAACTGTAATGGGTTCATTTCACCCAGTCCTTTAAAGCGCTGCACATTGACCTTGCCGCGTTTGTTCTCGGCTTCAATGCGGTCGAGGATGCCCTGCTTTTCCGACTCATCGAGGGCGTAGTAGACATCTTTGCCCACGTCTATGCGGAACAGTGGCGGCATGGCCACATAGACATGTCCGGCACTGACTAGAGACCGGAAGTGACGCACAAACAGCGCGCAGATCAGGGTCGCAATATGCAGTCCATCGGAGTCGGCGTCGGCGAGGATGCAGACTTTGTGATAGCGCAGTTTGTCGAGATTTTCTATCGCTGGATCTATGCCCAGGGCCACGGAGATATCGTGGACTTCCTGAGAGCCGAGGATCTCTTGGGAGTCTACTTCCCAGGTATTTAGGATCTTGCCACGCAGGGGCATAATCGCCTGATTTTCTCGGTTGCGGGCCTGCTTGGCAGAGCCGCCAGCAGAGTCACCCTCGACAAAGAATATTTCACAGCGCTCTGGCTCACCGCTGGAACAGTCGGCCAGCTTGCCCGGCAGTGCTGGGCCCTGAGTGATCTTTTTACGCACCACTTTTTTGCTCGCGCGCATACGGCTCTGGGCGCTGTAGATACAGAGTTCGGCGAGTTTCTCGGCCTCTTCTGTGTGCTGATTGAGCCACAGGCTGAAGGAGTCTTTTACTACACCGGAGACAAAGGCTGCGGCCTGTCGCGACGACAGTCGATCTTTGGTCTGCCCGGAGAACTGTGGATCTTCAAGTTTGGATGAGAGTACAAAGCTGCAGCGATCCCAGATATCGTCAGGAGTCAGTTTGACGCCGCGGGGCAGCAGGTTTCTGAATTCGCAGAACTCGCGCATGGCATCCAATAGACCGGTACGCAGACCGTTAACGTGGGTACCGCCCTGAGGTGTGGGGATCAGGTTGACGTAGCTCTCTTGCACCAGATCGCCGCCATCGGGCATCCACTGCACGGCCCAGTCGGCGGCTTCATTGGCTGCCGAATAGGTGCCGATAAAAGGTGTGGCGGGCAATACATCCCAGCCTGCCAGTGATCCAGACAGGTAGTCTTGCAGGCCATCCTGATAGTGCCACTCTTCGCTCTCGTCGGTATTTTCGTCGTAAAAGCTAACGGTTAGGCCACTGCAGAGTACCGCTTTGGCGCGCAACACATGGCGCAGACGCAGCAGCGAGAATTTAACCGAGTCGAAGTAAATTGGGTTGGGCCAGAAGCGCAGAATGGTGCCGGTATTGCGCTGACCGCAGCTGTCGATCACTTGCAGATCTGTGGTCTTGTCGCCATTGGCAAAGGTGATTTGATGAACATTGCCGCCGCGCTTGACCGTCAGTTCAAGATTGTTCGACAGGGCGTTGACCACTGAGACACCAACGCCATGGAGACCACCGGAGAACTGGTAATTTTTATTCGAGAATTTGCCACCGGAGTGAAGCGTCGAGAGAATCACCTCGACTCCGGGAATGCCCTGCTCGGGGTGAATGTCCACGGGCATGCCGCGACCATCGTCACAGACAGATAGCGAACCATCCTTATGCAGGGTCACATCAATGCGGCTGGCGTGTCCGGCCAGGGCTTCATCGACACTGTTGTCGATAACCTCTTGGGCCAGGTGATTGGGACGGCTGGTGTCGGTGTACATTCCCGGGCGCTTGCGCACCGGGTCTAGTCCGGTGAGGACTTCAATATCTTCTGCGTTATATGTGCTCATACGCCCTACAGGTCAGGTTGTAATTGTGAGTTGCTCGGAACCGTCGATAGCAAAAATTGGTGGATGGTTTCCAAGTGTCGATGATAATCAATAAAGCTGTGATCACCACCGGATTCGAGAATTATTTTGCAGCCTTGGTAGCGCTGCTCGGCATCACGATAATCAAGCACTTCGTCACCGCTTTGCAATAGCACCAGGTAATTATTTGTATTTTTTATCGCCGCGGGGTCCCAGCGCTGGTATTCATCTATATGGTGTTTTTCGAAGAGCCAGGTTTCGCCGCTGTGATAGTTGCTGTTTTCACCGAGCCATTTGTCCAGACCGCGATCTGGGCTGACCGCTGGATTGATCAGCACTGCACTAACACCAGCGCCAAGACCAAATGAGGCATAACGCTCCGCCAAACAGCTGGCGAAAAAACCGCCCATGGAGCTGCCAACAACGAATACCGGCTCTGGCAGACGCGCCTCGACGATCTCGCACAACAGCGCCATGGCTTGATCGGCGTAAGGTGGCAGCAAGGGGCAAATAAACTCTATTCCAGGGGCGTTTTGGGCAATCCACTGCCGGGTCTGCTGTGCCTTCGCGGACTCTGGCGAACTATTAAACCCATGTAAATACAGCAGCGTTGGCATTGACGGCAATCTATTTTTTGGAAGGCGACATTATAGCCAAAGCGATGGCTTTAGGGTCGATTGATTGCGCGGGAAATGAATAGCGGGTGTTCGAAGAAGTGATTAATAACTGGCGCAGCTGCGATCGCACTGCTGGGCAAAATCTTCAAGGAATTCGACGCCGGTATCGAGGCTGCCGTCCTCATGTAAATCGAGCCAGCGATAGCCTGGGGGCTTATCCGCAAGACCAAAGTCATGGCTGTGCTGCTCAAATTGAATGCAGCTTGAGGGTGTTGAATAAACCGGGATCTCTCCCCACAGGCTATCGTGGTGCTGATGTACATGACCGGTGACTACGGCCTTGACCTGCCCATGGGCCACAAGCAGATCGTAGAGCCGATGATGATTATCGATCTGTTGCTGGTCGAGCCAGGCAGAGGCAACCAGCACCGGTGAATGATGCACGGCAACCATGACAAACTTGCCCGCCAGCTGTTTTAAACCCTGCGCGGCAAATTCAAGTTCAGCTTCAGAGAGGTGCCCGCCGGGCTGACCGACTTTGGAGCTATCCAACAGTAGTATGCCCCAGCTGCCGGTTTCATAAATACGCACCCGGGGGAAGGCGGTCAGATTGGCCTCCATGGTCGCGACATTGTCGTGATTACCGGGCAGCCAGACCGCAGCGCGCTTCTTTTCTATCAGCATTTTATTCAGCAGCTGGTACGCGCCAGCCTGATAATCACTGGCCAAATCGCCAGTCAGGAGTAATAGATTGTCTGCGCGACCCTGATCCTCCGAGGCTTGCAACACCGCTTTAAAACTCTCAAAGGTGGTTACACCACCGAGCGTTTCTTGCTCATCTGCACCCAGGTGCAAATCGGTGATTTGGGTAATATGCACTGTACTCATTGAATCTCTCGCGCTGTGTTGCTCTTAATTTATTTATAAGGACAGTTTCACTTTGCTCATGCCATGGCTCAATCCATGAGCTAAGAGATCACTTAAAAACATGTTCCACTGCCATTTTTCATCCGGTGCCTGCATTGACGATTTTTCGGCCAACTCCCAGGGAATGGTTCGGTCATTGCACCACTCCACCACTTCAGCCATCTTCGCATCGTGATAGATGCGCACTTTAATTTGAATCTCTGGCAGCCATTCTGGTCTTGCGCTCTCGGCGACAATACTCAGCAGGTGCGTGTAACGGGTAATCTCATCAATTCGCACATGCATGCCGCTGTTAGATTCACGGGTGAAATCGACCCTTATGCTCTGCCCCAGCTGCGGCAGCCTCGGCATCAAACGCAGCAGACGCACGTAATTGAGCTCACACTCGCCGTGCAGGCGCTGCAGATTGTGTCGTTGACGTCGGCGTTCAGATACTGACAAAGTCGCTACTCGCGGGTCGTGATGCAGTTAACTTTTCTACTTTCGTGGCTATTATTAGGCTTATATTCAAGACTCAAGTCTCAATCGTTGTTGGTTTAATTGTAGCCAAAGCAGCGCTACCGACATCGCCGCACTGTTGAGAAGGCCCTGGGAAAATGCCTTCATGGTCTCATCATAGGTCCAAACTTGAAGCAGGATATCCTCACTTTCGCCGTCGAGACCAAATATGCCACCGCGATCACTCAAATCAACTAGGCCGCAGAAGAGGTGCATTTTCTCATCTGTGCCCCCGGCGCTGACCAGATAGTCGCAGATTGGCAGCAGCTTTTCCACTTCGACACCGCTCTCTTCTTGCAGCTCTCTCACCGCCACTTGTTCGGGGGTCTCACCCGCTTCAATAATGCCGGCGACGACTTCGTACTGCCAGGGTCCGCGGGATTCATTGAGGGCACCGGGACGGAACTGTTCCACCAAGCCGAGTAGATGATTGCGCGGATCATAGAGTAGTACACCCACCGCACTGCCACGCTGAAACAGCTCTCGGCGCAGGGGTTTGCTCCAGCCTCCGCCGAAAAGTCGATGTTCGACAATCATGCGGGTCATTTTAAAAAACCCTTGAAAGACTGTCTCGGTAGATTTCAGTCGATAATCCGAAGGGCCGAAGCGGTGTTTTTTAGCCATTGTCTGCGCCTTGCTCTCTAATTAATTCTAATTGAGTCTAATGGGAATATCTTTTACGGCTGAGCTTAAACTATTTGATCATTTAAAACGTCTACCCGAGGGTGAGTTCAACGCACTAATTGGGTGCCCGATCATTAATCTCAGAGTATCGCTTCGAAGAAACCTGCTAAACTACAACCGTCCAAATGGAGGTCATATGCACATTGTTAAAAATTATTTTCTGATTGCTGCTGTCGCGCTTTTAGCCCCACAGCTAGCTGTCTCTGATTCGCTTGTCGATATATACGAAAGTGCGCTGGAAAACGATCCAGTATTGAGAGCTGCACGGGCTACTTTTAACGCTGATCGCGAAGGTAAAAATATCAGCCGCGCTGCCCTGCTGCCGCAATTGGCTATCTCCGGTGAGTATAAAGAGTCTGAAACCAACGAAAACTCCCGTACCGTCTTCAATATTGATGGTCAGGTTTTGCCTTCCGTTAACCAGGGAAAAATTGATAGCGACGGTACCTCTTACGGTGCATCGCTTACCCAGGCTATTTTTGACATGCCCTCTTGGTACCGCTTTCAAGGAAGCAAGTCGCTAAGTGAAAGTGCCCGGGCACAGTTCGCCGCCGACCAACAGACGCTAATCATTCGCGTCAGTGATGCCTATTTTAATGTTTTGCGTGCCTACGACAACATGCAGACCCGCAATGCTGAAGAGCGTGCTATTCAGCGCCAGTTGGAACAGACCCGCGAACGTTTTGAAGTGGGACTGCTGCCAGTTACTGATGTTCATGAAGCTCAGGCAGTCTACGATGATGCGGTTGTGAACAGCCTGGAAGCTCAGGGCGCACTGAATATTGCCTTTGAACAGCTGCAAGTGCTGACTGGAGAAGAGCATAATGTTCTTGCCGGACTGGCAGAGAAATTTATTGCGACCAACCCGCAACCTTTAAGTAACAGTGAGTGGGTTGATTTTGCGATTGGTAATAATTACCCCCTCAAAGTTGCCAAGCTGGGCAAAGATGCGGCCTACAATAATGCCAAGGCAGCAGCAGCCGCGCGCCTGCCCAAGGTTACCGGCAGCGTCAGCTACTTTGACTCAGACTCAGATGGCACACGCTATAGCCTACCCTTTGAAAATCAGCAGGATGGCAGCTCATTTGCAGTGTCCGTGACCATGCCAATCTGGCTCGGCGGTTCACTGGACGCCCAGCGTCGCCAAGCCAAGCAGCGGTCGATTGCCTCTGATGAAGGTTTTATTGCCGCCAAACGCAATACGGTTCAGGCAGCTCGCTCTCTGCATCAGTTGGTCTTGACCAACACTGCACGAGTAAAAGCGCGCGCTCAGTCGATCATTTCAGCAGACAGCGCTCTGCAGGCAACCCAGACGGGTTATGAAGTCGGCACAAGAAATATTGTCGATGTGTTGGTGGCTCAGCGCACGGTCTTTCAGGCGCGCCGCAACTTTGCCAATGCCCGTTATGACTATATTTTGTCGATGATGGGTTTGAAGGAAGTCGCTGGCCAGCTCTCTCCGGATGATGTCTATGAACTCAATGCTTGGCTGGATCCGCAGCTGGTAATTTACAAAGCTGCTAGTCAGTAAGTGACGTTGAATGGCCTGAGGCAATTAATGCCTCGGGCCTTTACTTAGCTCAAGCTGTTATCAATCACGGTCAGTAACTTCTCCAATGCACCGCGGTTAGCTTCGGCTACAGACTGCGCTTGCTGGCCCATCTGCTGAGCCTGATCCGGATTTTCGAACAACTCTATTACCGTCTCTGCCAGCACATCAGCATCCTCAACTAAAGAAAGACCTCCAGCCTCCGCTAATAATCGCGATACCTCGGCAAAGTTAAACACTGACAAACCGCTCAATGTCGGCTTCCCCCAGGCTGCGGGCTCAATCATATTGTGGCCGCCATTGGCCACCAAACTGCCACCGACAAAGGCGATATCGCAGGCGCCAAAGAATGTCATCAACTCTCCCATACTGTCGCCGAGGAGTATATCCGCCTGCTCCACAGAATCATTGTTACTGCGTCGCGCCAGGCTGTAGCCCGTCTCAAGACAGAGATCCCCCACCTGATTAAACCGTTCGGGATGGCGTGGCACCAAAACCAGGAGTGCATTGTTCACAGACTGCTTAATCACGCTGAAAGCTTGCAGAATGATTTCATCTTCACCGCGATGGGTGCTGGCGGCGAGTAGAATTGGCCGCTGACTGGCGCCACTCCACTGTTGCCTTAAGATCTCCGCACTTTGTCTAATCTGGGTATTTAGATCGAGATCAAATTTAATATTGCCACTTATAGAGAGGTTTTCTGCGGGTAGCCCAAGAGCGGTAAACCGCGCGCCATCATCTCCGTGCTGGGCTGCAACTGCGGTTAGCTGCGAAAACATTGGCGTGCTCAACCCGGACACTCGAGCGTAGCCGCGAGCAGACTTTTCAGAGAGTCGTGCATTGGCCAGAATTACCGGGATCTGACGCTTGTAACAGGCGGCAACCGTATTCGGCCACAGCTCAGTCTCCATAATAATCAGCATTTTCGGCTGCACTTGCTGAATAAAACGCGCCACGGCATCAGGCATATCATAGGGTGCATAGCTGTGGTCGACAGAGTCGCCAAAAGCAGCTGTTATGCGCTCAGATCCGGTGGCAGTCATACAGGTAATCAGCAAGCGGTGGTCTGGGTATTTCGCCTGCAAGGCGTTTACTAGGGGCACTGCGGCGAGGGCTTCCCCCACCGAGACGGCGTGCAGCCAGATAGTTTCTTGGCCTGATTCAGATGGCGTGAAAAAACCGAAGCGCTGCAGCCAACGCTTGCGATAGTTGGGCGCGGCGATTCCACGAAACAGCAAGCGCAGCAGAATAAGCGGCAACAGTAAGTAGAAGAAAGCTGTGTAAAGGTGTCTTGGCATAATTTTAACGGGCCTTAAAAGGCCATAAAGCGCCGCGAGGGCGAGTATATGTCTAAGTCAAAATAGCAGAATTACAGCCCACAAGCCACGCCTGATCTTATCGGCAAATGGCTGGAGCGCTTAGGCTTGAACGCCATGAAGCGCCAAAAAGGCACCAGTTTCATCACCTAAAATGGCGCGCAGGGTCTCGACAGTCTCAAGGGGATTATCCGTCGCATGGAGCACGACTCTGTCATTACTTAAGGGTGCGACGCTGTTGATATGATCGCGAATAACTCTTTTGATCAAGACATCGGTTTTCTTGAGGTGCGGATAGCGCTTGGCTAATTTTGCCGCCGACATCGCTATAGGCAGTGGGCCCTGTTCGGCGGCATCGCGGCACATAATTGCAATGACCGGCTGCACTGGCTCTGGGCGATATTTTTCGATCCAATTGCCACCGCGAGTCTCGCTCATCAAACGATTTCTTGCGTCAGTATCTAGGTGTAACTCTTCGAGAATAGTAAATCGCTCAGCAATCATTTTACGCGCTATCTCTTGCAGCTCTGGGGTGTCGCAGTCATCCCGCAGAACAAACACTGTCAGGTCTCTAGCCGCGGCGATATCGGCTTCACAGGCGGCTCGATCACGCTCAATTAATGCTCTTAAAAAGGCATGCTGATCGGGCCAGCGCAACATTAGGTCGTTAGACATACTCCAACCGCTGGTAAACAGTCGGTCATGGAGCTCAACCAATGTCGTGCTGTCTGGTATGGAGAATCCCGCGGTCTCTCCGAGAGCCTGCAGACCCGCCAAATAATCCCGCGGTGGAAACTCATCATGGGGCGCGTCGAGGCCCGTTGGAATACCGCAGCGGTGACCTTTGTGATAACAGAGGTGATAGGCCAAGGCGAAAAATTCATCTTCCGGACAGGGGCGGTAAAAGCCTCGGGGATCTTTGACTCGGCGACTGAGAATACGATGAGCATGAGCCGGCATATAATAGGGCATGCCGTTGTAGCTGGTGCCTGACTGGCCGGATGCCGAGTAGTAGTCGCACTTGACTTTGCCCGGGCGGACGGCGGCTAGATTGAGGGCGATTTTTATCTGCGAGTCGGCAATCAGATGGTCCACATCATGCTCATTTGAGAGCTCGTCTGCGGCGTTCATGGGCACATCGTCGGCCCAGCGCAACACCACACAGGCCACACCTGCGGTTTCCATTTCCCGATAGAAATTGGCCAGGTCAGTGGTCTTAAATCGCACCGTACCTTTCTTAATTCGTGCATGAGCATGGCGGGCATTAAATACCAGCTTGGTGAGCGCAGTTCTCGCCTCAGTCAGCAACTTCATCCTCTTTCCTCTATTTATCGGGCCGGGCGCAATTGTAAGCGCGCGCGGACAGATTGGCGAGCGCCAAGCAATGCCACAACTCGGGCAGAGAAGGATTTGAAGTCGATGTTATGACGAGCCTGACGGTGCAGCTCAAGCAGCCATGCATCGCAGAGTGCAGCGCACTGATCAGTGGGAGCATTGCGAATGTAATAGGCCGCGAGATGCTCGAGCATCCACTCGCTTCGCGGGCTGTGAAAACTGGCGTACTGCCAGTCAATAACACAGTAGCCTGAGGTGGGGTCTTGGTCTGGCAAAAAGATATTTTCATCCCGGGCATCTATATGCATAGCCCCGGCATCATACATCGCCACCAATGCTGGGATACCCAGCTGCGCGGCCTGGGCATAGCCCTCTGGCGAGTTACTGGCAATATCGAGAAGATCGCGCTGCCCTTCCAGCCATTCGATGACAATTCCAGATCCGGCAACAAAACCAAAATGCCGTTTTTCGATATAGGCATAGACCTTTGGCACGCAGACATTTCGCGCTGCAGCTTCATGATAATTAATAAATTCTTTACGCGCGTATTTGCGATAGCGCAGCCGAGAGATGGGGCTCTTTAAGGGGAACATCTTGGCCACTGCCTTGCCGCTGGGTAAGGGGGTTGCGTTCATCTGCAAGACTAGACGTTGGCGAGCTTGCTTTAGTAGCTTGGTCGCTTCAGGTGCGATCTCTGATGAAGGATCGGGCAGGTTCACCAGCATAGTCGCATTGCTGTCGTCGGACAACACATCGGTAAACCATACCGACGAACCTTTTGGGCCAACAACTCCCTTTCGCTGCAATAAGTCGCGCATTTGGAAACTCCACCGAAGGACTCCTAGCGACTCAATACCAAGGTGCAATTGGGCGACTGTTTGTTCTTCTTATTATTATTTTATTCTTATTATCGTTTTGTCGTGCTTATCTACTTCTTATTCTATTTTTCTCGCGTCCAAAATAAAATTTTGAATAGGCGCTTTTCAGCAGTGGCAATACATACTGCCAATTTGAAATTACAAACTATTGAAAATTATTTGAGCGAAAACCAGCAATGTCCTTAACATACCAGAATCACTTGTCACATACTATGATCATCAGAGCCTTCGGATAAAATAGAATTAAACTGTATCTGAAGCGTAAAACTGTAGCAGAATAAAGGCATTATTCGACTGTAATATCAGTGATCAACGGAGGCCGTTATGACCAGTCTGAATTTTTCAGTTAAAGCCTTAACATGAATCGGGGTTGGCTTTCTCCAAGATCCAGGTACAGAGTACTGCCATTTAAGGTAGGAGAGGAACTGCTCTATAAGAACTTTATCCGGCTGAATTTCTGACAGTTGATTAACAAAGTCAGACAACCCTTCCTTTGAGTTGTGGAGGTGGGTTAGGCCCTTAATTGCAAAGCAAGCATCTCCCAATACAACTGCGGACTTATGCAGTAGTAATGCTTCAATTCTGACGCTGGAATTAATCGTAATCACGGCTTGGGATTTCTCAATTAACTCTTTGGTATCTCGGTTACTAAAAATAATGCTTGGGTTTTTAGGGTACAGGTCAGTGTATTTATAAGGATCAGAAGGATGTTCTTTAATGACAAATTTTAGGCTGCTGTCAGCACATTCCTGCATTGCATATTCAATCCAGCGATAGAACTCATACATAGTTTTAATACGCGGGGAGTTGAGTAGTACTTGGCTATCAAACCTTACCTGAAAGGGAACAAAGATAAACTTTTCCGGCAGTGCTTTGTGGAAGCGATGGCTTTTAGCATGGGACTTTTTTGCGCGGTGAAATTTTCGTGTTACCAGTTCCCGCTCAGCAGCAAGGGTCGAACTTTCTATTACCTTCTGAGTTTTATAAAAGCTAGCATCACGGGGTAGACTGTTAGCATCATTTACACCACTTAAATCAAATGTGGTGGTATTGGGCAGCAAACCATTTTCAAAGTGGACGACGGGAATCTTAAGCTCAGCAGCTATCTGTTTGATGGCAAATTCAGGCAGCCTGTGACCATTCAACAAGGCAATACATTTGGGTTGGCATTTATTTAGTAGCCTATAAATGCGCCGATAGTAGCGCAGATACTGACGCTCATAATAGCCTTGAACTAAAGTCCAAACCCATTCGGGAGCAGAGTATTTGCTGCGCTTGCGCTGTAATTGAAAGGCGATACCCTGTCCTATATCCGCAGTGGACAGTGCTGGCGCTTCAGAACCAGTAACAAACCTAGGGGAGAAGTCGACGACTTTAGTATCAAAGGGTAACTCACGACTCAGGTAGCTAAAGTACCTAAACATCGATCCTTGACGTGACACAAATAAGATATCCATATCTTCCTTCAGACATTATTTAAGCTATTATCTCCAGTGCTCCGTAATCCAGGTAGCCGGCTTAAAGCGCCGATACCACTTACCACTCACCCCCGCGATCGCTTCATGAGGATCGGGCTTGCCGTGAAACACAATGACTCGAGCATTGTCGGGCACCCTGGTTTCACGTGCAATTAAAAACCAAAATGGTTTCAGGCAGTGACGTTTAAAACTTCTGCACCATTCGTCGGGCCAGTAGACCAGAGCATTTTTTGCCATCAACGCAGCGGACAGATATTCCTGTTCATTGCGGTGCGTTTTTTTGATTTTCTGAAAAGATTTTTCGAACTCGCTGAGTATTTCTGGGTGGGCGCCTACTTCAAATCGGTAGACCGATGAGTTGCCGGTGCCGTCTTTTTTGATCCAGTCTTTAATAATCATTACTTCGCCGGGATAATCAAAAAGATCATCCAAACTGCCGGTAATAATTAAGTCGAGATCGAGACACAGCACTTTGCCCTTGAGGTCATAGAGTGTCTCGGCAAACACCGCCAGTTTGTTCCAGCCGCGCTCTGGGCCAGCGAGATCTACCGACAGCTCGGAAAGCGGAAAGACTTCGACATTTTCGTGGGTGCCGGCGCCATCTTCGGTGAGACAGATAAAGCGAAACGGGCGCGACATATTGCGCGCGACCATGGAGTAGAGTTTGTTGACGTAATCAGCGGGGTACTTAGTGCCCCACTTCATACACAAAACGTTGACGATTTCTTTTTCCATGAGCTCCACTAATTCCCTGTTTAAGGCTTACTCAGCAACTGGCGCTAACCAGTTCTGGTACTTATCATTTTTGCCGCGCACTAAATCAAAGTAGGCCGCTTGCAGTTCTGTGGCTATGGGCCCGCGCTTGCCTTCACCGATGATACGGCTATCGTATTCGCGAATCGGTACGATTTCGGCGGCGGTTCCAGTAAAGAACGCTTCGTCGCAAATATACACTTCATCCCGGGTGATGCGCTTTTCGCGCACTTCAATGCCACGATCTTTAGCCAACTTAAAGACTGTGTCGCGGGTAATACCGTCGAGACAGGAGGTTAAATCCGGTGTGTAGATAACCCCGTCGCGAACCATAAAGAAGTTCTCGGCACTGCCCTCGGCAACATAGCCTTCCGGGTCGAGCATAATCGCTTCGTCGCAACCGGAATCCAGCGCTTCGCGCAGGGCCAACATAGAGTTGATGTAGTTGCCGCTGGCCTTGGCTTTGACCATGGTGATATTCACATGATGTCTGGTGTAGGACGAGGTGCGAACCTTGAGGCCGGTCTCAAGAGTCTCTGGAGACATATAGGAGGGCCAATCCCAGCCGGCGATACCGACGTGAACCTTGAGCCCTTCTGCACGCAGACCCATGCCTTCCGAACCCAAAAACACTAGCGGGCGAATATAAGCTGCATCCAAGTTATTTAAGCGGACCACGTCGCGGTGGGCCTGACAAATCTCTTCCTGAGTGAAAGGAATCTGCATATGGATAATTTTGGCCGAGTTAAACAGGCGTTTAATATGGTCTTCAAGGCGGAAAATGCAGGTGCCTGACTTTTCGGTTTCGTAGGCGCGGATGCCTTCAAAAACAGCATTGCCATAGTGCAGAGATGAGGTCAGGAAATGCGTCTGGGCATCTCGCCAATCAACCATCTTGCCATCCATCCAAATAAAACCATCGCGATCCGAAAACGACATCAAACTTTTCCTCTTTTTTACTGATTGCCTGAGCAACAAGTGTTTTTAATAATTAGCGTGTAAATATTTAGCCTATAAATATTTAGCACGTAAATAAGTGCTCCCATTGGGCGGTCACCAACTCCCGATACTGAACAAATTCCGAACTAGACACTTCTGCCAACTGATTTTGCAGCTGTAAGCGGTGTCCTGCTGAGCGGTATCTTTGGTAAGCGTCGATTAGCAAGCTGGATTGTTGCTCGGATAACAGCCCGCATTGAGTCAGTGACTCTAATATGCGAATGGTATCACTCCAGCGGCTAATTTCGGGATGATTGTGCGACCAGGCCAAGACTGCAAATTGAACCATAAATTCAATATCGACGATACCTCCGGCACCTTGCTTAAGGGAGTATTTGCCCTCTTTTGATGGTCTGCCGAGATGTTTGCGCATTTTTTCCCGCATTTGCTCTACCTCCTGGCGCAAAACAGGCACATCTCGAGGCTCTGTCAGGACCCCTTGGCGCAGACGATTAAACTCATCGGCGAGGCCCTTCTCTCCCGCCACGACACGAGCCCGCACCAGCGCCTGCTGTTCCCAGGTCCAGGCGCTGTCATGTTGATATTTCTCAAATGCCTTGAGTGACGAGACCAACATGCCGGAGTTGCCCGAGGGTCGCAGGCGCATATCAATTTCATAGGCGGCTCCAGACGAGGTGCTTGTGGAGAGCAGATGAATAATGCGCTGACCGAGGCGAGCATAGAAGGTGCTGTTATCGATACTGCGCGGACCGCCGAGGGTCTCGCCAGCTGTCCCTCGGTGGAGAAAGACTAGGTCGAGATCGGATTTATAACCCAGCTCAATGCCTCCCAATTTTCCGTAACCGAGAACAATAAAGCCCGGCGACTGCAAGCTGCTGCCTTGGGGCTGGCCATACTGTTGACTGAGATGCTGCCAGGCAATGGTCATACTGTGTTCAATAACCACCTCGGCGATCCATGTCAGATAGTCACTGACCTGCATCAGCGGTATCACTTCGGTGATATCACAGGCTGCCACTCGCAGACTGTTAGAGCGCACGAAATAGCGAATCACTTCCATCTGCTGCTCGAGATCATCGTCGGCCACGCGCAGCATTTGCTGGCGCAGTTGATCTTGAAGTGAGCCCTTACTTTGCGCAGTGAATAGACTATCGCTGTCGAGAAGTTCATCGAGCAGGACGGGATAGGCGGTGAGCTGTTCAGCAATCCAGCTGCTGCTTTGACATAAGAGCACCAACTGCTGGAGTGCTGTAGGGTTCTCTGCCAGCAGCACCAGATAGGCACTGCGCCGGAGAACCGCTTGAATAAGACCCACCACTCGACTGAGAGTCATGCTGTTATTAGCGGTTGCGGCGCAGGCTTTGACTACATTGGGCATCAGCTTATCGAGACGGCTGCGTGGCTCAAGATCCAGGCCTATCACTGCTTTGCTTTGATAGATGCCATAGAGCTGTTCTGCGACTGCCTGAGGTTCTTTGTAGCCAGCGTCCAGAAGGTGTTCAAGCAGCTCGGCGAGCTCCGGTGTCTGGCGCCAAACCGATTCATCGTCTAAGTCTTTGCCGCCCCTGTTCTCATCATCAGTTTGAGTATCGGGATCGGCAAACATATCCTCAAACACTGACACAACATAGTCACGATGTGCCTGTAACTGCTGCTGAAAATCCGTCCAGCTGTCACAGCCAAGTATTATGGCGACTCGCTGCTGGCCCAGCTCATCTTCGGGTAATTGCTGGGTTTGTTTATCGGCTATACCCTGCAGCGCGTGCTCGCTATTGCGCAAAAAGCTGTAAGCCTGCCAGAGCCTGTCGCGATCACTGCTATCAATAATCTGATCCGCAGCTAGCTGCTGTAACGCTTGATAGAGAGAGGGCGTCTGCAGCGCAGGATTGCGACCACCGCGAACTAGCTGAAAGGCCTGGGTAATAAATTCGATTTCACGAATGCCGCCGGGACCCAGCTTGATATCGGTCTGCATACCTTTGCGCTTTAACTCGCGATTAATCGAGCGCTTGAGATCACGCAGGGCATCAATGGATCCAAAGTCGAGATATTTACGATAGACGAAGGGGCGTAAAATCTCGTCGAGCCGATCAATATCTGCTGGTTCGCCAGCCACAGCTCGCGCTTTAACCATGGCAAAACGTTCCCACTCGCGACCCTGGGTTAGATAGTATTCCTCCAGAGCATCAAAGCTCATTACCAGAGCACCACTCTGGCCGTATGGCCGCAGGCGCATATCAACGCGAAAGACAAAGCCATCGGCGGTCTGTCGATCCAGTGCGGCGATGAGCTTTTGCCCGAGGCGGGTAAAGAATTCTTGGTTGGAGACGGTTCTGCCTCGCGGCGGTGTGGCCGTGCGCCGGGTCTCGCCCTTTTCTGGGTAGGCGAAAATGAGATCTATGTCCGAGGAGAGATTGAGCTCTTCAGCACCCATTTTACCCATGGCTAACACGAGCATTTTTTGCTGCTCTTTTTTTTGTGCTGTTTTTTGCGCTGTTTTTTGTTCTTGGTCTTTTAAGGCCCCCTGCTCATCGCCACTAAAAGGCGCACCCAGCTCTTCGCAGGTAATTGGATACAGGTTGCTCAGGGAGGCAGTAATAGCCGCCTCTGCCATCCAGGTTAGCTCTCTGGTGGTTTCGGGCATGGAGGCCTGACGGCTGAAGTCCCGCCAGATAATTCGCAGCTGCTCGCGGCGGCGGAATAGTCTTAAATGTGAGGCTAACTGCTCTTCATTAGGGGTTTGTTTATTAGGCGCTTCGTCGCTACTCAAGAGACGCTGATCAATCGCCTGCTGAAAGTCTTCTCGAGAATAACGGCGCTGTAGATCGCCACTGTCGACTAACTGCTGAAACATCTCCGGATAGGTTTCGCTGTGCTCCCCAACAAAATCACTGGTGCCCCAGAGCAACTGTAAATGCTCTGCAAATAGAGGGTAATTCGGGAACTCAGCAAGTCGCGCTGTCAGCCAAGTAGGGTCCGGATGAGCGGCCTGAAAACCGTCAAGGCGACGCTGATAGCTGGCGCTGATCAGCTGCGGAAACGCTTTCGCTTTCGATGTAGAGGGCGGCATAGAGGGCGACATAGGGGACGACATAGAGAGCTCTTCTCAATTATTTAGCAGCTTAGCGGCCAAGCTCAGGGGTAACCCGCAACACCTCCTCCATGAATGTGATACCGGCAAGCACTTTTTCGGCTCCGGCCATGCGCAGTGTTTTCATGCCCTGAGAAATTGCTGCCTGGCGAATTGCTTGGATATCAGACTCACTATTTATATAGGTGAGCAGGGCATTCGTCAACGGCATTATTTCGTAGATACCCTCGCGCCCCCGATAGCCAGTGTTGCGGCATTCGAGACAACCAGCCGGTTGATAGACTTTGGCCGGTGGCGGCAACTCAGCTGAGCCGACCATTTCATGCCAGGCATCCTGATCACAGTCCACTTCACTGCGACAGTCCGGGCAGAGGGTGCGCACCAAACGCTGGGCCATCACGCCATTGAGTGTGGCTTTAATCAGGTGGGCGGGCATCTTTAGATCGAGCAGACGACTGATAGCGGTGGGGGCATCATTGGTGTGCAGGGTCGAGAGCACCAGATGTCCGGTGAGCGCTGCCTGCACTGCCATCTCGGCGGTGGCCTGATCTCGAATTTCGCCGACCATAATAATATCCGGATCCTGACGCATTAGAGTGCGAATACCGGCGGCAAAATCAAAATCGATGGCGGGCTGAATCTGACTTTGATTAAAGCTATCGACAACCATTTCAATCGGATCTTCCACGGTGCTGACATTGACTGAGTCCGTGGCTAGCTGTTTAAGGGTGGAATAGAGGCTGGTGGTTTTACCTGAACCGGTGGGGCCGGTGACCAAGACAATGCCATGGGCGCGCTTGATCATCGACTGCCAGTGAGCGTAGTCCTCGGCCACTAAACCCAGTTGCGAGAAACTGCGCAACAGCACGTCCGGATCAAAGATTCGCATGACCAGCTTTTCGCCAAAGGCGGTGGGCATGGTGGAGAGGCGCAGCTCCACTTCTCGGGCATTGGGGGCTTTGGTTTTTATGCGGCCATCTTGGGGGCGGCGCTTTTCCGCCACATTCATACGGCCGAGAATTTTCAGGCGACTGATCATGGCGGTCATGACGTTGTCCGGCAATTCATAAACCAGACGCAGCACGCCGTCGATTCGAAAGCGCACCTTGCCCTTGCCGCGGCGCGGTTCGAGATGAATATCACTGGCCCGCTGTTCAAAGGCGTATTGCAGCAGCCAGTCGACGATATTGACTATATGTTGGTCCTGAGCATCGGCGTCTTTGAGCTTGCCCACTTCCAGCAGCTGCTCAAAGTTGGCGATGCCCGTGCCACTGTCGGTGGCGGAGCCGGCGCCGAAAACCGATTTCGCCAGGGAGTAAAATTCGAGGGTGTATTTTTTAATCTCGGCGGGGTTGGCGACCACTGTTTGAATGGTCCGGCGAGATGTCTGCTCTAGGCTCTCAACCCAACTGCGATCGAAGGGCTGCATGGTGGCAATGACCAGCTCGTCGCGGCTCACTTCAAGACAGAGAATGCCGTAGCGCTGGGCGTAGGCGAAAGACGTGATCCCGGTGACGGCGGGAACATTGATTTTTAGTGGGTCTATATGGGCCAACTGTAAACAGGCTTTCTTCGCCAACCATTCGCTGAGCAGC
Organism: uncultured Pseudomonadales bacterium; assembly: GCA_963968025.1. Lineage (GTDB taxonomy): Bacteria > Pseudomonadota > Gammaproteobacteria > Pseudomonadales > Porticoccaceae > HTCC2207. Next base: position 17,077 of record CAXAFJ010000002.1, on the reverse strand, counting down.
TCGATAGTCAGGGGCTTTTGCTCGGGTCCCTGAACCAGCTGTTTGGCCGCGACAATTTCTAGGGGGTGTTGCAGCGCTTCCTTGCGGCTGCGCCGGGCACTGGCGATTTCAGCGGTGTCCTGCTGGACGATCAAGCCGTCGCTGATCAGATCTTTTAAAATACTTGCCAGATCCAAGTTGCTACCCAAATCGGTTTTAGTGCCGCGCACCGATGTCTTATTCATAATCAACTCCTGTTCGTATTCTGTCCCTGCATCCATCAATTTTAGTCGCTAATCCCACAAGGGGTAGCGCAAATTGACCAATCCGCTAAACTCAGTGCAAATGACTGTATAAGAAGCCAATTATGGAAATGACCGATTTACTCTCACGGATTATTCGCAGCAATTCGATTAGCAGCATTAATCCGGCTATAGATCAGGGCAATCGCGAGGTTATTGATCTGCTGGCCAATACCCTTGGGGAGCTTGGTTTTACCACTGAGATTATGGATCTGGGGAATAACAAAGCCAACCTGATTGCCACCTATGGCAGCGGCCCCGGCGGTTTGGTACTGGCGGGCCACACCGATACCGTGCCCTGTGACGAATCACTCTGGGATAGCAGTCCCTTTGAGTTAACCGAGCGGGATAACCGAGCGGGATAACCGCTGGTATGGTCTCGGCAGCTGCGATATAAAGGGGTTTTTTCCACTGGCTATTGAGGCGTTTAAATCCCTGCCAGTTAAAGACTTAAAACAGCCGTTGATTATTCTCGCCACCGCCGACGAGGAATCCTCTATGGGTGGTGCCAAAGCATTAGTCGAGGCAGGAGCGCCCATTGCCCGCAGTACAGTGATCGGCGAGCCGACCAATATGCGCCCGGTGAAAATGCATAAGGGCATTATGATCGAGAAGCTCACTGTGACAGGTAGATCCGGGCACTCGAGCAATCCGGAGCTGGGTAACAACGCCATGGAATCCATGCAGCGTATTCTCGGCCAGCTAATGGCCATGCGCGATCGTATGAAAGCGCAAAAACATGCGGGATTTTTAATTGATCACCCCACGTTAAATTTGGGCTGTATTCAAGGCAGCGACAATGCCAACCGTATTTGCGGACATTGTTTTTTGGCTTTTGAAATTCGCCCATTGCCAGGCATGGATCTGAATCAGTTACAGACAGATCTGGAACGTCAAATTGCCGCCACCGCTGAAGCGGACAATATGGGCTGGTCTCTAGAGAAGCTGATCGTGCCGCCCTTCACCAGTGGCAACCAATCAGAGATCGTCGCGCTCTGCGAAAAACTCACCGGCCACGCGGCGGAATCTGTCGCCTTTGCCACCGAGGCGCCCTATCTCCAGCAGCTGGGAATGGACGTGGTGGTGCTGGGTCCTGGGGACATTGATGTGGCCCATCAGCCGAATGAATTCCTGCCCCTTGATCGCGTGCAGCCAACTATTAATTTTTTATCTCAACTTATTGGCCGCTGTTGCTTATAATCCTCGGATGACTACTCAAAAGTACGTACAATTTTTCCGTGAGACCTCGCCTTATATCCATGCGCACAGGGGTAAAACCTTTGTTATTGCGATTAGTGGTGAAGCGGTTCTCGACTCCAATTTTGACAGCATTGTTCACGATATTGCGCTGATGCAAAGTCTCGGGGTCAATATAGTGTTGGTTCACGGTGCCCGTACACAGATTGATCAGCGCCTGCAACTGGCCGGTTTGCAAACGGATTTCCGCGAGCAAGTGCGTATCACTGATGCACATGCCATGCAGTGTGTTAAGGAGGCGGTGGGTTCTACCCGCTTTCAGATTGAGTCGGCACTGTCTATGGGACTGCCCAACTCACCGATGCACGGCGCCCGTGTGCGTGTGATTGGCGGCAACTTTATTACTGCGAAACCTGTGGGTGTTCGGGACGGTGTTGATTTTCAGCGCGCTGGTGAAATTCGCCGCATTGATCGCACTGCCATTCAGCAGCAACTTGAGGCCGGTGCTCTGGTACTGATGTCGTCGATTGGGTTTTCGCCCACCGGTGAAGCCTTTAATCTCAGCTATCAAGATGTGGCGACGCAAACGGCCATTACACTGAATGCGGAAAAGCTTATTTTGGTCACTCAGGCGGCGGGCATAATCGATGCCGATAACAGCTTGCTGCGCAATCTTTCGCTACCTGAAGTCAGTGATCTTAAGGCTACCCTCAAACAGGCTGGCGGTGAAGACTCTGGCACCTATGGCCTGCTCTCCGCTGCCTATCAAGCCTGTCGCAACAATGTCGACCGTGTGCATCTAGTTGGCTGTAGTGAAGACGGCAGCTTGCTCAGTGAGCTGTTTACCCGAGAGGGTAGCGGCACGCTGATTATGAAGGACTACTCGGAAGTTATTAGAGCTGCCACCATCGATGATGTCGGCGGTATTCTGGATCTGATTTCGCCGCTGGAGCAACAGGGCGTTTTGGTTAAGCGCTCCCGTGAGTTGCTCGAGACCGAAATTTCACGCTTTATGGTGGTGGTGCATCCCGAGGGCACTCTGCTCGGATGTGCGGCTCTTTACCCCATAGCAGACAGTAATACTGGCGAGCTAGCCTGTGTCGCAACTCATCCGGAATTTCACAATCAAGGCATTGCTTCGCGCCTGCTGAAATCGATCGAAAAAGACGCCATTGAGAATCAACTTAAAACACTCTTTGTACTGACCACACAGACCGCTCACTGGTTTAGAGAACAGGGTTTTGCCGAGGCGGCGGTGAGCGAATTGCCGGCCAAAAAGCAGTCTCTCTACAACTATCAGCGCCAGTCGCGCATCTTCAGTAAAAAACTTTAATCATTAGGACAGCCCGGCCGGTTTTGACTGGGCGGGCTTTCTGCTATTCTTGCCACCTTTATTCTATTCGTCACTGAGATATCACATGCCTAAGTACAGATCACACACCACCACCCAGGGCCGCAATATGGCCGGCGCCCGCGCACTTTGGCGCGCCACAGGCATGAAGGACGATGATTTTAATAAGCCGATGATTGCCATCGCCAACTCCTACACGCAGTTTGTCCCCGGTCATGTTCACCTTAAAGATATGGGTGATCTGGTTGCGGCAGAGATTTCAAAGGCCGGTGGTATTGCCCGTGAATTCCACACAATCGCAGTGGACGACGGAATTGCTATGGGTCACGACGGCATGCTCTATTCCCTGCCCTCGCGAGATGTCATTGCCGACTCAGTTGAATATATGGTCAATGCTCACTGCGCCGATGCGCTGGTGTGTATTTCCAACTGTGACAAGATTACTCCAGGCATGTTTATGGCCGCGATGCGCCTCAATATTCCAACCGTGTTTGTCTCCGGCGGTCCCATGGAAGCCGGTAAAACCAAGCTCTCCGATCAAAAACTCGATCTGGTTGATGCCATGGTGATTGCGGTTGACGACAGCGCCAGCGATGAAGAGGTTGCCGAGTATGAGCGTTCCGCCTGCCCCACCTGTGGTTCTTGCTCTGGTATGTTTACCGCCAACTCTATGAACTGTTTGATGGAAGCGCTGGGCCTGGCACTGCCGGGCAATGGCACTGTGCTGGCGACCCACTCTGATCGCAAAGAATTATTCGAAGAAGCCGGTCGCACCATTGTTCGGTTGGCTAAGGCCCACTACGACAACGATGATTACTCGGTACTGCCCCGTTCGATTGCCAATTTCAAAGCCTTTGAAAATGCGATGACCTTAGATATTTGTATGGGTGGTTCAACCAATACCATCCTTCATCTTATGGCGGCTGCTCAAGAGGGCTTTGTTGACTTTGATCTGGGTGATATCGACCGCCTTTCGCGCCTAGTGCCTCAGCTGTGTAAAGTTGCCCCAAGTACACCGGAATATCATGTTGAAGATGTCCATCGTGCCGGCGGCATTATGGGGATCCTGGCTGAGCTCGACCGCGCTGGATTGATCCACGGCGAACTGCCTACAGTTCATTCCACGACCTTAACCGAGGCCTTGGAAAAATGGGATATCGTTAGCGGGAATGTCAGTGAAGAGGTGAAGACTTTCTATAAGGCTGGCCCGGCTGGTATTCCAACCCAGACAGCCTTTAGTCAAAGTACTCGATGGCCGTCACTGGACGCTGACCGAGCAAACGGCTGTGTTCGGGATATTGAGCACGCCTTTAGTCTCGAGGGTGGTCTGGCAATTCTGACCGGCAATCTTTCGCCAGATGGCTGTGTGGTTAAGACCTCTGGTGTCGATGAGTCGATCCATGTATTTGAAGGCCCAGCCTTTATTACCGAGAGCCAGGATGAAGCTGTCGCCAAGATATTGAGTGATGAGGTGAAAGCCGGTGATGTGGTTATTGTTCGCTACGAGGGACCGCGAGGCGGACCTGGTATGCAGGAGATGCTCTATCCAACCACTTATATTAAATCTAAAAATCTTGGCGCCGCCTGTGCCTTGATTACCGATGGGCGTTTTTCTGGCGGTACCTCGGGACTGTCCATTGGACATGTCTCACCGGAAGCCGCTGCTGGCGGTAATATTGGCCTGGTCCGTCAGGGCGATACTATTCGCATCGATATCCCCAACCGCAGTATTGATGTGCTGGTCTCGGATGCCGTGCTGGCTGAGCGCCGAGCTGAGCAGGATAAGCTGGGCTGGAAGCCGGTAGAAGAGCGTCCACGCAAGGTCACTGCTTCGCTGAAGGCCTATGCCAAACTGGCCACCAGTGCTGATAAGGGTGCTGTGCGAGATCTCTCTCAGCTGTAGGTAAAAGCGCTTTAACCTGTGGCTTTGGCTAAGAGCTTTGGCTCAGAGCTTTGGGCTAAGAGCTTTAGATAGCAGCGATAAAAAACCCCGGGGCTTTTAAGTACCGGGGTTTTTTATTGCCTGCTCACTATTGATTGCCAGTGAACTAGCCTTTCTTATTACAACCGGGGACGGTAGCGCCCACATCACGCAACTTCTGTAAACGGCTGCCTTCAGTTTCTGCGTAGCGAATCCACTGCTTGGGATAGCGCTTGCCCTTCTTATCTTTGGCCGCTTTTAATGACTTCTTAAACGCGCCTACCGCATCTTTGTAACAGTTCAGGTTGATCAGTGCATTGCCCATTACCAAGAAATTGGAGTCAGGTTTTTTCACGTCACCCTTTTTGTCTGCACGAGTTGCAGCTTTAAAAGCCGCAGCATCGCGACCGAGATCAAGATAGATTCCGGCGAGACGGGCTTGAAGATTTCCGGTATCAGATTTCTTCGAGGCATTTTCTAGAGCCTTAACAGCATTGTTCAGATCTTTGGCTTGATACCATGCAGTACCGAGGATCTCGAGATTCTTAGCAGAAGACTTTATAATGCCGTCCTTCATGCCCTTCTCGATAATCACAGCAGCACGATAGGGAACCTCAGCGCCGAGATACATATAGGCCATACTCAGAACTTGGCTCTCTTTATCCAGCTTGCCATTCAAATAGACCATCTCAGTAGCAACCAAGCGATCCATCTCACGTTCCTGCTCGCCATACATACCCCCCAGTTGACGCCAGTAGGTCCACTTTGGATAGTGCTTTACCAGCTTTTCGAGAATATTGACGACCTTTTTGTAATCGTTCTTCTCGTAGTAGAGCACACGCTGCAAGCCCCACCAGCCTTCTTTCGGCAGGATGGCTTTAGCTTCGACATCGGCAATGGCTTCATTAACAAAACGTAGCGAGTCATTTTTGCGTTCTAGCTGATAGTAGATCTGAGCCAGCAACATCTTCGCGTCAGCACCGACAATCAGTGATGCTTCCATCCAGATTTCAAGCTCTTTTGCTGCGTTCTTATAGTCTTCAAGTACGGTGTAAAGCTGTGCCAAGGTGTAGCGTGTATCGAGCTTCAGTTCAATTGGAGTGCCTTCACCATCGACAACTCTTCTATAAGAACGAATAGCGTTTTTATAGTCATCCAAAGAGTAGTAGATATAAGCGGAGAACTTCCATACCTGAGTCTGCTCATAGTCGCTGGCACAGGTCTTGACGTTGGTTTCAATCGCTTGCAGCATCTCCAGCGATCCGGCCCAGTTCTCCAATTCGATCTCTGGCTGAACTTTCTCTATTGCCTTGGAACACCGCGCGCCAACAGACTGGCGCTTACGGGTTTTAACATTTTTGTATTTTGGCTCTGGCTTAGCGTCCGCTGCAATTACTGCAGCGCCGGAAAAGCCCGCGTTTGGAGCTATAACTGCCACAAACAACGGCAGCAAAAAAGCAGCGCTGAATACAGCTAGAAATTTAGTGCTTCTAGACATCATTGACTCCTTATTTCGCCATCTGGAAAGTAAATTTATACAGCACGCCAGACACTTCCTGACCAACGCCGTCCACAACCCGAGGGTTGTACTTCAACTTCGAAGCAGCTTTAAGTGCAGCGCGACCAAAGCCCCAACCTTCTGGGAATTCTTCGACCATGATCGGATCGCGAGTACCACCGGTTGTGGTAATAATCACTTCGATCACTGCGTAGCCCTCTTTGCCGCGAGTTTGCGCGCGACGGGGATACTGTGGCTGGGGTACATAGACAGGAATATAATCTGAGTCCCGTGCAAAACCACCAGCACCACCAATCTTAAGATTGGCGTTGGCTGCCGGAGCGGCCATGCTGATTGCATTCTCTGGAACTTCAAACTCTATATTGTCTTCGGGAATTTCCGGTGGTGGAGTCTCCGGATCTTCAGGCTTTTCAACTTGGGTCTGTTTTGCATTTTCAGTCAACTGTCTATCGACATGGAGGAAGTCGGCGATTTTAATCGTCTCTTTCTCATCCAAGTCTTTGTTGCCCGAGTCGATCAATTTGTACATCAAAATGATCAACGCGAAGGTAACCAGAACACCAAGTGCAGCAGAAATACCAATTCTGATAAAGGCCATACTTATCAACTCAGTCTTGTTCTACCGAAATTGCCACCGGACGGATACCAATGTCAGTTGCGACATCAGCCACCTTGGCGACTACTTCAATATTCGATTCATTGTCGGCTTGGATAACCATGCCGCCCTTAGGGTTTTCATTGTACAGTCTCTGTAGATTGATTTTTAGCGCAGTAGTTTCAACGCGCTTCTTATCAATCCAAATTTCATTGTTGTCGCTTACCGCCACCAGAATGCCTACTTTTTTGTAGTTTTCTGCAGTGTCAGCGTCAACTTTGTTGACCTCGACACCGGGTAGTTTGATAAACGATGCTGTCACAATGAAAAAGATCAGCATAATAAAAACCACATCCAGCATTGGGGTGAGGTCAATTGCCTCGCCCTGTGGCTGTGATCCTGTTTGTCTATTGCGCATAGTTTTCTCTCACGGGAAACTTGTCTTCGACAGGCTCCGGTTAGTGATCCATGGTTAGATGATCTTCGAGTAAATGCTTCTCTCGCTGCGCGATACGTTCGACGTAAGTTACGCCAAACACACCGGAGAGAGCGGCAACCATGCCCGACATTGTCGGTACAGTCGCCTGAGAAACACCACCTGCCATCGCCTTGGCGTCACCGCCACCAGTAAATGCCATTACGTCAAATACTACGATCATTCCAGTTACCGTACCCAGCAAACCAAACAGCGGGGCCAGGGCAACCAACGTATTGATCATCATAATATTTTCATCGATCTTGACGCTCACTTCAGAGATCAACTGTTCTCTGATCTGACGTGCGCGCTTGGATTTGCGCTCTGAGCGCTCTTCCCAAGAATCAAGTGCGTATTGGACATCTTGACTGACGCTGGATTTGAGATACCACATACGCTCGAACAGGAGAGTCCACATCACGAACAGCAGGACGACGATGGCCCAAAGGACCATGCCGCCTGAATCCATAAACTTTCCAACTTCTGCCATAGTATCAACAAAGAACATCTCAGCGACCCTCTACTGAACCAGCAACAATTCCGGCACTCTGCTCTTCAAGTATATGCAGAACTCGCTGCGCTTTGCCGTTGACCAATGTGTGCATCAATACAGTTGGGATAGCAACTATCAGGCCGAGTACTGTTGTAATCAGTGCCTGAGAGATACCGCCGGCCATAGCCTTAGGATCGCCAGCACCAAACAGCGTAATCATCTGGAAGGTAATAATCATACCAGTAACCGTACCCAGTAGACCGAGCAGCGGTGCAACCATAGCGATGATCTTAAGCAAGCTCAGACCAGACTCAATGGCTGGACGTTCTTTCAGTACTGCTTCGTGGAGTTTTAATTCCAGCGACTCTGGATCCAAACCTGGGTTGGCATGTGCCACCGCGAGAACGCGGCCCAGTGGGTTGGTCAGATCAGCAGTGCCTGGAGTACGAAGCTGTGTAGATACTCTAGAAGAGACACCTTGCAAGAAGATGAAGCGCCAGATAGCTAACAGAATGGCAACACAGAATACGCCAGTAATAACGTAACCTACGATACCACCGAAGTGCCAGCGCTCAATCAGCGTCGGCGTATTGATCAGTGCACGCAACAAGCCGCCACCCAGTGGTCCTGTAGGATCCAGGCCCGCTTTGGTGAAGCCGCTAACCGCTTCCTGAAGATCTGCAGCGCTGCCCTGGTGACCAGAAGGCTGACGAGCCAGCTCTGATACCAAACCGCTCTCTGGGCTGTACTCGAGGTACATGCCGTTAGCCATCAGGTTGTAGGTACCAACACGGACAACTTCCATTTCTTCCTGTGAACCATCTGCGCGCAATACAGTGCGGTTGAACTTAACAACACGACCACTTTCGTTCATTTCACGCTGCTGCTCGAACCACAACTTCTCGATGTCCATGATAGACGGCAGGCGAGTGTCGCTGCTCATCTTCTCAATCAACTCATCGAGGAATTCGGTACGGCCAGGGATCTGAGCACTAACGACAGACTGAGTCAGGTTGGCACGGATATCACCGGCGGCTCCTGTCAGGTGCCCAAATAGCTCTTTAAGTGAACCCAGACGCTTGTCACGCTGCTCGCGCAGACCAATAAGCTTCAGGTCGTTGTCGCGGATAGTCTGTTCCAGACGGTCCGAACGACGCTCTTCAGCAGTCTTGGCGTTCTTCGCTTTTTTCAGCTCTGCGTCCTGCTTGCGCTGGTCGCGTTTAAAATTATTTTCACGATCACGATATTCTTGAGTTTCAGAAATCGTTGAGCTCTGAATCATGTTCAGCAGTTCGTCGAGTGATTTTGCTTCCTGTGCCAGTGCTGGCATGCTTACCGCAGCAGCGGCGATGAAAGCAGCACAAACTTTAATAAATTTCAGTTTCATTGTGCAGTCTCCGGAGCGTTGATCGGCATTTCCATAACATCCTGCGGCGATAATTTCTTAGCGATGCGGATGCCTTGGTCTACAGGGCGACGGTATTTAGAACCCAGAGTTTCCCAAGCGCCAGTCGCTTTGTTCCAAGCGCCTGTCTGTGATTTATCTTTTGTTTGATACATCAGGGCAACACGACCGACGCGCAACATATCTACTTCAACCTCAGAGCCATCAGCATTGATATCAATGAGATCACGGTAGGTTTCCAGAGAGAGGCTGTACTCAGACTCAATATCGTAGATTTCGAGGATCTGACGGAATTTTTCGGCAGAAGAGAACTTGGCGCTATCGAGGTTGTCGAAAAGATCTTCGACAGCTTGAGCACGCTGCTCAGTCTTAAAGGGAACGTCCAGCTCAACAAAGGTACGCAGTGCCGTGAGCATGTTCTCCATCAGTGGCGAGATACCTCGCTCAATAACAGTCGCATTCTCAATTGACTCAACGAGCTCAGCCATCATTTGCTTCTGGCTGTCGATTTGACGCTCGAGCTGTGAGTTGTAAACACGCAGGCTTTCAATTTGCTTGTTAACCTGTTTGAACTCTTGCAAGAGACCGTCGGTTTGATCGGCGATGCGATCAACTTTTGTCTGTGCTGTTTTGGCTGCCTGAACCTTGACGGATCCGGCTTTTAGCACTTGACTTACCTCTGTAGCCTGAACTGCAACTGCAGTTAAGCCACCGGCAAGTACGGCTAATAAGGCCAGTGCTTTTAGTGGTTGCTTTTTCATAGTTCCCTCAACTGGGTCTATCGGATTGGTGATCTTTATATTGTCAGGAAGTGGAATTAACGCTGCTCCACTAGCTGACAATTTTTATTGGTGCGTCTTTTTAACAGTCTGTTCTTCAACAATCAACGTTCGCTCACAATTTGAGCCCGGTGAACTTGAGATAGATTGTTTTTGTTACCTAATGTAACAACTAGCTGGGCTTTCTTTCGAGCACCAAATATCTGTAGGCATGGGTGTCGGTTTTCTCCGGCAACTGCTCACTCAACTGATGCCATTGCTCGGTATCATAGTCGGGGAAAAATGCATCGCCCTCGACCTCTGCCTGCACTTCAGTTAAATAGAGTCGGTCAGCCACCGGCAAGGTCAGCCGATAAATCTGCTCACCACCAATCACCATAATCTCTTCTACCCCTGCGTCAGCGCATGCCAAATGCGCTAGGGTCATGGCCTGGAGCAGCGTTTGCGCAACCTGAACACCCTCTGCCTGCCACTCGGGATCACGGGTAATCACAATATTAGCGCGCCCAGGAAGCGGACGGCCAATGGAATCAAAGGTCTTGCGCCCCATAATGAGTGGCTTGCCCATGGTCACAGATTTAAAGTATTTGAGGTCTTCCGGCAGATGCCAAGGCAGCTGGTTATTTAGACCGATAACACCGTTGCGGCTTACAGCCACGATTAAGGATACTTTCATAACATTGTCTCAGGCGCGGTTAGACCGCTACAGGTGCAGAAATAGGGCCATGACTCTGATAGTCGAGCAACTCAAAGTCTTCAAAAACAAAATCAAACAGGTTGTCGACATTGGGATTGATCGCCAGTGTCGGCAGCGGGAAGCACTCTCGGGAAAGCAGCTCTTCAACCTGGTCCATGTGGTTGCTATAAAGGTGGGCATCGCCAAAGGTGTGAACAAAATCCCCAGGCTCAAGGCCACATACCTGAGCGATCATCAGGGTCAAAATAGCATAGGACGCAATATTAAACGGCACCCCAAGAAACACATCGGCGCTGCGCTGATAGAGCTGACAGGAGAGACGCCCCTCGGTGACATAAAACTGAAACAGGCTGTGGCAGGGGGGGAGACCGGACTTCACCATCACCGGAATATCTTTCGGATTCCAGGCTGAGACGATAAGGCGTCGTGAGTCGGGATTGGATTTAATCTCTTCCACCACCTGGGCGAGCTGATCCACACCCTCGAAGTTGCGCCACTGGTGACCATAGACGGGGCCCAGATCGCCGTACTGCTGGGCAAACTCATCATCGTCTTTAACCCGCTGTATAAACTCTTTCATCTTCGCCTTCCACTCCGGCGAATACATGGGGTAGGCGGCCTCTTGCTCGGTCTCACGCAGCCAGCTCTGGTAGGGCCAGTCATTCCAGATACCGACGCCATTTTCAACCAGATAGCGAATATTGGTATCACCGCGAATAAACCACAGCAGCTCATGGAGTATGGATTTGAGATGGACCTTTTTAGTGGTTACCAAAGGAAAGCCCTGGCTCAGATCAAAGCGCATCTGGTGACCAAAAATACTCTGGGTTCCGGTGCCAGTGCGATCTTCTTTTTTAACGCCGTGATCGCGGATATGTTTAATTAAGTCTAAATATTGCTTCATTGCTGTGCCTTTCGATTTACGCCTTGCGACTGACAAGTGCGCGCAGGGATTTGCGCATTAACCAGAGACCGAAGAGGATCATCGGGATACAGAGCGTCTGACCGCGGGTCATCCAACCGAGCAACTCAGCCGCGCCGGAATCCAGGGCAAACTGAGGATCTGGCTGACGGACAAACTCAACGGCAAAGCGGAAAGCGCCGTAGAGAATTAAGAATAGGCCTGAGACCTCGCCAAACAGACGTGGCTTTCTGGCGTACCAATTGATAATCACAAACAGCACCGCGCCCTCGAGCATGGCTTCATAGAGCTGAGAGGGATGACGGGCCAGCTGCTCGGGATCGGCGGGAAAGAGCATTCCCCAAGAGACATCGGTGCTGCGCCCCCAGAGTTCCTGGCCGATAAAATTACCCAGACGACCAAAAAATAGTCCCGCGGGTACCAGCGGCACAACAAAGTCGGCAAGGCTGAGAAAGGCTAATTTATGCTTGCGGGCATAGAGCAGCAGCGCCAGCGCAACACCCAATAGGCCACCGTGGAAAGACATGCCGCCCTCCCAGAGACGAAAGATCATGCCGGGATCGGCGAGCCATTTGTCGGCGCTGTAAAACAGCATATAGCCAAAACGGCCGCCGAGAATAACGCCCCAGGCGCCAAACACAATCAGATCTTCAACCTGGGTTTTAACAATCGGCGACCAGGGTCGCTGACTGTTACGGGTTGCCAACAACCAGGCACAGGTGAACGCCAGCAGGTACATAATGCCGTACCAGTGCACCTGCAGGGGTCCAATAACGCTGCCCGCCAATTCAAAGGGTCCCAGTGACAGTGCCACCGGGTCGATCTGTGGATAATTTAGCATTGGGTTTCTCAAGAATTAATCTGTGTTGATGATAACTTTTTATCTATGCAGCTGCCACGCGGTGATTGAATATAGACATAAAATAAAGTCTTTAAGCCAAAGCGCTTAAAACACGGCTCTCAAAACACTGTTGTTAAAACATTGCTCTTAAAAATAAGGCATTTAAAAAGTGCCCGCAAAATAAGACGACTAAAATAGAATCGCGAAATAAAATAGCGAAATAGACAGACGCAAAGTTACACTGCCCGCCATGTGTTTACTTGCAATCGCCTTTAACTACCGCCCGGATACGCCTCTCGCCGTCTGCTCAAACCGTGATGAATTCTATCAGCGCCCGACTCTGCCGATGCACTGGTGGCAGGATAAGCCTGTTCTCGCCGGTCGCGATGAACAGGAGGGAGGAACCTGGATGGGGCTCTCGCGGACCGGTCGTTTCGCTGCGGTGACCAATTTCAGAGAGTTTTCCAAACCGGGATTTCATGAGGCACGACCCAAATCTCGCGGCAATCTGGTCACCGACTTTCTCTGCTCCGAGGCCTCGGCCCAGAGCTGGGCAGACTCTGTATTAGTCGATTTTGATCTCTATGGGGGCTTTAATCTGCTGATTTACGATGGCCGGCAATTGCTCTATCTAAACAATTTTAATAACCAGGTGCGCAATCTTGAGCCCGGTATTTATGCTCTCAGCAACCATCTGCTCGACAGTCCCTGGCCTAAAGTGGACTATGCCCGGGAACAGCTAGTGCAAACATTGGATAAGCCGCGCAGTGATCAACAGATGCTTGGAGACCTGCTCAGCCTGCTGGAAAAAAATCAAACTTACCCGGACCATCTGCTACCCAATACTGGGGTGCCTGCAGACTGGGAGAAGCGCCTATCATCGGCTTTTATTGTCGCCGAAGATTACGGCACCTTGGCATCCACCTCGATTGTGCTGTCGAACTCCGGCAACCATATTGCCGAGCAGACTTTCATAAAGGGTGTTGCGGGACAGACTGAGATATTTATTTTTTAAGACTGCTGACGCTGTCTGAAAAGCCCGCCTTCTCATCCAGCTCGGCAGGACGGTAGAGCTTAGACAGCTCTGGACGACTGAGAGCATCGGAGAGCAGTTGCGACACCGAGCCCGCATCAGACATCCGCAGGGCGCGCTTGGCCAAACTGCGGGCCTCGGCCTTGGACACCTGACTGAGCATCGATTTTACTTTCAACAGACTGTTGGCACTCATGGATAAATGGTCGTAACCCAGACCCAACAGCATCACCACAGCCAGAGGATCGCCTGCCATCTCGCCACAGACACTGATCTGGCATTGAGCGGCGTCGGCCTGTTCGATAATACTCTTTAGGGCGCGCAACACGGCGGGATGCAGTGAGTTATAGAGGTCAGCAACCCGAGGATTATTGCGGTCCACTGCAAGCAGGTACTGGGTCAAATCATTGGTGCCGACAGACAGGAAATCTACTCTTCGACCGATTTCTTTAACCTGATAGACCGCCGCCGGCACTTCAATCATCGCGCCGATGGCAGGCTTTTCCAGCTGATAGCCTTCCTCTTGCATCAACTCCCGATAGGCTCTGTCTATAAGCTCTAGGGCGCTGTCTAATTCCGGCACGCTGCTGATCATGGGCAGCATTATACGCAGATTGTTGAGCCCTTCACTGGCCCGCAGCATGGCGCGAATCTGAGCCAGAAAAATTTCCGGATGATCAAGGGAGATGCGGATACCGCGCCAGCCGAGAAACGGATTTTCCTCTTCGATAGGAAAGTAGGAGAGTGCTTTGTCACCGCCGATATCCAGGGTTCGCATCGTCACTGGATTGGGCGCAAAAGCCTGCAGTTGCTCGCGATAAATTTCAGTTTGCTCATCTTCCGTGGGAAAGCTCGAGCGCATAAAAAAGGGGATTTCAGTGCGGTACAGCCCAACACCTTCGGCGCTGCTTTTAAGGGCCAGGGCAATATCTTGGCGCAGACCGGTATTGATCCATAGGGCCACTGGAAAGCCATCCGGCGTAACGCAGGGAATATCCCGCAGCTTCTCAAGATCTTTGGCCAGCAGCTTCTCTTCCCGCTGACGATGGAGATAGGCGCGGCGCATACGGCGTGTGGCGCGGCTAATAACATCGCCACTAAAGCCATCAATAATTAATTCATGGCCTTCCATTTCGGTCCAGGGCAATTCCACTGCGCCCATCACTGTGGGCACACCGAGGGCGCGACCAACAATTGCCATATGGGAGTTGCTAGAGCCTTTCACCGAGACAATGCCCACCAAACGCTCTATGGGAATATCCGCCAGAGCCGAGGCAGAGAGATCTTCACCGACCAAAATAATACGCCGCGGCAGGGGCTGGGTATTTTTTTCATTGCGCTGTAAATAACCCAGTACCCGTCGACCCAGATCATTGACGTCGGCAGCGCGCTCCCGGAGATAGGGATCATCCATTTTCCGGAAGGTGCGCACATGCTTGAGGATCACCGAGCTCCAGGCGCTCTGTGCGGCTTGGCCGTCAACTATAGCGGCGATCACTTCTCCACCCAGGGAGTGGTCATCGAGCATGCGAATATAAATATCAAATAGCGCGATCTCCTCTGAGCTGAGCTTGCCTTCAAGCCCCTTGCTGAGATTGCGCATATCGTCTTTGGCTGATTCAAGGGCGGTGCGAAAGACTTCTATCTCCGCAGGGGTGTCGGTGGCAAAGCGCTCGGGAACCGACTTTAGATCTGCTGTGGGTGCAACCAAGACAACCCGGCCAATACCCACACCGGGTGAGCTGGGAATGCCGCGAAACAGGGCTTCACGACGGGTGTCTCCACCGGCAGAGGCCAATTGACGCAATGCGCCGGTGGCTTCTGCATGGGCGATAGCGCCGGAAAGCTGCGCACAGACGGTAACCACAAAGGCTTCTTCTTCACTTTCAAAGCGTCGCTGGGTTTCCTGCTGCAGTACCAAGATGCCCAGCACCTTGCGGTGATGAATAATCGGCACACCCAAAAAGGAGTGGTAGGGGCTCTCGCCAGTCTCTTCGAAATAGGCGAAGTTGGGATGCTTGTCGGCATCTTTTAAATTGAGTGGCTCTTCCCGGGCGGCGACCAGGCCCACCAGGCCTTCACGCATAGCCAAACGGACATGGCCAATGGACTCTTGGCGCAGGCCTTCGGTGGCCATCAGCACATAGCGCTGATCAGATTCGTCGAATAGGTAGACCGAGCATACCCCGGCCTGCATGGCCGAGCGCACCTCTTTGACGATAATCGTCAGAACCTCGCCGAGACTGCGGGCGCTGTTGACTTCTTGCACTATATTGCGCAGTGACGCCAACATAATTAGCGGCCCTTAGAGGATTGTGAGTGCTGCAAACGGGCATTGGCGGAGGAAAACTCCTGCAATGCGTTGCGGTAAATTGTGCGCTTAAACGAGACAACTGAATTGATCGGGTACCAGTAATTGACCCATTGCCAGTCATCGAATTCGGGGGTGCCGCTGGTATCAAAGCGAACCTGCTCTGGGTCGCAGGTCATCTGCAGATAAAACCAACGCTGCTTTTGGCCGATACACAGAGGCTTGGAGTGCTTGCGCTGCATCTGCTCGGGAATGTTGTAGCGCAGCCAGCGCTTGGAGCGCTGAATGATTTTGACGTCATCCGATTTAAGGCCGACCTCTTCATAGAGCTCGCGATAGAGTGCATCCTCTACAGTCTCACCGAGATCGATGCCGCCCTGTGGAAACTGCCAAGCCTGTTGACCAACTCGCTTCGCCCAAAATAGGCGGCCTTTGCCATCGCCTATTACAATAGCGACGTTAGAGCGATAACCATCCTTATCAACCAAATCAAATACACCTTTTTATACAAGCAATAACGCGGAGGCATTGTTCCATAGTCTGCCGGTATCGGCAATTTTCTCTTGAGACAACCAAGCGCTATGGTTATCCTCTCAGGCTAAAACCCAATTGGACCCTATGTTATGGCACTGGCTATTTTCGACCTCGACAACACTCTGATCTCTGGTGACAGCGACCACAGCTGGGGCGAGTTTTTAGTCTCTGAGCATCGAGTTGATCCTCAGCAGTTCAAGAAAACCAACGACCAATTCTACGCTGATTATGTCGCCGGTAGTTTGGATATTTTTGCCTATCTGGAATTTTCACTGCAGCCACTGACTGAAATACCCATGGCCGAGCTGGCTGAACTGCATAAACGCTTTATGCAGCAGGTCATTGCGCCTATGCAACTGGCCAAAGCTCAGACTCTGCTGCAACAGCATCGGGACGCCGGCGATCGACTACTCATTATCACCTCTACCAATCGCTTTATTGTAGAGCCAATCTGCCACAGCTTGGGCGTAACTGAGATTTTGGCCACGGATGCGCAAATCGTCGACGGCCGTTATAGCGGCAAGGTTGAGGGCGTGCCGACCTATAAAGAGGGCAAGGTCGTACGACTTAATGCTTGGCTTAAGGAACACAACGAGACACTTGAAGGCAGTTGGTTTTACAGCGATTCGATCAATGACCTGCCACTGCTGCTGGAAGTTGACCATGCCGTGGCTGTAGATCCCTGCCCAGCGCTACAAGCAGCAGCTGAAGAAAAACACTGGC
>CAXAFJ010000001.1:0-95574 GCA_963968025.1 uncultured Pseudomonadales bacterium | reverse complement strand
GAACGCTTTTGGATAGAACGATTTTAGATAGAACGCTTCTAGACAGGAAGCTTCTAGACAGGAAGCTTCTTTAAGGCATAAATATCATAGCGGGTAGATTTACCTTCCAGTGAGTAATTTGGCTTCGTCTCGGCCAAGAACCCCGCCCCAGAGGGACGCTTGACCACTACCCGATATCGCGCAACGGCCAGGGCATTGGCGAGCAGATTATCGGCATCCGGATCGGTTCCAACAATGGCATGAAACGCCTGCATCTGTTTTTTTACTTTGGCTGATTTTTTGCGCAACGGGAACATTGGATCCACATAGACCACATCCGGACGCCAGACCTCAGGTTCTTCAGTTTGCTGTGCCTTTTCTTCACTGTCAAAAGCAGCTGACTTATTCACCAAATCACTTAGATAGCTGGCGGAGTTGCCCTCCAGTAAGCTAAGCCTGTTAATAACCTGTTCCAATTCATCATCCCCCTGCTGTGCATACTCATGGCCTGCTTGAACACCGCGGCTAAGACCGTCGGCAAGCAGGCTGTGAACAATCGGGTTGCGCTCTAACATACAGACCTTGCAGCCCAGAGACGCCAGCACAAAGCCATCGCCACCCAGTCCAGCGGTAAGATCCAACACCTGGGGTGCGAACTTGCCTGAGACGCCCACGGCTTTGGCAATCGCCTGACCATTGCCGCCGCCATGACGCCGTCGATGGCTGTGTTCGGAACTGGCAAAGTCGCAGAGAATTGAGCCATACCCTTTGTCAGCCGATGGCCGCAACACTAAGCCCTGCTGGGTAAACTCCAGCAGGTAGTCATAGCCCTTGGCGCTCTCTGAACCTTGAGTGCCGCGAGAGCCTTCGGAGCGCACTGAATCAGCAGACTGAACAGACAGGGACAACTTCGCAGCCAGTTCTTCAGCTAGGGCTTTGAAGCTGGCCGCGGCGTAAGCGACGCGGATAATCGGCATGCTCTCTTCAGTCATCGAATTGTCTCTAAAATTATTAAAACGAAGGCATTGTTAATGATGCCATCGGTGGATTTATTAATTGCGCAGATTATAGCGTTACAGCAGTATAATCGGGGACCTATAATGCAGTAATAGCGCGGCAACAGATGCCGTCCATGTAAATTAATCCCACCGGAGTTTTTATGTCTCGCCCCTATCCTCTCTGCCGCCGCCTGTCTCTGCTAAGTATTGCTTGCATCGTTCTTGTCGCTGGCTGTGAACGCTATGCGGTGACACTTAATGAGCGCCCAATCTACACGCCAAAAGCGATTTACAGCGGCTACAATATTGCTGATGCAGGCCTAAAAAATTGCGTTAAACAAGCCCTGACAGAGGCCAAGATCACCCAACCTGAAGAGCTCGAGATTCTTAACTGTAGCTTTGCAGGAGTCACCGATCTGAGTGGCATCGAACTATTCTCGCAGCTTAAAACGGTGAATTTAAACAATAATCAACTCACCGATATCAAAGCGCTGTTATTTCTAGGGGAATTGCGCCAGGTCAATCTCGCTGAAAATCCATCCCTAAACTGCGCTGATATAGAAGCGCTAGAAGAATTGCTCGAAAATTCAACCATCGCGGCGCCGGTGTGCAACAAACCCTTGTGACATTTGTCTGAGTGCGCTACTGGGGTGGAAAAAGATACCCACAAAAGCTGTGGATAACTTTGTGGATTAAATGGGAATTGGGCCTTCTAAAGGCCGCAAAAATGGGCCTAACAGTTAGATTGTTCATTTTTTAACCAGATAAAAATAACCCTACAAAACAATGAGTTATAGTTTTTCAAGTCGAAAATCAATGGCTTACGTGGTTTTTGTGAAACCAATTATAGAAATCACAGCTATCTGTGGAAAAAAATCGAAAATAGTTTTAATAAAGTCTGAAATAGACATTGCAGTGGATAAAAAAAAGTGGTTCAGGCTCGAGGTATTTGATCATTTTAACGGAGAGTTGGACAGGTAGCCTGATACAAAAACACGATTAAACCGTCGCAGCCCAGCTGATTAGTGTAAAAACCTAAACTTGACGATTGTCAGCTAGAGAGCAAAAATAAAAGCGCCAAACATTAAAAGACTGGAGGTCAAAACAGACTACTTCAGTTCCAGCCAATCAAACCCCTGCTGCTGGCAGGCATAGTGCAGCTTGGCATAGTGCAGCTCACCAAAGCCATCAAGCACCCCTTCAACCGCAGACTTCACTTTTTCCAAGGTATTATTTTTTTCGCTGATATGACCAATCACCAACTGTTGCATCTGCTGCTGATCTATCAGCGATAAAAGCGTTGCTGTCTGATGATTATTTAAATGACCCCAGGGACCGGCTACGCGATCTTTTAAAAACTCCGGATAGCTGCCAGCGTACAACATCTCGAGATCGTGGTTGGCTTCAATCAGCAGCCCGTCGCATCGGGCATACTGAGCCTCGATATGGGGCGTTAGAGAGCCCACATCAGTCAGTATACCGAGCTGGTGCTGTTCGCTGTTAAACAGGAACTGAACAGGCTCTCGGGCATCGTGGGGAACCGGCACTGGGGTGACTTTGATATCGCCGATCTCAAAGACGCTATGGCTATCGATAATATGGAAAGGAAAGACCTTGTCGCCGGCCTTCTTGCTGCGCAGGCAGCCAGCCGTGACATAGACATCGATAGAAAATTTTGATGCCAGTGGCACCACGCCCTTCCAGTGATCACTGTGCTCGTGAGTCACCAGTATGGCGTCGATATCTTGTGGTGTTTTACCCAGTTTAGCGAGTCTCTGTGTGGTATCGCGGATGGAGAAGCCGCAATCGATCATCAGGCAGGTATCACGCCACTCCACCAGAGTGGCATTACCTTTGCTGCCACTCCCCAGTGATGCAAAACGCATAGACAGAATAACCTTTTAGTCGCCCGCTTCTAAAGAACGGCTTATGGTAACAACTGGTTAAAAGGTTGTTTAAACAATCCATTAACCCGTCTAGAAGAAAAAGTTATTAGGACATATTGCTACGCAAAATCTTTAATAGACGCAGGGTTTCGGCTTTGTTGAGCCCCTGCCCCTCGGCACCGACTATATTTATCTCAACATTGGCGCCAACGGCCTTCACCAAAATACGGTAGTTAACCTCGAGAATCTCGTCGCCGCCACCAAACAGGCGAGCAAAGAAACCCGGCTTCTCGGTAGTCTCAGGCGTGTAGTTAACGTAGATAACGCCCTCAGAGCGATTTTGGTCAACGCTGACAAAGCCGCCGTGATCCGCTGAATAGATAGTCGAAGCCCAGCTTCTATCAAAACTTAACTTGGCCAGAATAAAGGGATCAGACACCTGAGGTATTACCACCTCAACTTTGGCTTCACCGCCAATATCTTGCGCCAGCAACGATACCGATGCGTAACTCTCACTGCCAGCCAAATCATTGGCGATCAGTGACAGCATATCTTTCTCACGTTCATCACTGTCTGAGCTGACAGGCCACTGAACCTGATCTTCTTCAGAGCGCGGTGCTTGGTTATGCACCGCTGAGATCTCAGCACTGTCTAGCTGAACGCCGGGAGAGATTTGGAAACGAAAGCGATGAGAATTTTCCTCATCGGAATTAAATTTAACCCAGACAGTTTCGATAACACCGGTAGAACCATCTGCCAGTGCCGCAGGTACGCCATTGCGATTGAGCACATTGCGCACACGGGGCCACAACTCACTGGGGGGAACATTGATCAGCACCCAGCGACGCCCTTCAAGGCTCTGGATCTTAACTAACTGTTCAAAGGTGTTTACCGATGCCGGCTGTGGCCGCGGCACATCGAATTCAATCAACTCAACACTGGTCAATGGAATCGCCGGAATTGGGTAGAGCTGCCCAAGAACCCCTCGATCCAACCCTTCAGGCACCACAGTTACTGCAGTTTCTTCGGCCAGTAAATAGTCATCGCTGCGATCACGCAAGCCCAGCCAACCACAGCCCGTTAGACTTAGAATAACAACTATATTCAGTGCGCTAATCAATCGTTTCATCGTTATTGGCAACCCATTAATTTGGTTAATATCAGTTTAAAAAAGTTTAGAGCGCACCGGCACTGCGCATCGCAGCCCGAACTAGCTCATGGTGCTCTGCGCTCAGTGGTGTCATTGGCAGACGCAGCACATTTTCCTGCAGACCCAATTCAGCCACCGCCCACTTAACCGGAATCGGGTTAGCTTCGACAAATAGATCGCGGTGCAGTGCCTCAAGCTTGCTATCGATTTCAGCAGCTCGAGCCGCATCTCCCGCCAGCGCTGCCGCACACATCTGCGACATCAATTTTGGTGCAACATTGGCAGTGACGGAAATATCACCATCACCACCCAGTAAGATTAATCCTCTGGCGGTGGCATCATCACCGGAGTAAATGGCAAAACCAGCTGGACGCAGGGCAATCAACTCCGCAGCGCGCTCAAGATCACCAGTGGCTTCTTTGATACCAACAATATTCTCGACGGCACTGAGACGCACAACTGTCTCGGGTAGCATGTCACAGGCGGTGCGGCCCGGGACATTGTACAAAATCTGATCTATGGCCACGGCTTCAGCAATCGCTTTATGGTGCAGATAGAGGCCTTCCTGAGTCGGCTTATTATAATAGGGCGTTACCAACAGACAGGCATCGGCGCCAGAATCTGCCGCCGCTTGAGTTAGGACGATGGCTTCACTCGTAGAGTTTGCTCCGGTACCGGCAATAATCGGCACACGGCCAGCGGCCTGTTCGACAATAACCCGAATAACCTGAGCGTGCTCGGCGACGCTTAAGGTCGCTGACTCGCCGGTTGTACCCACGGCGACGATACTGTTGGTGCCCTGCTCTATATGCCAATCGACCAGGCGCTTTAACGCTGACCAATCCACCCCTTGGGTCTCTGAGTGCATGGGGGTAACCAGTGCGACAATGCTTCCGCGAATCATCTACTACTTCCTATTACTTCTATTGGCTAAAAACACATCATGGTACTGATGGCTACAGGGTGACACAAGCGAAACCTTTGCCTTAAAGTCCCCTAGGCTTTCCTGGGACGGCGTTTCTTCCTCGCCGGCAGATTATACAAATCCTCCTCGCCCTCTGGCCGGTTTTTAAACCGTCGGTGAACCCAGAGATACTGGTCCGGCTGCAGTCGAATAAACTTTTCAATAATCTGATTAATTCGAGTGGCATCGGCGAGATCATCCCCTGTAGGGAAATTTTCCAGGGCCGGATAAACGGTTATCTTGTAACCCTGAGATCCAGGCAGTCGAATATGACTAAAAGGAACAACTGCGGCACCGGTCTTTTCAGCAAAGCGCGCAGTGGCATAAACCGTGGCGGCCTGAACGTTAAAAAACGGCGCGAACAGCCCCTGGCGTAACCCGTAATCTTGGTCTGGCCCATACCACAGTGAATGCCCGTTTTTCAGCGCCTTCATGGTGCCTCGCACATCGCTGCGCTCAAACACTGAATTGTCGCCAATCGATTGATTGAGGCGACCCCGAGCCTGGAGAAAATCATAGACCGCATTGCCATGGGCGCGGTACATTCCGTCCATCTGCCACTTCGATGACAGTGCGGCGGCGCCCACTTCGAGGCTGGTGTAATGAATACCCAACACCATAACGCCGCGATCTTTAACGGCTTCTAGATGCTCTAAACCGTCAAATTGCATCAGCTTGCTAAAGCGCTTTTTCGACCACCACCAAGAGATACCCACTTCCATCACCGCAATACCGGTGCTGATAAAGTTGGCTCTCAACAGAGTCGCCTGCTCGGTTGCACTGAGCTCGGGGAAACAGATCTCAATGTTGCGCCGGGCTATAACTTTGCGACGACCGGGAATGGCGTGAAAAATTAGCCCTATGCCCTTGCCTATAAGCAGCAACAGGGGAAATGGCAGCAGCGTAATCAAACGCCACAGCCCAAAGGCAAACCAGATCAGCCAGTAGCGCGGATGCAATAAAACAGGTCTAAATTGGGTCGCTTTTGAACTCATAGGCTGCCTGTAATCCAGTTGGATTGAGAACGTTTATTGAGCGCTATAGATTTAATCGAATCTATTACACCAGATTGCCGATAGACACATCGGTGGCCACATCGGCCTGATAATCGACACCCTCAAGACCAAAGCCAAACAGGGTTAAAAACTCCTGCTTATAACCGGCAAAATCTGTCAGCTCAGCCAGATTCTCGGTAGTGATTTTAGCCCAGGTCTCGGCGACTACAGCCTGCACCTCAGGTCGTAATTCCAGCTCATCGACCCGCAGACGCCCCTCATCATCAAGACGTGGGTCAGCATTGTAGAGACACTCGGCATAGAGACGGTAAAGCTGTTCGATGCAGCCCTCATGACTGCCATCGCGTTTCATCTCTTTAAACAGCATGGCCAGATACAGTGGCATAATCGGAATCGCCGAACTGGCCTGGGTTACAACGCCCTTGAGCACTGATACTCGTGCATCGCCGCCTTTGGCCGCAAGCTTGTCGCGAATCGACAGCACGCGTTTATCCAGATCTTTCTTGGCCTGACCTATGGTGCCATCCCAGTAGAGATCCCAGGTCATCTTCTCGCCAATATAAGTAAAGGCTGTGGTCTTGGCGCCTTCGGCCAATACACCAGCTTCATCTAAAGCATCAATCCACATCTGCCAATCTTCGCCACCCATTACCGCAACCGTGTCAGAAATTTCCTGATCATTGGCGGCTGAGAGGCTAAACTCCTGGATCGTCTCTTTGTCGGTATTAATACCGCGCAGGGTGATATCTTTGCCCACGGGCTTGAGTGTTGAGTTAAACACTTCACCGGTTTTCGGGTGCTGACGACGAGGGGCCGCAAGACTGTAAACCACTAGATCAATCTGACCCAGATCCTGTTTAATCGTCTCAATGGTCTTGGCTTTTATTTCATCGGAGAAGGCATCGCCATTAATGCTTTTCGCATAGAGGCCGTCCTGCTCAGCGTATTTGTGGAATGCCGCGGAGTTATACCAGCCGGCAGTGCCAGGCTTGGTTTCAGTGCCGGGCTTTTCAAAGAAGATACCCAGTGTCGAGGCACCGCTGCCAAAGGCGGCGGTAATCCGTGCTGCCAGACCGTAGCCAGTGGAAGAGCCAATCACCAATACACGCTTAGGCGCTTCGACAGCAGGCTGAGCTTTAATAAAGTCGATCTGATTTTTTACATTGGCTTCGCAGCCGACAGGATGGCTGGTAATACACATAAAGCCGCGGACGCGGGGTTTAATTATCATTCTTCAGTCTCCGTACTGTGGTGAATCGAATTTTGAGGGCGCAATGATACCCTACTGGCAATCTTTACCCAAAAAAAATCACCTTTAATAAGCGTTAAAACGGCTTAGGTCTGGCGTTTATCAGAAGCATTGTGGGCGGATATTTTTGATCATGTTTCGCGACGACCACGTACAATGATTTAACCTAGCCATATTGAGTATCCACATTGAAGCCAACTGTCCTCAGCTATCCCTTTCTGCGCCATGAATTTTTGCAGGCACTTGAGGATAGCGCCAGCGCCTGTGAGGCCAGCGGCTGGTATCCTGTGCACCTGTCACTAGAGTATGCCAGCGACGCCATAGAGAGTGACTGCGGTGAACTTGATGGGGCTGATAAGAGCAGCGCACTGATGCCCCTGTATCTAAAAGACCATTCAATGGGGGAATATGTTTTCGACCATGCCTGGGCCAATGCCTACCATCAGAATGGCCTGGAGTATTACCCCAAGCTGGTGACCTCAATCCCCTTTACCCCGTCAACGGGTCCGCGGGTGCGAACCGAACAACCGCTGACTCAGCAAGAATGCACTCAGTTCGTTGATGAGGTGCTTTCAGTCGCTGAGGATACCGGGGCCTCTAGCTGGCACTTTTTATTCCCCTCGGCAGAACATCGCCAGCTGTTTAATGATCCGCGCCTGCTGCAGCGCAGCGGTGTTCAATATCACTGGCACAACCGTGACTATCAGCACTTCGATGATTTTCTTGGGACGATGAATTCTCGCAAGCGCAAGATGGTGCGCAAAGAGCGTGCCGATGTTGCCGCACAGGGTATTCGTGTGAGCATTGAGATGGGTGCGGATATTAGCTCTGAACTCTGGGGGCTTTTCTATCAGCTCTATGAACGCACCTACGCCAAGCGCAATGGCAGCCGCGGTTATTTAACCGAGGCGTTTTTTACCCAGATTGCGCAGACCATGCCAGAGCAAATCGCCATGGCGGTAGCTTGGCGGGACGATCAACCCATCGCCTGTGCACTGTACTTTTTTGACGATGAAACACTCTACGGACGCTACTGGGGTAGTGTCGGTGAGTTTTCCTATCTGCATTTTGAACTCTGCTATTACACCGGCATTGAGTTTGCTATTAGCCGCGGTTTAAAGCGTTATGACGCCGGCGCGCAGGGGGAACACAAGATTGTTCGAGGATTTGAGCCGATAGAAACTCACTCACTGCACTGGATTAAACACCCGGGGTTTCGCGATGCCATTGGGCGATTTTTAGTCGAGGAGAAAGAGGGAATTGCACGGCATATTGAACAGGCAACAAGCATGCTGCCCTACAAAAAAGCTGACCAGTAAGGCACCCTTTTCTTCATTAGCAGCTCTTTATTACTAGCTGTTTCTACCAGCTGCCAATATTTTCCATAGAAGCCCAGGGTTCCTGAGCCGGCAGTGACTCGCCCTCTTGGAGTAATTCTATGGAGATATTATCGGGAGAGCGCACAAAGGCCATATGCCCATCTCGCGGTGGTCGATTGATCACCACTCCGGCATCCATCAACTGCTGACAGGTGGCGTAGATATCGTCCACTTTATAGGCAAGATGGCCAAAGTTGCGACCAGCCTCATAGCGCTCCAGCTCACCCTTTTCTGGGGGCCAGTTATAGGTCAACTCAATCAGCGGGGCTTTAGTCTCTTTAGCATTTTCAGCATCGCCGGGAGCGGCGAGAAAAACCAAGGTGAAACGCCCTTTGGGGACTTCGTATCTGTAGAGCTCTGACAGCCCTAGCGCAGTGCAGTAAAAATCGAGGGATTGTTCCAAGTCAGTAACTCGAACCATGCTGTGTAAAAAGCGCATCACCTAATCCCTCTCTCTTTGTACCCTCTGTCTACAAGGGCGCTTGTATTAAAGCTTCGGCCTATAAAGCCAAGTAGCGAATGTCGCTAAGCAACTTCACCAGATGGGTCATAAAGCGCCCGGCATCGCCGCCATTAATGGCGCGGTGATCATAGGACAGCGCCATGGGTAAGAGCAAGCGCGGAACAAATTCAGCGCCATCCCAAACCGGTTTGATCTGTGATTTCGAGACGCCGAGAATGCCCACTTCAGGCGCATTCACAATCGGCGTAAAGCCATTGCCGCCTATCGCACCTAAGCTGGATAGAGTAAAACAGCCACCCTGCATCTCTGCCGGCTTTAATTTGCCGTCTCGGGCCTTACCCGCCAGCAGGCTGATTTCGGCTGAAATATCCCAGATGCCCTTCTCATTCACATCACGGATAACCGGAACCACCAAACCACGGGGCGTATCTACCGCCATACCCACATGGCAGTAATGCTTCTGAATTAGATTCTGACCATCGGCGGCCAGAGAGCGATTAAACTCAGGATTGGCTTCCAGTGCCGCGCCAATGGCTTTGATTAAGAAAGCGACTGGTGTAACCCGCACACCACGCTTTTCGCCCTCGGCTTTTAGGCCTTTGCGGAATGCTTCCAACTCAGTGATATCGGCATCGTCAAAATGGGTGACATGGGGAACATTTAGCCAGTTGCGCTGCATATTAGCTGCGGTGAGCTTTTGGATCTTGCTCATGGCCAGTTCTTCAATTTTGCCAAACTGACTAAAGTCGATCGCTGGAACTGCTGGAATACCACTGCCAACAGTTGCTGCAGCTGGCACATCTTTCTTCTTCATCACCTGCTTAACAAAATTACTCACGTCGTCTTTGAGGATACGTCCTCGCGGACCGCTGCCTGGCACGTCGCTCAATGACACACCCAGTTCGCGGGCGATTAAACGCACCGCTGGGCCGGCATAAATACTGACTCCATCAGGTGCTGCAACGGGCTCGACGGTGACAGATGCTGGCTGGGCTGGTTGACCCGGAGCAGATTGAATTGCATCGGCTGCTGGAGCAGCTTTAACCGCTGCAGTCTCAGCTGGGGCCGCGGCAGCGACTTTAGCGCCTTGCTCTTTAATAACAGGCTTTTCAATAACAGACTCGTCAATAACAGGCTTTTCAGCGACAGGCTCTTCAACAACAGGCTTTTCAGCGACAGGCGGGGCGATATCAGCAACGACTTCAAACAGTGCAACAGCGTCGCCAGTGCCAAGCTTATCGCCCTCGGCAACCAGAATTTTTAAGACTTTGCCGGAGTGGGTTGAAGGCACGTCCATGGTTGCTTTGTCAGACTCAAGCACCACTAAGGTATCGCCTTCATTGACCTCATCGCCTACCGCAATAGAGATCTCAATCAGTTCAACTTTGTCGTCACTGCCAATATCTGGAACCAGAATCATCTGCTCAGCAGTGCTGCTAGCAGCCACTTCAACTGAACTGGCTTCAGACGCTGCTTCAGATACAACCTCCGCAGCTGGCTCATGAGCCACTTGCTCGACTTCTTCACTCTCTGAAGCTGCAACAACCTCAGCAGCAGCTTCACCAGCAACCTCGATCTCAGCGATAGCGTCGCCCACTTTAACCGTGGCACCCTCGGCAACCAGATACTTAACCAGTGCACCGGCAGCCGGACTGGGGATATCCATAGTGGCTTTATCGGATTCTAAAACCAGCAGGGAATCCTCAACTTCGATGCTATCCCCGGGGCTTAAACCCAGTTCGATAACCTCTACGGTTTCCACGCCACCAAGATCTGGCACTACTATTGTCTGTATTGTCACATTAATTCCTTTATTCGTATTTTCCGCAATCGCTTAGCACGTAAATCTGAGCACCCTAAATGTCAGCTCTATCCACCCTCTAAACAAACAGGGGATTGGCTTTCTCCGGATCTATACCAAATGATTTTATCGCTTCGCTCACGACCGAGTGCTTAATAGCGCCTTCATCTGCCAGCGCCTTCAGCGCCGCAACCGTAATAAAATAACGATCCACTTCGAAGAAGCTGCGCAACGCCTCACGGCTATCACTGCGACCGAAACCATCGGTACCCAGAACAGTCAGGGGCTGATCAATATATTTACGCATCTGCTCAGCATAGTTTTTCATATAGTCCGTGGCGATGACCACCGGGCCTTCGGCGCCGTCGAGCTGCTCGGTGAGATAGGCTCTCTTTGGCTTGCTCTCAGGATGCAATAGGTTCCAGCGATCAACCTGCTGACCTTCACGGGTTATTTCATTGACACTGGTCAGGCTCCAAATATCCGACTCAACCGAGTAGGTCTCTTTCAGAATCTTCGCTGCTTCCCGCACTTCATTAAGGATCGTTCCTGCACCCATCAGCTGTACGCGCAACTTGGCTTTGCCGCCCTCTGAGAACTTATAAATGCCTTTGATAATGCCCGCCTCGGCACCGTCAGGCATGGCTGGCTGCCTGTAGTTTTCGTTCATGGTGGTGAGGTAGTAGAAGCAGTTTTCTTTGTCCTCAAACATACGCTTAACGCCGTCTTGCACAATCACCGCTAACTCATAGCTGTAAGTGGCATCGTAGCTGCGACAGTTGGGAACCGTATTGGCAAGAATATGACTGTGGCCATCCTGGTGCTGCAGACCTTCACCGTTCAGGGTGGTACGGCCAGCGGTGGCACCGATCAAGAAGCCTCGTGCCTGACTGTCGCCAGCGGCCCAAGCCAGATCGCCGATACGCTGGAAACCAAACATCGAATAGAAGATATAGAACGGAATCATTGGGCAGCTGCTGGTGCTGTAAGCGGTGGCCAGAGCAATCCAAGCTGACATGGCGCCAGCTTCATTGATGCCTTCTTCCAGAATCACGCCCTTCTTGTCTTCCTTGTAATACATAATCTGCTGGTGATCGTGAGGCACATACTTCTGCCCTTCCGAGGTGTAGATACCGAGCTGACGAAACATGCCTTCCATACCAAAGGTGCGGGCTTCATCGGGGACAATCGGCACTACCGAGCTACCAATGGTTTTATCTTTAATCAGTGTCGACAGCACACGAACAAAGGCCATAGTGGTGGAGATTTCTCTCTCGCCACTGCTCTCCAGCTGCTTTTTAAAGGTCGAAAGCTCAGGTACCTTCATGGCGGTGAAATCGGCTTTACGAGCCGGCAATGAGCCACCCAGTGAAGCGCGACGTCGGCGCATATACTCCAGCTCCGGGCTGTCCTCTGGTGGACGGTAATAAGGCACATTTTCCAGCTGATCATCGGACACAGGAATGCCGAAACGATCGCGGAAGCCACGCAGGCTGTCGATATCGAGCTTTTTCACCGAGTGAGTGTCGTTGGCTGCTTCACCTGCACCGCCAAGACCGTAGCCTTTAACCGTGTGGGCGAGAATAACCGTGGGCTGACCTTTGTGAGCCGAGGCTTCAGCATAGGCGGCATACACCTTATAGGGATCGTGACCACCGCGATTCAGATACATAATCTGCTCGTCAGTCATATCAGCAACCAACTCAAGCAGCTCTGGGTACTTGCCAAAGAAGTGCTCGCGGGTATAGGCGCCGCCGTTAAATTTGTAGTTCTGCAGCTCGCCGTCACAGACTTCGTCCATGCGTTTGATCAGCAGACCAGTGGTATCTTTCTCGATCAGACGATCCCAGTGACGTCCCCAGACCACCTTGATGACGTTCCAACCAGCGCCGCGGAATACACCTTCTAGTTCCTGCATAATTTTGCCGTTACCGCGCACCGGGCCGTCGAGGCGCTGCAGGTTACAGTTCACGACAAAGGTCAGGTTCTCAAGCTGCTCGCGACCGGCCAGTGAGATTGCGCCCAAGCTTTCCGGCTCATCACATTCACCGTCGCCAAGGAATGCCCAGACCTTGCGATCACCACGGGGCACCATGCCGCGAGCGGATAAATAGCGCATAACGTGGGCTTGATAAATTGCCTGAATCGGACCCAGGCCCATGGAGACTGTTGGGAACTGCCAGTAATCCGGCATCAGCCAGGGGTGCGGATAGGACGACAGACCGCCGCCATCCACTTCGCGACGGAAGTTATCCATCTGATCTGTACTCAAGCGGCCTTCCAAGAAGGAACGGGCGTACATGCCAGGAGCACTGTGCCCCTGGAAGAACACCAGATCGCCGAGATCATCGCCTTCGGGGCCACGGAAGAAGTAGTTGAAACCCACGTCGTAGAGGGTCGCCGCTGAAGCAAAGCTGGCAATATGGCCGCCGATACCTTCGCTTTTCTTGTTGGCGCGCATCACCATAGCCAGCGCGTTCCAGCGAATCAGTGAGCGGATACGGCGTTCCATAAACAGGTCGCCGGGCATGCGCTTTTCGCGATGAGAGGAAATAGTATTACGGAACGGTGTGGTGACCGATGGCGGCAGCTTTATGCCCTGATCACTGGCATGAGACTGAAGCTGGCTAAGGAGAAAATTAGCTCTCTCATCGCCGTGAATTTTGTGTACTGCATCGAAGGCTTCAAGCCATTCCTGAGTTTCAAACGGATCTAAATCCTTAGTCATTCTTCACCAACCAGTTATCAATTAAACGGTTATTTGCGGCAGTTTCAGGACCTATTCTAGACTGGGTCGACGGGCGCAAAAATATGCCCGCAATTTTAATGTAGTTAAATTACGAAATCAATGGCAATTCAGCATCCCCAATCCTAACCAAAACCGCCATGATTACCGCTATTTATTTTTAAGTCCTTGTTTAAATTACTGTTTATTATTTTTATCTGAAGTTAGTAAATTTACAAAATAAGTCGATATGACCAATTTATCGGAATTCA
The DNA here is from genome assembly GCA_963968025.1 of uncultured Pseudomonadales bacterium. GTDB lineage: Bacteria > Pseudomonadota > Gammaproteobacteria > Pseudomonadales > Porticoccaceae > HTCC2207. The sequence continues at coordinate 81,692 of CAXAFJ010000001.1, read as the reverse complement.
TACTCATAAACTGTTGTTAGCTTACGTAAATTCGCCATAACGCCCTCTTGATCGATATCAACGGTTTCCACCACCAAGCCGCGCAACTCGTCCGCAGTAACCGCTCGATAGGCGCTGCCGAGGCTCTCAATGGTCACCGCCGCGATCTCCACTGCCAGCTGCTCACGGAAATCAAAGTCACTGTAGCCGAGACCCAAGGACTCCATAAAACGGCCATTTAACTCGCTAAGATTTTTCGGCTTCTCTTCAAGACCACTCAACACCGAGGCTTTATAGCGCTGCAGATCGGCCTCGCTCAGTTTCGCCACCTGCTCCGAGTAAGCGCTCAAAAAGCCGGTCATTTCAGACTTAATCCCAGCTTCATCGACCGTTGGCGACTGCACCACCATAGCCAGACCCGGCACCCGCAGATGATTGCTGGCAAAGGCCGAGACCACATAACCGAGCTGCTTTTCAGTGCGCAAACTGGTGTAGAACGGCGACGCCACCATTTCCCCCACCAGCAACATATGGGCCCGCTCAGTCAAACTGTCGTTGCGCCCCTGCAAGTAGAGCATCACTGCCGCATCGGTATGATCCACGGGAATCTGCGACCTCTGCTCGCCCAGAGGCAACTTGGCGACGCTCTGCTTTACGTTGATCTGTTTCAACTCTACCCATGAGGCGAGACTCGACACCAACTTTGCAGCGGATTTTTGATCATGATTACCGCTGATTAGCACTTCAAGGCTGAGCTCACCCAACAGCTTGTCGGCAAAGGCTTTTAGCTCGGGCATCGATAATTGATCCACCGCGGCAACCTTTTGCAGTGGCGTCCACTGACCCTTAATCATTGCATTAAAGCTCGCCAGCACCTGACGAAAAGGATACTGCTGTGCAAAGTTGCTCATATCTCGAGATAGGCTCTGCTGAATACGCTCAAATCGCCCAGCATCCCACTGAGGGTTTGCGAGCGCCGTGAGAATGTCAGCAAGCAAGGTTTCCTGCTTGTCTGAATAGCCACCGACAACAATGGCAATACCACGATCGCTGGGTTGCAGAGAAAAACTCAGCCCTGCCTCGCGGGCTGGATAGACCGCCGCGCTGAGCTGATCGTTAATATAGGCGAGGTACAGTTGCAGCTCAGCAAAGGTCTCAGGGGAGTCAATTCCTGAGGTCTGCAACGATGCAATAATATGCGCCTTGGGTACACCGTAACGCGTGTCGGGAAAATGCCAAGCACTGACATTATTGCTCTCTAACAGTAACTGCGGTGCCTTAACATCGTCCCTCGAGCCTATCAGGCTAAGATCGTCTGGAATATAGGGGTTGGCTGCAGGCAGCGCCAAACGCTCAAACTCGGCCGGCGAACGCCACTTGGCAAGCTCTGAATCGGCAATCTTTGTCACTGCATAGGGCGTCTGATACATCTGACTAACCCTGTCACCCTCAACTTCCGGTGCAGTGAGCGACAACAGCATATTATCCGGGGTTAAGCGCGCCGCCACCTGCCCCAGCAGCTCAGCATCAAACTGATTCATAACATAGTTTGCATGGAGCACTTGTTCAATTGGGTAGCGCTGCATTTTTGACGACAGGGTCGATACATAACCCATGGGATTCTGCTTCTCTTGAAACTGAAAGGCGATTTCACTGAGCTGGGCAGTTTCAAGGTAGCGCCATTTATCGATACCCTGCTGAGCAATCATCTGCACTGTGGCAAAGAACATTTCAACAATCTCAGACTGGTGCTCAAGACCTGCAGGTGTCAGAGAGATATCGACAAAAAACAGCGCCCCGCCGCGGTCTTCGAGACCGGTTCCTGCAGATAACCCTTCAGCCCAGCCGCGAACTTTTAGGGCCTCCAGCAAACTGCCCTCCCCTTCATGGCCGATCAAGGCGGCGAGATAGTTGGCCGGTTTTTTCTGCCAGTGGGGAAACATTTTCGGCAAGGGAAAATTGAGCCCCAGAGAGCGGGAATTCTGTAGCGGCACAATCGATAACTGCATCGGCAACTGAGACTCGACAAACAACGGTGCTGCCGGGGCATCCACTACCACCTGATTATTGGCCACCGGCGCAAAACGCGGCTCGACCATAGCCTGCAGCTCATCGAGATTTTCACTGCCAAGCACCACCAGTTTCATAATATTGGCGGAGTAATACTTTTTATAGATCGCCAGCAATTCATCGCGCACTGGACGGCCATCAAAGTCCGCCAGTGTATCCAGATTGCCAACCGTAAATTTGCTCAGAGGATGGTGCGGATTAACCTGTTCTTGCAGCACATCCTGGCCCCGGCGACCGTCGTCTTTAAGTTTGAGACGATACTCCGACTCCACCGCATTGCGCTCACGATCGACATATTTGGCATCAAAATTGGGCGCCGAAAAAAACTGCGCAAAACGATCCAGAGCCGGCTCGAGATGAGCGGCATCTATATCGAAAAAATAGTTGGTGTTTTCAAGGCCAGTGCCGGCGTTATGACTGCCGCCGTGCTCGCTGATAAAGCTCTGATACTCGCCGGGCTCAGGATATTTCTCGGTGCCTAAAAACAGCATATGCTCAAGGAAATGCACCAGACCTGCGCGGTCCTGTGGATTCTGATAACTGCCCACATAGACATCTAAAGAGGCCGCGGCCTTGTCACTGCTAGGATCAGAGATCAGCAGCACATCCATATCATTGGCCAGGCGCAGATGACGATATTCGCGACTGTCGTTGGGGCTGACAATAATTCCCTGGGGATGGGCCGCATTGTCCGGTGCCGAGCAACCCTGTTGAAGTCCAGCCGCAACGGCGACCATTAATAGAAGCCAGAAAGTAGTTGATCGGTTGCCCATGGACAGTTCCTTTTGTATGTTTCGTTTATCTGTTTCGTTTATCTGTTTCTTTGGCAAATTTCTTCAGTGTTTAATCGCGAGCGATCCCTGAGCTGACCGCTTACTAAGTGCTTTGTGACACCTCATCATTCTCAGCCGCCAAGTCCAGAGGCGGCTGCAAACTCAGCTCCTGCTGAGCCCGCCTTGGCCAGGCATTGAATACCGCCTTCACCAACGTGGCTAAGGGGATAGCAAAGAACACGCCCCAGAAGCCCCAAATACCGCCAAATAACAGCACCGAGACGATAATAAACACTGGGTGCAGGTTAACCACCTCGGAAAACAGCAGGGGCACCAACAGATTGCCGTCGAGAAACTGGATCACGCCATAAGCGCCAAACAGCCAGAAGAAATCATTGCTAAAGCCCCACTGCATATAGCCCACTAAGAGCACCGGAATGGTCACTACGGTGGCACCGATATAGGGCACCAAAACAGACAGACCCACCAGCAGTGCCAGTAGCGCCGCATAATTGACCCCAAGCCAGAGGAATACAGCATAGGAGAGCAGACCAATAATTAGTATCTCAATGGCCTTGCCGCGCACATAGTTGGTGAACTGCATATCCATTTCATTCCAGATGGTTCTCATCACTGAACGCTCTTCTGGCAGCAGATCACTCAGAAACAGCAGCAGCTGGTCCTTATCCTTGAGCATAAACATCACTAATAGGGGGACCAGCACCAGATAGATCATCACCCCAATAATGCCGGGAAAGCTGCTGATGGAAAATGACAGGGCCTGCTCCAACAAGCGCCCCACCTCTTCTGAAAAACGCTCGGTAATCGACTGGAACTGTTCCGGACTGACGTATTCGGCATAGCGCTCAGGTAGAGCCACAGCAAGATCTCGAAGCCCAGAAATCATTTTTGGCAGCTCGCCAATCAACAGTGAGGTCTGGCGACCAATAATAGGAATCAAGCCGATAATCACCGAGATAAACCCAACCACAAACATCAGGTAGGTGCTCACCAGTGCCACTACTCGCGGCACCCCTTGGCGCACCAATATATTGACCACGCCCTGAAGTAGAAAAGATAAGATTAGGGCGGCGAAAACCGGCCCCAGCACTGCGCCCAGCGTGGCAAAAACAATCAGCGAGACGATCAGAATAATTGTCAGTAGCAGGGCCTCTTCAGTGCCGAAATACTGTTCAATCCATTTGTGAAGTATCTTTTTCATCCATTTCCTCTCGAAACTGCTGGTGCACAATTATGCGACATTAGAATTCTTGGCTGTTCAAAGCTTTTAGCTAGGTGCAGGATTGTGCACAGAACTGAGCAGCTATCTGACCTGAAACTTGTGAACATTTCAACTGTCGAACTGTGCATAATTTTCCGCTACAGTAAACGCCAGGTTTAAGCTGTTTTATCAGTTCAAATTTTAGCCGCCCCTAACGCGACAAGAGCCGCAAAAGGAATACACGATTATCCTGTCACTATTAATCTCATTTAGCGTAAAGCCGTTTAGAGTCCTAGCCCTGTGCTGTTTTCTATGGCCCATAAGTAGCAACCTCTCGGCCAATGATATTGAGCTGCCAGTACTCGGCGATGCGGCCTCGGGAATGATCTCAAAACAGCAAGAATATGAACTGGGGCGTATCTGGTTAAAGATCTTCCGCAGTCGTGTGCGCTCCTATGATGATCCGCTAATGCAGATCTATCTCGAGCAGCTGCTCTACAATCTCGCCACCTACAGTGAATTGGAAGATCCTCGCCTAGAATTGGTTATTGTTAAAAATCCCTCAATGAATGCCTTTGCTGTGCCCGGCGGCGTGGTTGGCTTTCACACTGGCGTCTTCGCCTTTGCCGAGAATGAAGATCAAATGGCCTCAGTGCTGGCCCACGAACTGGCGCACCTCAGCCAACGACACTTCTCCCGCGGCACCGAGGCACAGAAGAAAAACTCGATGATCTCTATGGCCGGACTCTTGGCCACCGTGGTTCTTGCGGCCACTGCCGGTGGCGACGCGGCCTCCGCGGCCATGATCACTTCTCAGGCTCTGTCCATGGACAGTCAGCTGCGCTACAGCCGGTCCAATGAGCAAGAGGCAGATCGGGTTGGCTTGACCACTATGGAGCATGCCAATCGCGATCCTGGGGCAGTGGCCGATATGTTTGCCACCCTGCTAAAAGGGACACGTTATAACGGCAGCCGCCCACCGGAATTTTTGCTTACCCACCCGATCACCGAAAAACGTATCGGCGACGCCCGCAGTCGCTCCATGGGAACCTCCATGCGCCAGTACGCGCAAAACCCCGAATTCTATCTAATGCGCGCCAGAGCTCTAGTCGCCATGGATCAGACCACGGTAATCAGTGTTAATCGGTTTAAAGGGGAGATCGAGGCCAACACATTAAAAGCTGATGCGGCCCACTACGGTCTCGCCCTGGCCTACCTTAAAGCCAACAAACTCGATGAGGCACGGCAGGAAATGCATGCCCTGTTGCGCGCCCAGCCAACCAATTTAATTTTTATCTATACCGATATCCAAATTGACCTAGCGGAAAAACACTATCTCAGGGCCATAAACAGGCTCAATCAACAGCTAGTGGTGAACCAAAACAACTACCCCCTAATGGTGCTCAAGTCCGAGACCCTGTGGCAGGCGCGTAATTATGACGCTGCCGACACAGTGCTCACGGCCCTGTCGCGCATGCGTCCACAGGATCCGATGATCTGGTATCGACTAGCGGAAGTGCGTGGTCTGGCAGGGAATATTTCAGGCCTGCATCAGGCGCGAGCAGAGTACTTTATATTGATAGGTGTCTTCGATAAGGCCCGGGACCAGCTGCGTTTGGCTGCGGGCATGGTGAAAGAGGATTTCAAACAGTCGGCGATAATTCGCCAACGGCTGCGGGATCTTGCGGCGATGGAGGATCGGGCTGAGAAGCTCTGATCCTGATCCTCTTATACCGGCGCTACTGTTTATTGAGACTAGCGCCAGCTTATTGAGAGCAACGCCAGTTTATTGAGAGCAACGCCAATCAGCCATTAAGCCTCTTGCTGCTCGCGAAATTCGATCATCCGGCCCAGTGATTTCATTGCCTCAACCGCCACTTCAGCATCCACAAAGACTTCATTGCTGCCCTGTTCGAGGGAGGCGAGAAGATTTTCCAAGCCATTCATACCCATCCATGGACAGCTGGCGCAACTACGACAGGTGGCGCCACTGCCGCCGGTAGGTGCGACCAAAAGTTGCTTGTCAGGAACCGCTTGCTGCATCTTAAAGAAAATGCCCTGATCGGTTGCCACAATCATCTTTGACTGGGGCAGGCTCGCCGCGGCAGCAATAAGCTGAGAGGTGGAGCCCACGGCATCGGCGATATCGATTACCGACTGGGGGGACTCAGGATGCACTAACACGGCGGCATCTGGGTGAACCTTTTTTAAATCGACAATACCCTGAGCTTTAAATTCTTCGTGGACAATACAGGCGCCATCCCAGAGCAACATATCGGCACCGGTCTGCTTCTGCACATAGCTGCCGAGATACTTATCCGGCGCCCAGAGAATCTTTTCACCGATACTGTCGAGATAATCGACCACATCGAGGGCGATACTGGATGTGACAACCCAGTCAGCACGAGCCTTTACTGCAGCAGAGGTATTGGCATAGACCACCACGGTGCGATCCGGATGCTGATCACAAAAGGCGGCAAATTCATCCGCGGGACAGCCCACATCCAAAGAACAGGTGGCCTCGAGAGTCGGCATTAAAACGCGCTTTTGCGGAGTCAAAATCTTCGCCGTCTCGCCCATAAACTTGACCCCGGCGACCACCAGAGTCTGGGCGCTATGGGTTTTACCAAAGCGCGCCATCTCCAGTGAGTCGGAGACTACACCACCGGTTTCCTCGGCCAGAGCCTGGATCAGTGGATCGGTATAGTAGTGGGCAATCAACACAGCGTTTTTTTCAAGCAACTGCTGCTTGATACGCTGCTGCAATTCGGCGATACGCGGGGCGCTGACCTCAGCCTCGGGCTGAACTCGGTTGAGATAGTCCTCAACCACCTGACGCTGATTGAGATTTTCCACTAACTGCAGTTTTGAACTCATAGATTTAAAACCAATAGCTGGAATAAAAGCCAGACTAGAGGCTAGAGAGCCAATAGACGACGGTAACAATAACAATAGTCAGTACGGCAACGGCCGCGATGGCATCGGCCTTGCTGTCTGCGCTACTTTCTGTGTTTTCAACGGATTGGTTGTTGTCACTGCTCATTTTAGTACCTTTAAGTCTGTCGATTTAAGTCTGTCGATTTAGCCCTGTGATACAGAGCGGTAGAATTTGAGCGCGCATTCTAGCAAGCGCTTTCTCAACTGTCGCCTATTTGCAGCGGGGAACAAAGCGGTTTTTAAGTGCGGCTCTCAAGCGCCCATAAACAACCCGCAACGGCGCCAAAGCTTAGATATTCCGCAAAATGACTGTTATATGTCCAAATAGTCATTCAAAACAGGCGTCCTTATGGCTATCATGTCGCCCCAGAAAGGCAGGGGCCATCTGTTTTGCATAATTTTTGCTCTGGGTAAAATCCTCGAGCTTGCCGATAAGGTTACAAACACCCATGTATATCTACGATCAATATGATCAAAAACTCGTCGATGAACGAGTCGAACAATATCGCGACCAAACCCAACGCTATCTTGACGGCAAGATCAGCGAAGAAGAGTTTCTGCCCCTGCGGCTGCAAAATGGACTCTATGTTCAGCGTCTCGCCCCTATGTTACGGGTCGCTGTGCCCTACGGCCTTATGTCCAGCACTCAGCTGCGCAAAATGGCTGAGATATCGCGCAAATTTGATAAGGGTTATGTGCACTTTACCACCAGACAAAATATTCAGCTTAACTGGCCGCTATTAGAAGAGGTTCCGGATATTCTCGCCGAACTGGCCAGTGTGCAGATGCATGCCATTCAAACCAGCGGCAACTGTATCCGCAACACCACCACCGATCAGTTTGCCGGCGTCGCCGCAGACGAGATTGAAGACCCGCGCCCCTGGTGTGAAATTATCCGTCAGTGGTCAACTATTCACCCCGAATTCGCTTTTCTGCCGCGTAAATTTAAGATTGCCGTGTGCGGCTCTGAAGAGGATCGTGCAGCGTTCTTACTTCATGACATTGGCCTCCAGCTGGTTACAAACGAACAGGGTGAGACTGGCTTTCATGTCTATGTTGGCGGCGGTCTAGGCCGCACACCGGTTATTGCCTCATCGATCAAGCCATTCCTGCCTAAGCAGCACCTGCTCACCTATCTCGACGCAGTACTGCGGGTCTACAATCGCTACGGCAATCGCAATAATAAGTACAAGGCGAGAATTAAGATTCTGGTCAAGGCCTGGACCCCCGAGGTTTTCGCCGCGCGCGTCGAAACCGAATGGGCACAGATTCTGGCCCGAGATGTGGACGCTGCCGCACAGCTCACTGTCAACGAAATTGACCGGGTCAAAACCTTCTTTCCCCTGCCCGACTATCTAGCGCTGGACGAAGCCGCAGTCAACAGTGCACTGCAGGCCCAAGCCGTCGACAATCTGGCTTTCTCTCGCTGGCTGGAACGCAATGTGCGCGACCAGAAGCAGCCCGGTTACTCGGCCGTCACTCTGTCACTAAAACCCGCCGGTGTAGCCCCGGGAGATGTGACCGATCGCCAATTAGAGAGTATCGCCAATCTGGCAGATCAGTTCTCCAACGGTGAACTGCGCTCTACTCATAATCAAAATATTGTTATTGCCGATGTACTCAAGAGCCAGCTTTTTGAACTCTGGCAGCTGGCCAAAGCCGAGGGTCTGGCCACGCCTACCATCGGTACGATCAATGACATGATCTGCTGTCCCGGTGGCGACTACTGCTCCCTGGCCAATGCCAAGTCGATTCCGGTTGCCGAAGCCATTCAGCGCAAGTTTGAAGATCTCGACTATGTCTATGATCTCGGCGATCTCGAACTCAATATCTCGGGCTGCATGAATGCCTGTGGTCATCATCATATTGGCCATATCGGTATTCTCGGGGTCGATAAGAAAGGTGCAGAGTGGTATCAGATCCAGCTCGGTGGCAGCGCCAATAAAAACGCCGCCCTGGCCAAGGTACTGGGCCCCTCCCTGTCACGGGATGATGTGGTTGACGGCATTGAAAAATTACTCGATGTCTATGTTGAGAATCGCCTTGAAGGCGAAGCTTTTCTGGCTACCTATCAGCGTATTGGCATGGATAAATTTAAGGAGCGAGTTTATGCAAAAGATGCTTAGTCACGGAGTAGTGGCCGAGAATAACTGGACAGTACTGGAACAGCCAATCGAGGCCATTCCAGCTGGTGATATCTTGGTGCCCCTGAGCTACTGGCTCGAGCATCGCGCCGAGCTCAGTCAACAGACTGCCCTAGTGGGTGTTTGGCTAGACAGTGATGAGGAGGTGGAAGTCCTTGAGAATGACCTGTCGCAGCTGCCGGTTGTGGCCCTTAACTTCCCCAAGTTTGTCGATGGTCGCGGTTTTTCTAGCGCCCGTTTACTGCGCGATCGCTATGATTATCAGGGCGAGATTAGAGCCATAGGCAATGTTATTCAGGATCAGCTGTTTATGCTGCAGCGCTGTGGATTTACTCAGTTTAGCCTGGCCCCTGAGGTGGATCTGCAGGCGGCAGCAAAATCACTGAGTGATTTTTCCGAAGGTTATCAAACCGCCGCGGATCAGGCCCAGCCACTGTTTAAACGGCTTCGCTAGTCAGCCACTGGAGCGTTATTATAAAATAAACTCCATTAGGCCCTTCATTAGGCCCTGCATTAGGCCTTTCATTAGGCACTCCATTAGCCCCAATTAGAGCTTGCACCCGGGTGCTGGATGTATTGAGATAACGCTATGGAACATCATCTAATACAAATTTTCTTCCTTATCTTTACCGGTGCTGCTGTCGTTGCCTCGCTGGCGCTATTTGGCCGCCAGCCGCTGTTGGTGGTCTATATTCTGCTCGGTGCTGCCATGGGTCCCCACGGTCTTGCCTGGGTTACCGATGTGCAGTTAATTGCTGAGATCGCCAGCATCGGGATTATTTTTTTGCTGTTCTTGCTGGGTCTGGATATGCAACCCCAGGCGCTGTTGCGCGTGTTCCGTCAGGTCACTCACGTCACCTTAATCAGTTCACTGATATTTGCCCTGGCCGGTTATGGCATTGGTTATCTATTTGGTTTTTCGGCCACTGAGAATCTGATTATCGGTACCTCGATGATGTTCTCCAGCACCATTATTGGTATCAAGTTATTGCCCACCACCGTGCTCCATCATCGCCACTCCGGTGAGCTTATGGTCGGCATGTTGCTGATGCAGGATTTTCTCGCCATCTTTGTGCTGTTGATGCTGATATCCGCAGCCTCTGGCGGCGACAGCTCGATGCGTTTTGTCGTCAGTCTGATCTCTCTGCCGCTATTGATTGCCGGCGCTGTATTGATGGTACGCTATGTCTTGCAGCCACTGTTTGCGCGCTTCGATCGTATTGGCGAATATGTCTTCCTGCTCGCAATCGGCTGGTGTCTGGGTGTTGCGGAGCTCGCTGAATACGGCGGTCTATCGCGAGAAATCGGTGCCTTTATTGCCGGTATTTCCATCGCCACCAGCCCCATTGCACCCTATATCGCACTCAACCTAAAACCGCTGCGAGATTTCTTTCTTATCCTGTTCTTTTTCGCCCTCGGCGGCGGTTTCGATCTATCGCTGATTCCACAGATTGCCCTGCCGGCAATTATACTGGCGCTGATTATGCTGGCGCTAAAGCCGGTGGTCTATCACTGGCTGTTGCGCAACCAGAGCGAAAGCCATGGTTTGGCCTGGGATATAGGTCTGCGCCTAGGTCAGAACAGCGAGTTCTCGCTGCTGATTGCCTATGTAGCCTTCAACACCAGCCTGATTAGTAATAACGCGTCACATTTAATTCAAGCCGCTGCGATCATTACTTTCCTGATCTCAAGCTACATAGTAGTGTTTAATCTGACCAATCCCATCGCCCTGAAAGATAAACTGCGCAGGGATTAGACGGCACGAACCATAAACAGCGTCCATAATGATCTAGATAAGAAGTTTAGGTAAAAAGCAGAAAAGCTTTCTTTACGTTAAAGAGCTTAGGCAAGAATTCACAGAGGATTTAACCGCGTTTCAAAAAGGAAGATAGTTCGTTAAGGAGTAACGAGTTTGGCACAGCTACAGAGCAAAAAGGTCTATGTTGAGGATCTACAATCGGGCATGTATGTCTCCGGACTTGATCGGCCCTGGCTCGACACACCCTTTAGCCTTCAGGGCTTTATGATTCGCAATCTCGCCGAGGTCAAAAAGCTCGGCTTCTACTGTGACTATGTCTATATAGACAGTACAAAAAGCATCGCTAATCTCGAGATTAGTGCTACCTCAAAGCCCTCCAACAGACGACCTCCAGGGATAGTCGCAAAGCCCTTTAAGACCGAGCTCGCCAGCCACAACCCGGTGCGCTACACAGAGCAGAGTTCCGTCACCCATGAGATCCGAGTTGCTCAGGATGCCTACCAAAATATCCGCGGTGAATTCGACAGTATGGTCAGCCGCATTGGCCGCGGCAAGGCACTTAATCTCGGCCAGCTCAGCGAGGTGATCAACCCCCTAGTGGACAGCATCACGCGCAACCCCGGCGCCAGCATCTGGCTGGCACGACTCAAATCTCAGGACTCCTACACCTACCGTCACTGCATAGCCGTGGCAATCTGGTGCTCGGTGATCGGCCGCCAGATTGGGCTACCGAAAAAAGAACTGGCCCAGCTCTCTATGGGTGGCATGTTATTGGATATCGGCAAGCTGAAAATTCCAGCGGTGATTCTAAATAAAAGCCAGCAGCTATCAGAGCGTGAATTTGCCCTGGTGCAAAAGCACGTGGATCTCAGTTTAAAGATGGCCAAGGACTCGTCCCGCACCATGCCCCAAGCGGTAATCGATATGATTGCCTCACACCATGAACGCTTTAATGGCAGCGGCTATCCGAAGGCGATCAAGGGCACTCAGATCCCTCTCTATGCGCGTATTGCTGCGATTGCTGACTGCTATGATGCGATTACTAGCCAGCGGGTCTATGCCAAGCCGATCACCCATGCTCTCGCCATCAAACAAATGTATGAATGGCGCGGTTTCGATTTTCAGCCTGAATTGATTGAAGCCTTTATACAGGCCGTGGGGGTCTATCCCACCGGGACACTGGTGGAGTTAACCTCAGGGGAAGTGGGCATTGTGGTCAAGGAGAATCCGGGCAAACGTTTGCGACCCCAGGTCTTGGTAATTCTGGATACTGACAAAAACCAGCTTGCCGACTTTAGGGAAATGGACTTGGCCGCGGCAATCGGCACTAGCGACGAAAACAGCCGTAACAGTATCGAGATAGCCAAGACCCTTGAGCCAGGGGCCTATGGCGTGGACCCTGAAGCCCTCTACATCTAAATATGACCAACCATCCGCCGAGCCAAATCAGCCCCTCTGCAATTGATCGTCCTGCGCTGCTCGAGGCTCTAGCAACTTGCTTGGCCAGCAACCAAGGCAGCCAGCAGCTTACTCTACTGGCCCTTATAGACCTCAGCCAGTTTACTCATATCAACCAGCGCTTTGGCTATCTGGCCGGCGACCAAATTCTTGCGGAATTGCAAAAGCGCCTGGCCGCTGTGCCCAAACAGCCACTGGCATGCCGCAGGATCGACGGGGATAAATTTGCCCTGATTATTTCTCCGCTACTCAATATCCAGCTTGTACCCCTAGTGGCGAAAAAAATACTTGATCAGATTAATATGCCATTTTCTTAAGGCGCTCAAACACTAACCCTAGAGGCTTATATAGGCTTTGCCGCCAGCGATGAAGAGCGGCCGACAGATGATAGTCACGGCAGTGCTGAAAAACTGCTGCAGAATGCCGAAGCCGCCGCCAAACAGGCACGCTATTTACGCCGCCCCTATTTTGTCGGCGAGGCCTCCGTAAGGCATAGGGCGCGACATAGAATCGCGCTAAAACAAAAGGTGTCAGATGCTCTCAGCGAGAACAGTTTCGATCTCTTTTACCAGCCGCAGGTTCGTCTTGCAGATAGCCAAATCCGCGGGGCCGAGGGCCTTATTCGCTGGACTCAGCGCGATCATGGGGTCAATCCAGAAGAGCTGGTGGCGATGATCGAGCAATCCGGGCGCATGGATGATTTTTTTGCCTGGACCATCAAAACTGCGATAAGAGAGTCAGCCGCTTGGCGGGGTCAAGACATCACCATGGCGATTAATCTCTCGGCCTCCTGCCTGCACTCACCACAGCTATTCGAGACCATCGAGTCCAGCTTGAACCTCTGGGGAGCAGAGCCCGCGGATATCTGTATCGAAGTCACTGAGTCAACCATTCAGCAAGATCTCGATCAGGGCTTTCAGGCCCTAAAAAAGATCAAACAGCTTGGGGTCAGAATCGCCATTGACGACTTTGGCACCGGTTATTCATCGCTGGAGTACTTTAAGTATATTCCCGCCGATGAACTGAAAATTGATAAATCATTTATCTTAAATATGCGCAATAATCAGATCGATATGGATATAGTCAAACTGATTATCGACTGGGGCCAGCGCTTTCAGATGGAAACCATCGCCGAGGGTGTTGAAGATGTGCAGTCAATGGCCCTGTTGGCGGAAATGGGATGCACCTATGCTCAGGGCTACCATATCAGTAAGGCGATGCCTGCCGATGAATTTAGCCAGTGGCTTGGGAGATACTCGGTTAAAAATAATGCACTGGATTAAAGCACCTGATTAAAGCACCTGATTAAAGAATCTCTTTTTAGAAAGGCCGTGACAGCCCTAGCAGAACAGGCTTACTAAGGGCGTTTGCCGCCTATACTGGGGTATTTTTCTGCTATTCTTTTTGAAGAGCCTTACTCTGATTGGAACAAGGTACATCAACAGAGTACAGCCACAGATGCCGCGATATAAACAAGTCCTTTGACCTCAAACAGGATGTTACCAGCACAATGAATCAGTCTATTCAGCCGACCAGCCAGCAGATCGCCACTGCAGAGCCTCAGAAAATCACTACCCTGCCACTGAGCCATGAGCTTGTGAACCGCGATGGCGGTGACTATAAAATAAGCACGGATATCTCCTCGGAATTACGCGTCGCCACCCTCGCCTATCTCAGTATCCAGCAAGAATTTAATCGCATTGGCAAAACCGTTAAAGAATTTCAAAAACCCGATATTAAACGTATCGAACCCTTTATTGAGGCGATGGTTGAAAGCATTATCCGCAATCCTGCCGCCGCTGTATGGCTGGCTCGACTAAAAAGTAAAAGCAGCTACGCCTATCGCCACTCTATTTCCTGCGCAATTCTCTGTTCTGTGATGGGCCGTCAACTGGGCCTTGATCGCAAGGAGCTGTTTCAATTGGCGCTATCCGGACTATTGATGGATATTGGCAAACTGCATCTGCCCGATGCTCTGCTGCGCAAGAGCACCGAACTGAATAATGCCGAGAGAGCTGAAACCCGCAGCCATATTGAACATGGACTGGTGATTCTAGCCGACAGTAATCTCTCCTCAGAGGTGATCGAAGCGGTACAGTATCACCATGAACGCTTTAATGGTTGTGGCTATCCCAAGCAGCTTGGGGGCACTGATATTCCACTCTATGCGCGAATTGCTGGTATCGTCGACTGCTACGATGCCATGACCAGTCCACGCTATTACGCGACACCGATCCCCCATTCAGAAGCCATACTCAAGCTCGCCGGTTGGCGCGCAAGATTATTTCAAAAGGAGTTGGTGGATACCTTTATTCAGGCGATTGGCCTTTACCCCCCGGGGTCTCTTGTTGAGTTGACCAATGGTGAAGTGGCTGTGGTCAGCGACTTTAAAGCAGGAATGGGCAGAAAGCCGAAATTGACGGTGATACTGGATGTGAATAAACGCCGATTGGCGCAAAAGAAACAGATCTCTATTACCGGCAAGGAGGGCTCGATTGACATAGCCAGAAATCTGCCGCCGGATGCTTACAATTTGGATCCAGAAGCTTTGTTTTAGAGAGCTTTTTTTAAGCAAACTCTAAAACGAAAAAGCGCTTGATCTAACAAGCGCTCAACTCACTGACAGCCTAAGTCATGCGCTCAGTATTATTAGTCAGTCGTTCCCACCAGCGCAACATCACGCGATCGGCGCTCTCTTCTGCCGCCAACCCCAAACGCTGATGAAGCTTCTTCTTCACCACAAAGGCAATTTCATACACATCCGCCTCTTGAGCGCGATCAACCAGATATTCGTCACTAGTTTGTAAGTCGTCCACTAAAGCAACCTCCAGAGCACGAATGCCAAACCAAACTTCACCGGTGGCAATCAGATCTATATCCAGCTTTGGTCTGCGCTCGTGAACAAACTCTTTAAACAGGCTGTGAGTATCTTCCAGTTCCTCGACAAACTTCTCGCGGCCGCTGTCGGTATTTTCACCAAACATGGTCAGGGTGCGCTTGTGCTCACCGGCGGTCAGCAATTCAAATTCCACATCGTGCTTTTTTAACACCTTGTGAAAGTTTGGCAGTTGGGCGACAACACCAATTGAGCCGAGAATGGCAAAGGGTGCGGCGATAATTTTATCGGCGACACAGGCCATCATATAGCCACCACTGGCAGCCACCTTGTCGACACAGACGGTGAGGGGAATCTTGCGTTTGCGAATACGATCCAGTTGGCTGGAGGCCAGTCCATAGCTGTGAACCATGCCGCCGCCACTCTCAAGACGCACAACCACCTCATCATTGGCACTTGCCTGGGAGAGTATCGCGGTTACCTCTTCGCGAAGGTTGGTCACCGCAGAAGCACTGATATTGCCATAAAAATTGACCACAAATACCCGAGGCTTCTGGGTAGGCAGTTCAGCCTCCGGATCTTTAGACGCTTTTTTGTTGGCTTTTTGCAGCTCTTTGGCCTTCTTTTGCTTTTCTTTCTGTAAGCGCTTGTCTTCAGCCTTGTGCAGTGACTCGTCCATCACGGCAAATTTGATTGCATCACTCATATCGTCAAACATTTCATTTAACGGGGTGATTTCCAAGTGGCCTTTACTGCCGCTCTGGCGGTTTTTTTGACTCAGGCCCACGACAATACTGACCACAATCACGAGGGCGACGACGCCGGTAACCACTTTGGCTAAAAACAAACCGTATTCAAAAAGAAATTCCAAGACAAACTCCATTTATAGGCAGATAAAAATTGATTATAGACGGCTTAGGCGCCGTTAACCTCTTCCACAAAGCGTGCGATTAGACGCCCTGACATACTGCTGATCGGCGGCAAGATAGCAGGCAGCTCTTTATAGTGCCACCAGTAGGCTTCGGCAATCTCTACCTCATCGACTTTAATCTCGGTGCTGTCGGCATCGGCAATAAAGCCGAGCATAAGCTGACCGGGGAATGGCCAGGCCTGACTGCCCACATAACGTATATTTTTGATCTGTACGCCCGACTCTTCGAATACTTCCCGGTGCAATGCCTGCTCGGCACTCTCACCGGCTTCGACAAAGCCTGCCAGGGCGCTAAAGCGCCCTTCAGGCCAATTCACGGAACGCCCCAACAAACAGCGCTCGCCATCCCGCACAACAACGATTATGCAGGGAGAAATTCGCGGATAGAGACTGATATCGCAACTAATACAGCGCAGAGCATGATCCACCGCTGCCTTCTCTGTGGCTTCACCACAGCTGCCACAGTAGCGATGATGCTTTTGCCACTCGAGCATCTGCACCGCACGGCTGGCCAGGGAAAACTGCTCATCGCTGCTCGAGAGTAATACCGACCGCAGCTCCATCACTGAGAAACCCTCCATGGAACGGCACTCCGGGGACAGGTCCCAGACCTCGCAATCAACACCATTCCACTGACCCAGCACCAAGCGCTGCTGACAGAAAAATTTCATCACGTCAGCCTGCTCGCGATCGATAACCAGATCACGACTGCCACGGGCAACCAGAATGTCGCGCCCAACCACGGGAATGACAACAAGTTTGTCAGTCCCAGTGAGCGCGTTAGCGGGGAAAAATCCTTCGAGTGCGGGGGGAAGCATGTTGCGATAATAGCCTTATAAAGAGGGTTCAGAAAGCCTCTATAAAGAGGCTGCGGTCGGGCTTGCATATTACGGAATCAACCGCTACTGTTTGCGCGTTAAAAATGCAGTTTAACACGATTTATTTTCCGACTAGCCAATAATAAGGAACTACCATGCAGCCGACGATGTATCAGGCGTTTCAAAAGAACTTTCTGGGCAATTCCCCAGGTTGGTATGAAAAGGCGATCGTTGCCTTTCTGATTATCAATCCCATCGCACTCTGGGCATTTGGTCCCTTTGTAACCGGTTGGATGCTGATTGCTGAATTTATTTTAACCCTTGCTATGGCGCTTAAATGCTACCCATTGCAGCCCGGCGGCCTGCTCGCCATCCAGGCAATTCTGCTGGGTATGGCATCTCCAGAAGCGGTCTACCAGGAGACGGTATCCAACTTTCAGGTGATTCTGCTGCTGATGTTTATGGTCGCCGGCATCTACTTTATGCGCGATATGCTGCTGTTTGTTTTCACCAATATTCTGCTCAAGGTGAAATCTAAAACCACCCTGTCATTTTTATTCTGTTTTGCCGGTGCCTTTCTGTCTGCATTTCTCGACGCACTGACGGTTACAGCAGTACTGATAACTATTTCAGTGGGTTTTTACTCGGTGTTCCACAAGGTTGCGTCGGGCAAGAAGATTGTCGATGACGGGCATGATCACAGCACTGATGAACAGCTTGCTGGTAGCCAGCGTGAAAACCTCGATAAATTTCGCGCCTTTTTGCGCAGCTTGATTATGCACGGTGCCGTGGGTACAGCTCTGGGTGGCGTGACCACTGTCGTGGGCGAACCGCAAAACCTGTTGATCGCCGAAAAAGCCGGTTGGGAATTTATTGAATTCTTTATGATGATGGCGCCAGTGACCATGCCTGTTCTGGTCTGTGGTTTAGCCACTTGCATTATCTTGGAGAAAACCAAAATCCTCGGCTACGGCGCAGAGATGCCCGAAGAAGTCCGTGTGATTCTTCAAGCCTCCAGTGACCACGATAACTCTCGCCGCACTCAGTACGATAAAGCTGCAATGATTATTCAGGTTGTCGTCTCGCTAATCTTGGTATTAGGCTTGGCCTTTCATTGGGCTCCAGTAGGCTTGATTGGCTTGATGGTAATCGTATTGCTAACAGCGTTTAACGGCGTTACCGAAGAGCATCGCATTGGCCACGCCTTTGAAGAGGCCCTGCCCTTTACCGCCCTTTTAGTCGTGTTCTTTGCCATTGTTGCAGTGATCCACGAACAGCACCTGTTCTCTCCGGTTATCGGCTGGGTGCTGGCCATGGATGAGTCTGTGCAGCCGGGCATGTTCTTCCTGGCCAACGGTGTACTCTCTATGATCAGTGACAACGTGTTTGTAGCAACGGTTTACATCAACGAAGTCAGAGCAGTGTTAGACGCCGGTGATATTAGCCGTGAGCACTTCGATAAGCTGGTTATTGCGATCAACACGGGTACCAACCTGCCAAGTGTCGCGACACCTAATGGTCAGGCTGCGTTCCTCTTCCTGTTAACCTCGGCTATAGCCCCGCTGATCCGCCTCTCCTATATGCGCATGGTGATTATGGCACTGCCGTACACCCTCGTGCTGACAGCTGTTGGCCTCTGGGGTGTTGTTTATATGGTCTAATAAGACCTATTAGAACAGCACAAAAAAGGCCGGACTTGGTAACAAGTCCGGCCTTTTTATGGAGTCTTAAAATGTTAGCGTTTGGCGTATAAGCTCTTGGTTTACAGGCTCTTGGCTTTCAAACTCTTGGATTACAGGCTCTTGGGTTACAAGCTCTTGGTTTAAATAAACTTAGCTAACTTGTTTAGCCTTCTCTTCCGCCTTTAACTCTTTGCGCAATACCTTGCCGACATTGCTCTTTGGCAGATCGATCCGGAACTCAACAAACTTGGGCACCTTGTAACCGGCCATATTGGCTTTACAAAACGCCTTCACTTGCTGGGCCGTCAGGCCGTCATTGTTAGCCACGACAAACATCTTCACCACCTCACCCGCTTTAGAATCGGCAATACCAATGGCAGCACATTCCAAGACATCTGGGTGCTGCGTTAAGGCCTGTTCCAATTCATTTGGGTAGACATTGAAGCCCGAGACAATAATCATATCCTTCAGCCGATCGACAATTTTAATGTAACCCTGCTCGTCGACGGTGACAATATCACCGGTGTGCAACCAGCCATCGACAATCACTTCAGCGGTCTGCGCCTCGCGCTGCCAGTAGCCTTTCATGACCTGAGCGCCACGAACACAGAGCTCACCAACACCACCCACTTGCTGCTCGACGCCGTTTTCGTCGACCACTTTGATCTCAGTGCCAGGCAGGGGAATGCCGGCGGTACCAATCTTTTCAAAGCCTGATGGGTTCATGGAAATCACTGGCGATGACTCAGTCATGCCGTAGCCTTCACTGACCACACAGCCGGTGGCCTGTTGCCACTCATCTGCCACAGCATCCATTAACGCCATGCCACCAGAGAGGGTAATTTGTAACTTGGAAAAATCCAGCTTCTGAAACTTACTGTCTTGCAGCAATGTAACAAACAGTGAATTTAAGCCGCAGAATATTTCAAATTTAAGCGATTTGATGGCACCGACAAACATCGGAATATTGCGCGGATCGGGAATTAATACACTGTGCCCTCTGGTCGCTGGCATCAGTCCCATATTCAACATCCATGCATAAATATGGTAGAGCGGCAGCGGAGAAACGGTGGTGAAGTGTTTTACCGAACGACCTCCGACACTGACCATGGCCATGGTTTGGGCCACATTGCTCATCAAGGAACCCTGAGTCAACATCACGCCTTTGGATACACCGGTGGTGCCACCGGTATATTGCAGCGCAGTGATATCACCATAGCCAGGCGTATGCAGGGGGTAGGCACTCTTTGTCACCAGCATATCGTTAAAGCTAACAATACCTTTAGAGGGCAATCTGGGGCGCTTGCCGAGCACCTTAGTCACCGCCGCAAGCAGGCTTTTCTTCGGCTGTGGCAGCAGATCAATAGCCCGCGTCACTACCACAGTCTCGATGCCAGTTTCCGGCAAGGCCGCTTGCAGCGTGTCATAGAACTGGTCGAGGACCACCACCGCTTTGGCACCGGAATCATTAAACTGATGCACCAGCTCGCGGTGGGTATACATGGGATTGGTATTGACGATCACCAGACCGAGCTTCCAAGCCGCTATCACCACAACCGGATACTGCAGTAGGTTCGGCAGCTGTACGGCGAGGCGATCACCGGCTTCGAGCTTTAACTGGCTGTGAAAATAACCGGCGATACGCTCGGCCAGCTGGTCAATGTTACCATAGGACAGCGTCTGCCCGAGGCAGGTAAATGCCGGTCGCTCAGCGGAATCTGCAACTGCCTGCTGCCACAGGCCCAACAGTGAATCTGCTGCTAAAGCAGGTTGTTGGCTTGACAGCCCTATATCCAGCTGCGCTTTTTCTGCGGCTTCTTGAACCTTCATAACAGTACCCGTTAATGACTTTTATCGTTTTTATAATAAGCTTAAATAGATCGGTAAAACTGCTATGAAAGGTTATTTCGACAGCAGCTTCATACCCTTTTCAAGACCACCAAGCGTCAGTGGAAACATTTTCCCCTCAACTAATTCACGCAACATTAGAATAGATGGCGTGTAATCCCAATACTGCTCCTGTACCGGATTTAACCAGACCAGTTTATCAAAAGTCTTGGCCATGCGATCCATCCACACATTGCCGGGCTCGGAATTGTGATATTCGACACTGCCACCGGGGCTATTAATCTCATAGGGTGCCATGGAGGCATCACCGACAAAGATCACCTTATAATCCGAGGAGTATTTATTCAGCACATCCTGAGTGGACATTTGCTCCTCGCGCCGACGATGATTATCCTTCCACACATAGTCATAGAGACAGTTGTGGAAATAGAAGTATTCCAAGTGTTTAAACTCGGTTTTTGCCGCCGAAAACAGCTCTTCACAGAGACGCACATAGGGATCCATTGAGCCGCCAATATCAAAGAAGATCAGCACCTTGACCGCATTGCGGCGCTCGGCAACCATCTTGATATCCAACATGCCTGCATTGCGCGCCGTACTGCGAATGGTGTCGTCTAGATCTAACTGATCCTCAGATCCCTCACGGGCAAACTTCCGCAAACGTCGCAGAGCGACCTTGATATTGCGTGTGCCAATCTGCACCGAATCATCGAGATCTTTGAACTGACGATCTTCCCAGACCTTCACTGCACTGCCCTGGCCGCCCTCACCGCCGACACGAATGCCTTCGGGATTGAAGCCGCCATTGCCAAAGGGGGAGGTACCGCCAGTGCCAATCCACTTATTGCCACCCTCGTGCCGCTCTTTCTGCTCTTCGAGTCGCTTCTTAAATTCTTCAATCAGCTTCTCTAAACCACCGAGACTTTCGATTTTGGCTTTCTCTTCCTCGCTCAGATTTTTCTCAAATTCTTGGCGCAGCCAGTCCTCGGGAATCAGTGCTTCGATAATATCATCGAGGTTTTCAAGATTTTTAAAATAGGCGCCAAAGGCGCGATCAAAGCGATCGTAGTATTTCTCGTCCTTGACCATAACCGTGCGTGCCAATAGATAGAAATCATCTATCGAGGCAAAGACCAGATTCTGTTCCAGAGCCGCCAGCAAATCCAGCAGCTCTCTAATCGAAACTGGCACATTGGCTTTTTTTAAGGTGAAAAAAAAGTTAATCAACATAAGTGATAAAGCCTATCGGGCTTCGCGCCGAGTCATAAATGCCAAACGCTCCAGCAAGTGAACGTCCTGCTCATTTTTCAACAGGGCTCCGTAAAGCGGTGGAATCGCTTTAGTGGGATCGCGGTTGGTGAGAATATCTTCAGGAATATCATCGGACATAACCAGCTTCAGCCAGTCGACCAACTCCGAGGTGGAGGGCTTTTTCTTCAGGCCGGGAATCTTGCGCACATCAAAGAAGATATCCAGCGCCTCGTCCACCAATGTCTTTTTGATCACCGGGAAGTGAACGTCGACAATGCGTTTCATGGTGGTGCGATCAGGGAAGCTAATAAAGTGGAAGAAACAGCGACGCAAAAACGCATCTGGCAGTTCTTTCTCATTGTTACTGGTAATGATCACGATAGGACGCTGAATCGCTTTAATGGTTTCGCCAGTCTCGTAGACATGGAACTCCATGCGATCTAATTCCAACAGCAGATCATTCGGGAATTCAATATCCGCCTTATCGATCTCATCAATCAACAGTACAACCTGCTCGTCAGCGGTAAATGCCTCCCAAAGCTTACCTTTGTCGATATAGTTGCTGATATCGTTAACTTTTTCATGACCCAACTGGGAGTCACGCAGACGCGATACCGCATCGTATTCGTAGAGACCCTGCTGAGCTTTGGTAGTGGACTTGATATGCCAGGATATAAGCCGCTTGCCCAGTGACTTGGCCACTTCTTCTGCAAGCAGAGTCTTGCCAGTTCCAGGCTCGCCCTTGATCAATAATGGACGCTGTAATGTTACGGCGGCGTTCACTGCCATCTGTAGCTCTTCGGTGGCTACGTAGTTGTCTGTACCTTCAAATTTCATAGAGTCTAAATCCACATTTTGGGTGATAAATGAGTTAGCCGCGCATCATAAGCTAAAAGCCTATAAAAAATGTGCGAGCTAATGAATCCAAATAGTCAGTCACGGCATCTTACCTGAGCAACTATGATTACTGGAGCACATGGTGCCGCTGTTGTGGCACTGCCGACAAGTGAATCCGCGGTTAACTATGACCGCGGGGTACCCAAGGCAGTCTTTACGGCAGAGCATTCTGAGCAGCGAGATTAACCAGCGGCGATTAACTATTGAGGTAGGATCAATAGTTATCACCACAGCGCCGCTGAAATAACCCGGAGAACAATATGAAAAATTACCTCGTGAAGAACGGCCTGTTGGTTTGCGCCATGTTATTGGCCCTGGCAAATACAGTCTCAACTATGGCTGAGGACATTAACGAAGTCACCGTTATCGCCACGCCTAGCGACATTGACAGTGCCAGCCACACTGATGCCCATGATGAATTTGATAGCGAAGTGGCATTTCTTGTCGACGAGGTCATAACCGAACTAAAAGCCGAATGGAAAGACCTTGACCAAGAGGAGCGCCAGGAAGTCAAAGATGCCCTGCGCTCGTTTCAAGAAGGCATCAACATAACCATTCCCGACAGCTTCAGTTTTGGCGGCTTAAGTTCTGTGATAGTGCCGATTTTTGCCATTCTATTTACCTTCGGCTCACCGGTGCTGGTTATCGCCCTGCTGCTGTTATTTTCTTACCGAAAACGTAAGCAGCGCGACGCCTTAGTCGAGAAATTCATCAACGCTGGCAAAGATGTGCCCCGGGAGGTATTGGCCACCTTTAATGACAATGCGGTTAGCGGCAATAACCTCCAACGCGGATTAATCCTAAGCGGCATTGGAAGCGGATTATTTCTATTCCTTGGCATGCTGGTAGGTTGGGGCGTGGCTTCAGTTGCCCTCATTCCCCTGTGTATAGGTATAGCTCGGCTCTTAATCTGGAAACTCAGTGAGCAGCAAGCAGAGACGCAACCCGGTAACACTAGCACTGCCGCTTAAGCTTTATGAACCTTACGGATCAGGCGTTGATTGACGCTGTCGTCAAGGAAGACAGTCACCGAGCGTTTGCGGAGTTGGTAAAGCGCTATCAGTCTCCGCTGCGTTATTCATTGCGCCAATTAACCGGCTGGAATGAGGCCCTGGCCGACGATTTGGCCCAGGAGACCTTTAGCAAAGCACAGAGTGCCTTGAGCAGTTTTCAGGGTAAGGCGAAATTTTCCAGCTGGCTCTATCGCATCGCCTATAACCTAATGCTGAGTCACTTTCGCGTGGCACGCAACCGCGAACTAACCGGCGGTTTAACCGGTCGGGAAGAGCAATCGCTGTGGCTTAGTAAGGACCATGAAGCGATCGTCCCTAATGAACCCCTGCAACTGCATCGCGATCTGGCGCAGGCCATGAATCACCTCAGTGACAACCAGAGAATGGCCCTGCATCTGAGTTTGCACCGCGAGTGCACGCAGCGGGAAATTTCCGATATCATGAGCATTCCCCTGGGCACAGTAAAGACCCTAATTGCTCGGGGGAAAATCAGTCTCAGAGAGCAACTTGCGGACTGGAAAAGCAGAGATACATCATGACCAGAGAAACTGACATCGACAGCCTATTTGCGCAATTGCGCAGCGCTGAACCCTGCATACAGGATCGAGGGTTTTCAACTCAGGTACTCTTAGAACTTGAGCAAAAAGCTGGGCTGTCGTTTTTCAAAGACGCACTGATAACAATGTTATTTACACTGATTGGCTGCCTGCTGTCCTACGCTTTTTTCCCCATAGCGGAGTTCGTGGTGCTGTTGCCCAGCAGTATTCATATTAGCCCAATGTCATTACTGACATTAGGCGGCGCTGTCGCACTGGCTTGCAGTGCAGCATATTGGACACTAAAAAATGACTGAATTTTAGGTCACTGATTGTCGCCAGTAGAGATCTCTCACAGGCGCTCGAGATGACAAAGGGGAATTTATTTATCGGATTTAGATAGCTGTTCAGCAATCTGATCATCATCACTACCATCAGCAAAAGCATCAGCAGTAACTGAAAGCGTCTTGCGAAACAGCTTAGCCCACAACAAACGCCCCGCCCCATAGATCAGCAGCGCAAATACCAACACCGCAATAATCGGCGCCAAGCCACGCTGAAAACCCTCATTGGCACCGGACAGCAAAACCCCTTCATAGAGACTCACAAAAAACGCCGGAGCCAGATGAGCATCATCGCGATAGGCTGTCACCGGAGTGAACAGAAAGGCTGCAGAGGTCAGTATCAAAATATGACGCACCGCGGCATAACGTAGATTGCGCAGCACATACCAGAGAAAAACCAATAAAAACAGCCCACCAATCGAGTAGGCAATCCAGCCCTGGAGATAATCTTCAGCGGTATACATAGTTAATTAATCCATCTAATAATATGGTCTTCAATATCATCGTCATGCACATCCAACTCCGAAGTCACCTTGCCGCGCAACGATGCGCCGTAACTGTGCATGGCCTTGCGATCACCGGTGCGCAGATGATGCCAATCCGGCAGCGACTGTCCCGCAGCAATCAATCGATAAGAACAGCTCTGGGGCAGCCACTCCAATTTATTCACATTGCTGCGATCAAGCTTTATACAGTCATCGACAATCTCGTGACGCCCAGCATAATTGGAACAGCGGCAGGACTCGGTATCCAGCAGCTGACAGCTAACATTGGTGTAATAAATCTCTTCAGTATCGGCGTCTTCCAACTTTACCAAGCAGCATTTGGCACAGCCATCACAGAGGGATTCCCACTCACTATCATTCATCTGAGCAAGAGATTTCGTGTGCCACCAGGGCTGAATAGCCATTAGACTTGCTCTGTCAGAGGAGTCGGCGGCGGTGGCATCTGCAAGTAGAAACCCTGGCGAGTAATATCATCCATTACTTTTGTCACATCCGCCCGCGCCAACTTTTTGGTCGCGGCCAACAACATAGTCGTCACCAGCACCGGCTTGCCAAACTGCTTTAGCAGTACTTCCGGGACAAGCTTAAAACCATCCTCCCGAGACACATAGAGATACATCTCTTCCTTGGTCGCGGTTTTATAAATATCGCAGAGAATCTTGCCAGCGATTTTCATAAGGCATCACTGTTATCTATCACTAGTTCAAGCGCCGGAATCACCATACTGCCCCGCCATCCATCAACCAATCTGGCAGGCCACTCGCGCTTGCCCTCCACAGCACTGCGCAGAATCGACTCCAACTCTTTCTTGTTGCACATCAATTCTTTGGGAATTGCCTGAGCTTCCGCCACTTCACTAATGCTGACACGCATTTTTTTCATCACATCACTGACCGCACGGGACAGTGGCTGCGGCAGCTCGCTGGGCAAATTATCCTGATCCACATCGGCGATCTCTTGCAGAACCTGCTCGCCAAAACGCTTTACCGAGCGCGAGTACCAATCATCAATCTGATGCAGTTGACTCATCTGGGTCGGCTTGTTATTGGCCAGATCCAGCAGCACATTGTCTTTTACTATATGCGAGCGTGGCTTATCCAAGGTCCGGGCCGCCTGCTCACGCCATTCACAAAGACGTTTTAAGACCGCCAAGGACAGCGGATTAAGTCGCCAGGCGCCTTTGACACGCAGATAATAATCCAGCGCCTCGCGACGATCTGCGGCAATCCGCTGCAGATCCTGCATCTCTTCGGCAAACCAGCTTTCTCGCTGCTGTTGCTCGAGCAATTCCAGCAATAATTTATAAATTTTGTATAGATACAACACATCATCAGCGGCATAGAGCTTTTGGCGATCGCTGAGAGGACGGGCCAACCAATCCGAGCGGGTATCTTCCTTTCCCAGCTCAATCTGAAGCATATTCTCCACCAGACGCGCATAGCCCATGGAATAGCCAATATTGACAATGCCGGCCGCAATCTGGGAATCAAACAATTTTTTGGGGCGCACAGAGAGTACCTGATCCAGCACTTCCAGATCTTCACCACAGGAGTGAAAGACCAATGTCAGCTCCGCTGCATTGAGCAGTTGCGTCAGAGGTTGCAGCTCTTTAATAGCGGGCGTATCAATCAGCCAGCACTGTTCACCATCGGATAATTGGATCAGCGCCAGCTTGGCATAAAAGGTATCGCTGCGCATAAACTCGGTATCAATTGCCAACTCAGTGGCGTGCTGCAGCTGCTCGCAGAGTTCGGCAAGCTGTTGGCTGTTGTCGATCCAGTGATTATTTGCTGTCATTATGATTATAAAATCCGTGGTCTGTTGTTCTTATTCTAAAGTGATTTACGGCTCTGTAAGGCCATATTTAAAGTGCCGCCATCGACATATTCCAACTCGCCGCCCATGGGTACACCATAGGCAATGCGAGAGACTTCTACCCCTAGGGCCTTAGCCTTGTCGGCAATAAAGTGGGCCGTGGCCTCACCTTCAACTGTTAGGTTGGTAGCCAGTATCAGCTCACTGACGTCGCCGGTTTTAAGCCGCTCAACCAGCTGATCTATGCCCAGCTGTTCAGGACCAATACCGTCAATCGGCGACAGATGGCCAAGCAAGACAAAGTACTTGCCGCGAAAACTACCGGCCTGTTCAATAGCGTACAAATCCGCGGGATTCTCAACCACACAGATCTGATCAGACAATCTGCGTTCATTGCGACAGATCGCACAGACCTCGTGCTCGGTGAGCGTCCGGCACTGTCCACAGCGGCCGACTTTTTCTACCGACTCAACAAGTGACTCAGCCAGGCGGGTGGCGCCAAGACGATCCCGCTCCAGCAGATGCAGCGCCATACGCTGTGCCGACTTATTACCGACACCGGGTAACACCCGCAACGCGTCAATCAGTTGATCAATTAAATTACCGTACACAGCCTAGCCTTCTAGTGGTGAGTCTCTCAGAACTGAAAAGCCTTTTAGAAAGGCATTTTAAAGCCAGCGGGCAAATTCATACCGCCGGTCATTTTGCCCAGAGCATCTTTGCTCTGAGATTCGACTTTGCGCACCGCATCATTGACCGCGGCGGCGAGTAAGTCTTCGAGAAATTCCTTATCCTCTTTCATCAGTGAAGGGTCCAGAGTCACTTTGCGCACATCGTGACGACCGGTCATGATCACCTTGACCATACCCGCGCCGGACTCACCGGTTACTTCAACATTGGCAGCCTGCTCTTGCATCTCTGCCATCTTGCCCTGCATCTGCTGGGCCTGCTTCATTAACTCATTAATATCCATGGGACTCTCTTTTTAATAATCTGTGTCTAAAACAATCTGGAGGTTACTTTTGGCGCCTAATCTATTGGCCGCACGGAGCGCTCATCGAGTACACCATCAAAAAGCTGTTTAAATTTCACCACCGCAGGATCCTGATTAAGACTGCCTACCGCCTCAACCAAACGCTCCGCTTTCTCTCTGGTGGTCGCCGCACGAGGTGTCTCTTTTTCCGCCACGCCGAGGGTTATCTCAACCGTCACCGGCTGCCGGAAATAATCGCTCAGAGCCTCACTAAACTGCTGCTGATGGGGATCGTCATAGAGGCTGTTGTGGTCGCTATCAATCAGGAAGTTTAACTGCTGACCATTGCGCCCCAAATACAGACAGTGACTGGCGATCTCGCCCAAAGATGCACCAATACTCAACTGACGACGCAGCTGAATCCAGTTTTCTGGTGTGAAACGCTCCAGAGCAATGGGCGCTGGTGCAGCAGGAGCCGGTGCAACTATCGCTGCAGGCTCTGGCATTGCCTCCGGAACAGCCTTATGTATGGCCTCTTGCGTTACTTTTTGCGCTGCCTCTTGAAGAGCGACTGGCTGTTGAACTGACTCAGCATATTGCTCTAGCGGTGATTCAACCGCCAACTCTGCAACCACCAACTCTGCAACCGCTTCAACAGCCGCTATGGCTACAACAGGCTCAGCGCCTGCCTCGATCTGAGGTTCCCAAGGCGGCCTGTCGTCGGCAACCGCCGCGACTACCGCTTCAGACTTTTTTGCGCTGGGCTCCACCTCCGGCGGAGGTGTTTGTTCGACTGAGCTGTTAGCTGATGGCGTGTTAGCCGCTGAACTATTATTAGTAGCCGCCATCACCGGCGCAGCTGCTGGTGCAGCACCAGGTCGCACCGAAGACTGCGGGCGAAATGCCAATGCCCGCAACATAACCATTTCAAAACCGGACTTGGCATCCGGAGAGAGCTGCAAATCTTTGCGCCCTAACAGACAGATCTGATAGAACAGCTGAGTATCTTCCCGGCTGACTGCCGCGGCCAGTGCCAACAGCTCACTGTAGTTGGCCACACCCTTATCCAGTGCTTCAGGAACCGTCTGCACTATAGCCACCTGATGCCAGACCGATAAAATATCGGTTAAAGCCGCATCATAATCTGGCGCCTGCTCAGCCATACGGCCAATCGCCGCGAGTAATTCTGTACCTGAACCAGAGATCAGCGCCTGACAAATATCCACCACAAAACTGCGTTCAATCGTGCCCAACATGGCACTGACTTCGCCCTCATTAACCTGCCCACCGCCGTGACCAATAGCCTGATCGGTAAGGCTCAAGGCATCACGCATACTGCCGTCAGCAGCGCGCGCTAGAGACCATAGCGCAGCATCTTCAAAGGGTACCTGCTCTTCACCGAGGACAAACTGCAGATGTTCGGTAATACGCTCAGCACTGAGGTTTTTAAGATTGAACTGCAGGCATCTCGACAGCACCGTAATCGGCAACTTTTGCGGATCGGTGGTGGCGAACAAAAACTTCACATGGGGCGGCGGCTCTTCGAGGGTTTTCAATAGCGCAGCAAAACTCGACTTAGAGAGCATATGCACTTCATCGATAAGGTAGATCTTGTAGCGACCGCGGGATGGCGCGTACTGAACATTGTCGAGCAGTTCACGCATATCATCGACACCGGTGCGCGATGCCGCATCCACCTCAATCAAATCGATAAAGCGCCCTTCACTGATCTCATTACAAGAAGAGCATTCACCACAGGGAACCGAGCTGACACCCGCTTCACAGTTAAGGCATTTAGACAGGATCCGAGCGATGGTGGTTTTACCCACTCCCCGGGTTCCGGTAAACAGATAAGCGTGGTGCAAGCGATCGTGGTCGAGGGCATTGATCAACGCCTGCAACACATGTTGCTGGCCAGCCATCTCGGCAAAAATACGCGGGCGCCATTTGCGGGCAAGTACTTGGTAACTCATAGTAGCGACGGCTTAGGATTGGAAAAAGCCATTATAAGGAGATAAGAGAAATATAAACAGAGCGCAGAGCGAGACAATGATTATCAGCCAATTGAGGGGGGAGATCTCTCGCCGCTGCGCTCTGTCGAGATGACAATGTAGCTTTATGTCATCTCGAACCCAACACTGTCATCTCGAACCCAACGCTGTTATCTCGAACCACCAGACCTGTTTGCACACCATAACATCGGCCCGAAAAGACTTAAGGTATATATAGCCCCCTACCGACCCGACAAACCGTAGATTCCCACCCTATAACCTGAGGCAACCTCGGCACTCGGCGTTTCTAATGCAGAGCGCAACGAACGCTCAGGGCCGCTCAGTCAAAAAACAAGCGATAAGAGAGGTCGATGAAAACGGTTTGCTGATTTAAGTCCAGCTGTCTAGGGCTGGTCGATCGACTAACATCGGCGCTCATTGATTCACCTCAAGGGAAGACGTTCGCTAATTCATATAGTGTTGACGGTCGAAGCTAATCTGCTTGTCTTGATCAAATGGAAACCCAATATGTGCCATGCAAAATGGTTAGAGCAAGTCAATGAAACGATTATCAACCCCAAATTGAAGATCATCGACCCCCACCATCACCTGTGGCACTTGCCCGACATGCTCTACGAGTTAGGCGATTTTTACGCTGATACGCAATCGGGGCACAATATTGTTAAAACGGTTTTTATAGAGGGCGGAATTGACTACACCAATAACTATCCAGCTCACCTTAAACCGGTTAGTGAAACCGAGTACGCCGTCGCTTTAGCTAAAAAGAGCTGTAGCGGCAACGGGCCAGAGGTTGCGGGCATCGTTGGCCGTGCAAATTTAACTCTGGGTGACGCTGTCGAGGACGTGCTAGACCATCACCGAGAAATTGCCGGAGAACTGCTCAAAGGTATCCGCCAAATCGCCGTCTGGGATCCAAATCCAGAGGCGATTAGTGTCACCGAAATCGATCTAGCTGCGCCTGGCTTGTATACCAGTAACGCTTTTAGGCGCGGCCTAAAACGCCTAGGCCAACTGGGATACTCATTTGACGCCTGGCATTATCACCACCAACTTCAGGACTTCATAGAGTTGGTGCAGGCTGTACCCGAAACCACCTTTATCCTCGATCACTTTGGAACCCCTTTGGGTGTCGGCCCCTACAGGCATCAGCGCAATGAAATAGTAAATCAGTGGCAAAAGGATATCAAAACCCTAGCACAGTACCCCAACGTCTATGCCAAATTAGGGGGTCTCGCTATGCCTGACAATGGTTTTTCTTGGCACCTGGCCAAACAACCTCCCACCTCAGATGAATTCTTAGCCGCACAGGCTGCTTATTATCATCACAGCATCGAGTGCTTTGGCCCAGCACGCTGTATGTTTGAAAGTAATTTTCCCGTGGATAAGGAGTCTATTTCCTACCATGTTTTGTACAACGGCTTTAAAAAGATCGCCGCTCGCTATACCGCTAGCGAGCAACATATGATGTTTTACGGCACTGCGGAAAATACCTATAAATTATGAGCGCAACTAGCCTGCCTTGATCCTAAGCAGGCAGGCCTAGCGCCCAGAATGACGACAATGATTATCAGCCAATAGAGGGGGAGATCTCTCATCGCTACGCTCTGTCGGGATGACAGAGTTTGGTGTGACACGCTGAACCCCAATCGTTGCCGCTCCTCAGGCTCCCAAACCAACAGAGCTCGAATCCATAGCGGACGCCACAGACTACCAGCAGGCACAAATAAATCAAAAAAGGAGAAGTCACACAGGAAATATGGCGGTGACCCTCACCAGCCGCACTTCGGCACACAGCGTAACCACTACCGTTGCTCCCTTCCGGGCCTGGCGGGGTTCGCGGCTGGCTGTTGCGAGGGGACCAGTGAGGGCCACCATTGAAGCGCGGGATTATCACGGGTTTACCGCTCAAGTGCAACAGCTCTTCGATCAAAAAGCTACTCAAAGCCAGATAAAAACTAATCCAGCCAAGATCAAAATAGCCCATAAATTGATCACTTTTAATGTGG
Organism: uncultured Pseudomonadales bacterium; assembly: GCA_963968025.1. Lineage (GTDB taxonomy): Bacteria > Pseudomonadota > Gammaproteobacteria > Pseudomonadales > Porticoccaceae > HTCC2207. The sequence goes on along the minus strand of CAXAFJ010000001.1, from coordinate 49,882 downwards.
TTAAATTTCATCGGTTCGTTACACTACAGTTAGATCTCAGTAACAAAACCATAAAAACGGATTTCTATAAATGCGTCACTCCCCAGCAACCACCGCGCCCAACCCGGCAACTCATTCATACCTTAGATCTAATCCCGTCAAAGCGCTGGCAACCCTATTATTGCTAACACTGCTGACCAGCTGTGGTGGTGGCGAAAACAACGTCAGCACAGGCAACCGCAGCGGCACCCTACACTGGGGCAACGGCACCGAACCGCAAAGCCTCGACCCCCATATCGCCACCGGCGTCCCCGAGCACAAAATCATCGTTGCCCTTATGGAAGGCCTAGTGCTCAAAGACAGCAAAACCCTCGAACCGCGACCCGGTGTCGCCAGCTCCTGGGATATCAGCGAAGACGGCCGTGTCTACACCTTCTACCTGCGAAATAACGCCCGTTGGTCCAACGGTGACCCGCACAACGCCCATGACTACGTCTGGTCCTGGTGGCGCGCCCTGCAACCGGCACTGGGCAACCTCTACGCCTACATGTACTTTCCCATCGCAAACGCCAAAGAATATTACGAAGGGGACATCAGCGACTTCGAACAGGTAGGGGTCAAAGCCCTCGACGACCTTACTCTGCAAGTCACCCTCAACAACCCAACACCCTACTTCTTGCAACTGCTCGACCACTACAGCCTCTACCCAGTACATCGCGCCACTATCGAAAAATTTGGCGACGCCGATCAGCGTGGCACCCGCTGGACCTACGAAGGCAACATAGTGGGCAATGGCCCCTTTCAACTGTCCGAGTGGAAAATAAACCGTCGGGTAGTGGTCGAACGCAACCCCCACTACTGGGATGCCGACAGCATCAAACTGAATAAAATTATCTTCTATCCCATCGAAAATGCCGTCACTGTCGAACGTATGTTCCGCGCCGGGCAGCTTCACTACAGCGGCACAGTGCCGGCCGACAAAATCGCCACCTACAGGGAGCGCAACGATCCAGCCCTGCACATCGCCCCTTATCTGGGCGTCTACTTCTACCGCATCAATACTCGCGTACCGCAACTACAAGACAAACGTGTCAGGCGCGCGCTGGGCATGACAATTAATCGCGACAAGATAAGCCAGCGGATACTCAAAGGCGGACAGATCCCCGCCTATACCATCACCCCGCCGGGCACCATGGGCTACCACCCCAAAAGTGACCTAGCGTTTAATCCCGAGGCCGCTCGACAGCTATTGGCCGACGCCGGCTACCCCAATGGCGAGGGTTTTCCCACCACCGAAATTCTCTATAACACCAGCGAAGGCCACCGCAAGATCGCCGTGGCCATTCAGCAGATGTGGAAAAAGCACCTCAATATAGATGTCAAACTGCTCAATCAAGAGTGGAAGGTCTATTTAAACAGCGTCACCAGTCTCGACTACGAAATCGGCCGCGCTGGATGGATCGGCGACTATGTGGACCCCAACAATTTCCTCGATATGTTTCTCTGTAATGGCGGCAACAACCGCACCGGCTGGTGCAACCCGGAATATGATCAGCTGATACTCAGGTCCGCACCGGAAGCCAAAACCCACGCCGAGCGTCTGGCAATATTTAACCGCGCCGAAACAATGCTATTGGAGGATATGCCAGTGATCCCGATCTACATTTACACCTCGAACAATCTAGTCAATAGCTCGGTCAAAAACTTTAATGACAATATTCTCAATCAACCGTCATTTAAAGAGATGTATCTGGAAGCTGACATAACAGATGCGGGAGAGAAAAACTAATGTGGCGATTTGCTCTCAACCGACTGCTACAGGCTATTCCTGTGCTGCTGATCGTTATCAGTGCAACCTTTATGCTGGTGCACTCTGCGCCTGGCGGACCTTTTTCTGCGGATAAAGCCGTACCCCCTGAAGTCATCAAAGCCTTGGAAGCCCAGTACAACCTCGACCAACCGCTTTGGAAACAGTACATCAGCTACCTCGGCGATGTAGTGCAGGGTGACTTCGGCCCCTCGTTTAAGTACTCCGGCCGCACCGTTAATGAACTGATCGCGGCAGGCATACCCGCCACTGCCGAGCTGGCCCTCTACGCCATGATGGTGGCGCTAATTATTGGCGTTAGCGCCGGCGTCGCCGCCGCCATGCGACCCAACACTCTGCAGGACTATGTGCCGATGTCCGCGGCGATGCTCGGCATCTGCATGCCCTCTTTCTTATTGGGACCCTTATTGGTGCTGATATTTGGCATCTATTTGGAATGGCTACCGGTCTCCGGCTGGGGGGATATGCCCGGGGATAAAATCATGCCCTCGATCACATTGGGCACCGGATACGCTGCCTATATAGCGCGGCTATCTCGCGGCGGCATGCTCGAAGTGCTGTCTCAAGACTATATCCGCACCGCACGCGCCAAAGGCCTCTCTGAGCCCCTGATTATCTTTAAGCACGCAATGCGCGGCGGCTTGATCCCAGTGGTGGCCTTTTTAGGACCAGCCTTTGCCGGGCTGTTAGGCGGCTCCTTTGTGGTAGAAACCATTTTCCAAATTCCCGGACTCGGACGCTTCTATGTCCAGGCCGCCTTTAACCGGGATTACACCATGATTCTCGGTATGACTATCTTTTTCGCCACATTGATTATTCTGTTTAATCTGCTCTCGGATATGCTCGCCATCTGGCTCGACCCAAAACTGCGACAGCAAGCTCGGGGGAATAACTAATGAATCAGATTAAAGCCTCAGAACAAAAAAAAGAGCAAAAACAACAGCAAGAGCAAAAACAAGAGCAAGGCACCTCATTGTGGAAAGATGCCTGGATCAAGCTGAGTAAAAATTATCTGGCCTTATTTGGCCTGGGTATTTTGGCTCTGCTCTGTATTATCTCGATACTGACTCCTTGGATCGCGCCCTATGGTTACGAAGAGCAAGATTTGATTCTCGGTGCCACCGCCCCCTCTATAGAACATTGGCTGGGTACCGATATCTTTGGCCGCGATATGCTCACGCGGATTATGTACGGCGGCCGTGTCTCTCTCACCGTAGGCTTTATTGCCACCGCAGTAGCGCTGATAATCGGGGTGCTCTGGGGCGCCATCGCCGGTTTTGTCGGCGGACGGGTCGACGCAGTAATGATGCGTATTGTCGATATTATGTACGCCCTGCCCTTTATGATTTTTATCGTGCTGCTGATGGTCGTCTTTGGACGCAATATACTGCTGCTGTTTTTGGCCATCGGCGCTGTCGAATGGCTGACCATGGCGCGGATTGTTCGCAGCCAGGTAATGTCACTGCGCAAGCAGGAATTTGTTGAAGCGGCTCACTCACTGGGACTCTCCCAATGGACCATTATCCGCCGCCATATTATTCCCAACACCCTGGGCCCAGTGATTGTTTACACCACCTTAACCATTCCCAGTGTGATGCTTCTGGAAGCCTTTTTAAGCTTTCTCGGACTCGGTATTCAACCGCCACAGAGCTCATGGGGCCTGCTGATTAATTACGGCGTCGAAACCATGGAAGAATATCCCTGGCTATTGATATTCCCCGGCGTGACATTGTCTCTGACCCTGTTTGCACTCAACTTTCTTGGCGACGGCCTACGCGATGCCCTCGACCCCAGAACCTCAAAGGATTAATTGATATGGCATTACTTGAGGTAAATGGGCTAAGTATCTATTTTTACAGCAGAAATGGTGTAACCAAAGCCGTGGATGACGTCAGCTTTACGGTTGATGCCGGTGAGACTCTGGCGATTGTTGGCGAGTCCGGTTCGGGCAAATCCGTGACCTGTTACAGCCTGCTAGATCTGCTGCCGAAGCCACCGGCCAAGATTGAAGCCGGCACTGCCCTGTTTGATGGCATCGATCTGCTGAGTTGCGACGCTGCCCAGATGCGGCGCTTTCGCAGCAACGATATTGCGATGATCTTCCAAGATCCCATGACCTCGCTTAATCCCTTTATCAGCATTGGCGAACAGCTGATTGAACCGCTGATCTACAACCAGGATAAAAGCCGCCGCCAGAGCCGTTCTGACGCGCGCCTGCGGGCTATCGAGCTGCTCGAAGAAGTGGGCATTGGTGAGGCCAAACAGCGCTTTGACTGCTTCCCCCATGAGTTTTCCGGTGGTATGCGCCAGAGGGTAATGATTGCCATGGCGCTGATTAATGAACCGCGGTTATTAATCTGTGATGAGCCCACCACTGCCTTAGATGTCACCATTCAGGCGCAGATCTTGGCCTTGATTAAAACCCTGCAAAAGAAGCGTGATGTGGCGGTGATCTTTATTAGCCATGACCTGGGGGTGGTTGCCGGCATTGCCGACAAGATCATGGTGATGTGCGAAGGCACAGTGCGCGAGGCCAATGATGCCGAGGGTATTTTTTATCGCACTGAGGATGATTACACAAAGAAATTATTAGCCGCGATTCCCGAGGGCGCCAAGCTTATGCCCAACCGCGCCCACCCAGAAAAGTCTGACAAGCCAATGATCCGCGTGGAAAACCTAAAGACCTATTTTCGCGATTACAGCAAGACACCGACTGGGGATATAAAGGCGGTGGATGGTGTGTCTCTAGAGATTCAACGGGGTGAGATCCTCGGCCTAGTGGGCGAATCAGGCTCTGGAAAGTCAACACTGGGACGTTCGATTTTACAGCTGGCGCCGATTACCGCGGGCTCGATCAACTTCGATGGGGTTGAACTTAACAGGCTCAGTCCAGGCCAGTTAGTTCCCTGGCGGCGCAAGATGCAGATGATCTTTCAAGATCCCTATGCCTCGTTAAATCCGCGTATGACGGTCTACCAAACCTTGGCCGAACCGCTGCTCTATTACGGCCTGGCTAATGCCAAAAACATTGACCAGCAAGTCCAGCAGCTGATGGACGATGTAGGTCTGGCACGCAGTAATATGCGTAAATATCCCCATGAGTTTTCCGGTGGTCAGCGCCAGCGAATTGCTATTGGTCGCGCTATTGCCACCAAGCCGGAATTGATTATTGCCGATGAACCGGTGTCGGCTCTAGATGTTACCATTCAGGCACAGATTCTCGATCTGATTCTGAATCTAGTGGAGAAGCATAACTTGACCATGATGTTTATCTCCCACGACCTCTCGGTAGTTCGCTATATTTCCGATCGGGTAGTGGTGATGAATAAGGGTGTGATCATTGAGACCGGTGATACTGAGGCGCTGTGGGCAGCCCCCCAGCAACAGTACACACGAGATTTACTCGCAGCGATTCCATTGGCTGACCCTAAATCCGAGCGCCTGCGCGGGCTTAGCTATTAGGGCTCGGTAGCACTAGCTTTAACCAACAATAATTCTAATAAAGAGCACAGCTATGTCAGATATGCCAGACCTTATTAAAAGTCACTATGCCGATGGCATCCTCTCCGTCAGCATCAATCGGCCAGATAAAAAAAACGCCCTCACCTCAGATATGTATGCCCAGTTAGCGGATATTTTTGATCATCGCGCCACCCGTGAAGACGTCAGTGTGGTGGTGTTCTCAGGTGGCAAGGACTTTTCTGCCGGCAATGATTTGGAAGATTTTCTCGCCCGGCCACCGGCCGTTGAGGACGGCGCAACAGCCCCAGTATGGGAATTTATGCGTGCCCTCTCCACCTGCCCAGTACCGGTTATTGCCGCCGTCGATGGGTTTGCGGTAGGTATAGGTACGACCCTGCTATTGCACTGTGAATTTGTTTATTCAACGCCCAGCAGCGTATTTATGATGCCGTTTATTAATCTGGCTGCGGTGCCTGAGTTTGGTTCGTCGCTGCTCTTGCCCATGCGTTGTGGCTATGTGAAAGCCGCTGAGATGCTGCTCTTGGGAGATCGATTTGATTCCGCGACAGCACTGCAATACAACCTGATTAATCAGATCTGTAGCAGCGATAACCTGATGGCCTGTGCCATGGCGACTGCAGCCAAGCTGGCGGGTAAGTCGCGTGATGCGTTGGTGCAGAGCAAGGCGCTGATGCGTCGGGATATGGAGCCCTTGGCGGAGCGTATCAGCATTGAGTCAAAGGAGTTTGCCAAGCGCGTTGCGTCGCCGGAAGCCAAGGCGGCTATCTCGGCGATTTTGAAACGTTAGATTACAGAGGTAGTTGTCATTCTGAGCTAACTCGAAGGATCTTGTGCCGACTGGATGAGATCCCTGCACTGCGGTCGGGATGACAGGGTAATGTGGGTCGGGATGAAAACGTAATGTGGGTCGGGATGACAACGTATATTTTGTCATCCTGAGCGAAGCCGAAGGATCTCCCTCAAAATAGCTGAGGCTCCCCCCAAAATAGCTGAGGCTCTCCAGCCACCATTAACTAAATCGCGCAGCTAATCCCCGTACCACGCAATCCACAGTAGCCACCAGGATTCTTAGCCAGATACTGCTGGTGATATTCCTCAGCGTAAAAGAACGTCGGCGCCATACAAATCTCAGTAGTAATCTCACCGAAACCTAAAGTAGTCAACTGGCCCTGAACTGTCTCAGCAGAAGCCAATGCCTGCTGAAGCTGGACCTCAGTATCACAGTAGATCACCGAGCGATATTGGCTGCCCTGATCATTGCCCTGACGCATACCCTGAGTGGGATCATGAGATTCCCAAAACACTTTCAGTAACTGATCAAAGCTTATTTGTGCAGGATCAAACACCACCAACACCACTTCTGAGTGCCCCGTCATACCGGAACAGGCCTCTTCATAAGTCGGGTTGGGAGTCGCTCCCCCCGCATAGCCCACAGCTGTAGTAACCACCCCGTCCTGCTGCCAAAAGCGTCGCTCAGCGCCCCAGAAACAGCCCATACCCACCACCACTGAGCAGAGACCCTCGGCAAATGGCGGCTGCAGTGGCTGGCCATTGATAACGTTTCGGTTACTGATTTGCATCGCGGAGTCGCGACCGGGCAATGCCTGATCCGCAGTGGGAAGATTTAACGTGAACATGGCTTGAACCCCGGCGATTGATCGCCCATTAATAATAGGTTGTACGCAGACTAGATTCGATTTAGACCCAATTCCAAGTCATTTTTAATATCGACAATATCTTCCAGACCCACAGCAATACGAATCAGATTTTCACTAATTCCCGCCTGCTGGCGCTCCTCATCAGAGAGCCTACCGTGGGTGGTAGTTGCCGGATGCACTATGGTGGTTTTAGTGTCACCGAGATTGGCGGTCAAGGAAAGCATGCGCGTGTTATCGATCACCGTCCAAGCTTGCTCGCGACCACCGGCAACAGCAAAAGAGAGTACGCCACCAAAATCAGATTGCTGCTTCTTGGACAAGCTGTGACCGGGATGATCTTCCAGGCCAGCATAAAACACCTTAGTGACCTTGGGATGATCGTTTAACCAAGTGGCCAGCTCCGCGGCATTAGCCGAGTGCGCCTGCATACGAATACGCAGGGTCTCCAAACCTTTAAGAAATACCCAGGCATTAAAAGGGCTCATGGTGGGACCGGCTGCGCGTAAAAAGCCGACGACCTTTTCCATCAGCTCACTGTTACCAACTAAAGCACCGCCGAGACAACGACCCTGCCCGTCGAGATATTTAGTCGCCGAATGGACCACTATATCCGCACCCCACTGGAGAGGCTTTTGCAGTACCGGTGTACAGAAACAGTTATCGACGACAAAGAGTGCGCCAGCCTTTTTCGACAGCGCGGCCAGTGCCTCAAGATCGGCTATCTCCGACATGGGATTAGACGGGCTTTCGCAAAAGAGCATTTTGGTATTGGGCTGAATCGCCTGCTGCCAAGCATCGAGATCGGTGAGGGAGACATAGGTCACCTCAACGCCGAACTTAACAATATACTTATTTAACATCACGCGGGTGCTGCCAAAGACATCCTTGGAGCAGAGAATATGATCCCCAGACTGCAGCAGCGCCATAACCACACTGAGTGTTGCTGCCATGCCGGATGAGGTCGCCACGGCCTGCTCGCCACCTTCCATCGCCGCAAGGCGCTCTTCGAAAGCACGTACAGTGGGATTGGTGTAGCGGGAGTAAACATTGCCCTGGAGTTCATTGCTAAAGTGCTTGGCTGCCAGCTCGGCATTTTCAAACACATAGCTTGACGTGAGGAATAGTGCCTCTGAGTGCTCGGCCTCATGAGTGCGCTGATAGCCGCTGCGGATGGCCAGCGTTGCCTGCTGATAGGCGTCTACCGCCGCGACTGGCTGGTTGTTATCTGTGCTGTCTGAGTTATCCGACATAGTCCTTCAACTCTCCATAAATGTTCATAAGCGTCCAAAACTCGTCCTAAAACAACCGCCAAGCTTAGTTAATATTCGCTTCACTGTTGTTATTGTGAATACCAATAACCTGATTTTTTTGCCTGCCTTCAGGGGCGCCACCTTCACTCTTGGCATTGTCATTGCGCTGCTGATCAATATGCGACAGATAGGCTTCGTCCACATCGCCAGTGACATAATCGCCGTTAAACACGGAGCATTCAAATCGCTTGATCGATGGGTTACCCTCGGCAGCCGATGCCACCAGATCTTCAAGGTCTTGATAGATCATCCAGTCGGCGCCAATAATCTCGCCCACTTCCTCGTCGCTGCGACCGTGTGCAATCAACTCTTTAGCCGACGGCATATCGATACCATAGACATTGGGATAGCGCACGCCAGGAGCAGCTGAGGCCATATAGACCTTTTTAGCGCCGGCATCACGGGCCATCTGAATAATTTCTTTCGAGGTGGTGCCGCGAACAATTGAGTCATCCACCAGCATCACATTCTTGCCGGCAAATTCAAGCTTCACCGCATTGAGCTTTTGGCGCACAGACTTCTTGCGCTGAGTCTGGCCCGGCATAATAAAGGTGCGGCCGATGTAGCGATTCTTCATAAAGCCTTCACGCAATTTGACCCCCAGAGTCTCCGCCATAGCTTGAGCAGAGACACGACTGGTGTCGGGAATCGGGATCACCACATCAATGTCGTGATCGGGCATTAGACGCAGTACTTTCTCGGCGAGCTTTTCACCCATTCGCAGGCGACATTTGTACACCGAGATATCGTCCATCATTGAATCCGGACGGGCGAAGTACACATGTTCAAACATGCAGGGTACTAACTCAGCCTTGGACGAACATTGCTGAAAGTGAATCTCGCCTTTATTGTCGACAAACAGCGCTTCACCGGGCTGCAGATCTTTAATCTGACCAAAGCCCATGCTGTCGAGCACAACACTCTCAGAGGCAACCGCATACTCGATGCCAGCTTCGGTCTCACGAGCGCCGTAGCAGAGTGGTCGAATACCGTAGATATCGCGAAAGGCAAACATGCCGTGGTTGGCAACCACTCCGACTACCCCATAGGCGCCACGACAGCGCAGATGAACATTGCGCACGGCATCAAAAATATCCTCACTTGAGGGTTCGAGCTTGCGGCGCAGCTGTAATTCATGGGCGAAGACATTGAGCAATACTTCAGAATCGGAATCAGTGTTCAGGTGACGTAAATCGGAGCGAAAGATATGTTTGCGCAATTCATCGGCATTGGTCAGATTGCCGTTGTGGGCGATGCAGATACCATAGGGCGAGTTGACATAAAACGGCTGTGCCAGAGCGGGACCGGAACTGCCGGCGGTGGGATAACGCACATGACCAATACCCACATTGCCCACCAGTCGCGCCATATGCTCGGTGCGAAACACATCTCGCGCCAGGCCAACACCTTTGCACACATGGATTTCACCATCGTTGTCGGTGACGATGCCCGCGGCATCCTGACCGCGATGCTGCAAAACCGTCAAGGCATCATAGAGACGCACATTAACATTTGAAGTTCCAGAAATTCCAACAACACCGCACATCTGTTATACCCAACCTAGTAGAAGATCTTTAATCGCCGCCGCTGTCTCTCTGCCCCAGACTTCAAAGCTCTGGAATACAGGAATCAACGCCGACGCTTGCCACCAGGGGTCTTGGTCAACCGGCAACGCGCTGGGCAATACCACCACCAGCGCAAGCACGATTAACATCCCCCGAAAAACACCAAAAACCAGCCCGAGCATCCTGTCGGTTCCGCTCAATCCGGTTGAGCTGACTAATTTACCCAATAAAAAATTGACCATACTGCCAAGCAGTAAGGTTCCGACAAAAAGCGCACCAAAGGCCACCAACTGCCTGATTGATGGCTGATTGATCATATTTGTTAACAGCTCTGCCGCCGGCTGTTTAAAATTCACCGCCACGGCAAAGGCGAGCATCCAGATAACCAGTGACATGGCCTCTTTGACAAAACCGCGAATCAGACTGATCAGCGCTGAAAACGCTACCAATCCAATAATTATCCAATCTACAGTGGCCACGTCCATTGGCTAACCTCGCATCAGGGAATGTACTGCAACACAATCGCATCGGTTGCAAAATTACTGTCAATCTTGCTCTTTTCGGCGATCGCCCTGCGCTTGTCAGCTTTGGGGCCCACATAGACCCGATAGAAGGTTTTGCTCTCCACAATCGCGGTCTTTACGAAGGCTTTAAAACCACTCTTGCGCAGTCGCTGCATCAGCCCTTGGGCTTTGTCTTGGACTTCAAAACTGCCGGCCTGAAGCACCCATGCTCGAGGCAGGTCGTTTTCATTGAGGCCATAAAAGCCTTCGCTGACATCGACAATCGGCTTTGACTTGGCAATATTAAACAGGCTGTCGATCTTGCCCAACTTGGCACTGCCCTCTGGGCGCTGTGCTTTGGCAACTTCAATTGGGGCAATTTCTGGTGCTGCAGGAAGGCGACTCTGGCGATCGATTTTCAGCGGATCGGCGAAATCAAATACGATTGGCAAGACGATCAAACCCAGGGCGCCGAGAACTAACGCCCCGATGATTCGCTGCTGTAACCCATTACTCATTGAATTCACCCATCAGACTCACGCTGCATATTAAGTACTGCCGAGACGGTGTGAAAAGATCCGAACACTACAATCACGTCGTCTTTAGTGGCCGCTTTAAGGGCACTTAGAAATGCCTCTTCTAGCGACTCGAACAATCTGCTTGAAAGGCCAGCATTGTATAACACTTCCTGCAGGGTTTGAGCTTTAGTGGCCCTCTCGTTAGCGCTTATTTCGGCGATTCGCCAGTCGCCAAAAATCTCTGATAAGGGCTCGACAATACCCAGCCAATCCTTATCGTTGAGTACCGAGGCAACCGCGAGATAGCGTCCACTGATAGGTTTCAGGGCTGCGGCCAAGGCTTTCGCCGCCGCGGGATTATGGGCGACATCGAGAATCACCGCACGGTCATCAATTGAGAGCCGTTGCTGGCGGCCAGTGAGAGTTAATCCCTCCAGCGCAGCAATGACTTTGTGGTTAGCCAAACTAAAGCCAGCGCAGCTCAGTGCCTGCAGTGCTGCCGCCTTATTGATCGGCAGCAAGCCCGATGTCGGCAGACCGTGCAAATACTCGGACTCCGCATTCAACGTCTTGAGCTGAAGACTAAAACCATCATTCTCTGGGCTCAGAGTAAAATCTTGGCCAATCACAGAGGCCTCTGCGCCAGTGGCCGCGATCATCTGTTCAAAGCCCTCAGGACCATCCGCTTCGGCAACCACTAAGGGTTTCGAGGGACGGGCTATACCAAGCTTTTCCACGGCGATTAACGCTCGGGTATCACCCAACCAAGCCTGATGGTCCAGGGCAATGCTGGTGACGACGGCGACATCGGCGTCAATAATATTGATCGCATCGAGGCGTCCGCCCAAGCCGACTTCCAAGAGCATTAGATCGAGTCCAGCATCGACAAAGACCAACAGCGCAGCGAGGGCGCCAAATTCAAAATAGGTTAAAGAGGTATCACCGCGGGCCACTTCAATCTCATCAAAGGCGCAGACAATGGTTGCATCCTCAACCGGCTGGCCCTGGACAGCAATACGCTCGTTGTAGTGCAAAAAATGCGGGGAGGTAAACAGACCGACACGGTAGCCATGAGCCAACATAACCGCCTGCATGCTGGCCAGACAGGAGCCTTTGCCATTGGTGCCGGCGACTGTGATTACGGGTGGCAGAGAGATTGCGTCACCCTGCTGAAGACGCTGCTGTTTGATCGCCGCCCAGACCGCAGCAACACGCGCGAGCCCTAGATCAATTTCCGCCGGGTGCCGTGCTTCTAACAGAGTTAACCACTCCGCTAGATTGCGCTCAGGCATCGACTGGTTCTGGCAGGTGCATAAATTTGGAGAGTATGCTGGCGAGACGATCGCGCATCTGATGGCGGGCAACAATCATATCGATCTGGCCCTTTTCCAGCAGGAACTCACTGCGCTGGAAACCTTTGGGTAATTTCTGACGAATGGTCTGTTCAATAATATTGGGGCCGGCAAAGCCTGCTCGAGCTCCAGGCTCTGCAATATTGATATCCCCCAGCATCGCCAGACTGGCAGAGACACCGCCGTAAACTGGATCGGTCATGACTGAAATATAGGGAACGCCGGCAATGCGCATACGCTCGAGAATCGCGCTGGTTTTAGCCATTTGCATCAGTGAGATCAGGGCCTCCTGCATGCGTGCACCACCGGTAGCCGAGAAACAGATCAGCGGTTTGTTTTCGGCCAGCGCCAGTTTCGCCGCACGGGTGAACTTCTCCCCCACTGCGTAGCCCATAGAGCCACCGTGAAAAGCGAATTCAAAGGCAACAGCCACTACAGGTACCCCCTTAACGCTGCCACTCATGGCAACCAGGGCGTCTTTTTCACCGGTTTTTTTCTGCGCATCAGTCAGGCGATCTTTGTACTTTTTAACATCGCGAAACTTAAGGCGGTCAATAGGTTCAACCTCTGGAGCAACTTCCGTGCGGCCATCGGTATCGAGAAAGATATCCAAGCGTCGGCGGGCGCCAATACGCATATGGTGTTCACATTTCGGGCAAATATCGAGATTTCGTTCTAACTCTGGACGGTAGAGCGGTGAGGCACACTTGGGACACTTTTTCCAAAGCCCCTCGGGAACTGAATTAGAGCGTTCACTTGTGGTGCTCGATGGTCCTTTAGGTCGAATCCGCTTCAGCCAGTTCATCTATTTCCCTTTCGCTAAAATCAGTAAGTACTCAATATTACTAAGCCAGAATCTTACAGGGTGCAAGTTTTACCCTACAGAGTAAGCTTCGGCTCTTGTTAGGTCGGCAGTTTAACACGACAGATTGGCCGAGCTAAACAGTGCATTGGGTTATTTTTAGTCGGTTCTTTCAATCAACTGTTTAATCAAAAGCCCCTTCAACCAGCGGCTTTTGCCTGCTGAATAAAGTCACGCACCATAATTGGATCTTTTATCCCCGGTGCCGACTCGACGCCACCGCTCACATCGACCATATCCGGCGCTACAGCGGCCACGGATTCAGCCACATTATCAGGGGTTAAACCACCCGCCAGAATCAAATTAAAGTTGCGCTCGCGGGGCAGTCTAGCCCAGTCAAAGCGCTCACCCGTGCCGCCGTACTGGTCTGCATGCCAGGCATCAAATAGTAAACTGTGGGCTGCTTTATGGGCTTTCGCCTCGGCGGCGATATTGAGATCCTCATGCATGCGCAGAGCACGAATATAGGGAAAGCCAAACTGCTGGCAAAACTCGGCGCTTTCATCGCCGTGAAACTGCAGCAGATCCGGTTTTACGTCTGCGATGACCTGCTTCACAAATTCCTTGTCCGCATTCACCAGCAACACAACACAGAGAACATCAGAGGCAATCGCCGCTCGCACAGCCACCGCCTGGCGCAGATCGATATAGCGCGAGCTCTTGCGGTAAATCACTAGCCCCAGGGCATCGGCACCTGCTTGCTGCACCATAAGCGCTTGCTCTGGCGTCGTGATACCACAAATTTTTACTTGAACTGACATATCTTCACCTGTGTACAAAACTGACGTTGAAACTGTCGAAACGCTGTGTATTTAGCTTTTTATATTTAAAAACAGCGGACCCTTGGGCATCAGTGGAATAATCGAGTCATTGGGATAGCCCACATTAACCAGGTAGAGCCCTTTTGGCGATGCTGTCGCAGCACTTTTTGTGCGATCACAGCCTTTGATCAACTGCCCTATCCAGCTTGGATCGCGACGACCACAACCCACTTCCATCAGCGAGCCGATAATATTGCGCACCATATGTAAGACAAAAGCATTGGCTGTCACTTCAAAGACTAGCAGCTCTCCAGCCTGGATAATGTTGGCGCTGGTGATATTGCGATTGGGTGAAAGTGACTGGCACCCTGCTCCGCGAAAGGCGGAAAAGTCCTGTTCGCCGAGCAGATATTTGCAGCCTTCCTGCATGGCCGCAGCGTTTAATGGGTTGCGCACCCAGGTGATGCCCTGAGAGAGTATCGCCGGACGTGCCGCTGCTGCGTGAATCACATAGCGATAGGTGCGGGAAGTGGCGCTAAAACGTGCGTGAAAGCCCTCCGTGACTTCATCGGCCCAGAGCAGGCCAATACTGTCGGGCAGCTGACTGTTTGCCCCTTTGATCCAGTTGCGGCCAGTGCGCAGCGCCGGGGTATCAAAGTGGACCACCTGGTAGCTGGCGTGCACCGCGGTGTCGGTGCGCCCTGCGCAGCTGACAACAATTTCGCAGTTGGCTACGGAGCTTAGAGCGCGCTCCAGTTCCTGCTGTACCGATGGGCTGTGCTTTTGTTTTTGGAAGCCACAAAAAGCACTGCCGTCGTATGAAACGACGGCAGCATAGCGTTTAACGCCTAAGGGAAGGCTCTTCCCTTGGGGAATTTTGCCGTTGCGGCTGTAGACCCAATCTAGTTCTGTCATGGGCGAAATTATACACACTGACCGGCTTGTTAGCCCAGCTAAGGTTTAGCGGCTGGGCTTTTATTTTCCGCCTTCTCGCTAACCCGTCAAGTTGCTAAAGAGTATCGAGCAGCGTTCGCGCCTTGGCCTTGCCCTCTTCATCGGCTTCGCCAAGTAGCTCTTCGAGAATCTCCTTTGCACCTTCTGGGTCACCCATTTCAATATAGGTTTTAGCCAGGTCCAGTTTGATCTCGGCGGCGTCGAGGCTGTCGATATCATCTAGAGCGCTCAATCCGTCAGTTGCCGAAGGCTCTACTGTTGCCGCAAGTTCCGCTGCTGAGGGCTCTGTAGTTGTGGCTGAGGGCTCTAGATTTGTGGCTGAGGGCTCTAGATTTGTGGCTGAGGGCTCTAGATTTGTAGCTGAGGGCTCTACAGTTGTGGCTGAGGGCTCTGCAATCGAGGCCTCTGCATCAAAATCAGCAAACATCTCATCCAGCTCCCGGTTGAGCTCGTTACCACCAGGGAACTGCAATACTGTCGAATCTAGTGGCGACTCATCTACCTCAATATCAAAGTCCTGGATATCTAATGCATCTATATCCAGATCCTCTAACTCAAAGGTTCTTAGCTCGCTATCGGAGAAGCCAAGATCCTTGAGCTCTGGGTGCTGAGTATCGAGACCCGGCAAATCTGAGACGGGGCTGTCTATTGGCTCAAGGCTATCGTTTAGCTCAGGGCTGTCTATTGGCTCAAGGCTGTCTAAACCCAGATCACTGGCACCCTCTTCGAGAGTCGAAACAGGCCCACTCTCCAGCCCTGCAATAATGGCAGCCATTTCAATGGCGGCGCTATCCTCTGTTGACACGATTTCGTTATACAGCGGACGCAACTCATCTTTGCGGCCCTCCCAGAATAGGATCTCCATAAGCTTTAAACGGCACGAAGCATCGGCGCTATCTTGCGCACGGGCGTCTTCAAGCACGGTAATTGCCTGCTGGGTATTGCCCAGGGAGAGGTAAACCTCTGCCTCAGCTACCGCCTCGACCATCATATCGAAAACCTCTTCATTGACAGTTTCTTCAGCACTGTCAAAGATCTCGGTATCGCTCTCGTCGAACAGATCGTCGTCTGGATCCAACTCTAGGTCATCGAGCTCATGGAGGGTTGCCGCGGCAGTGGCATTACTCGGCGCACCCTTATCGTAGCCTTCATAACTGCCCATAGACAGGTCGCCGAGAGCCTCATCATCTCGTCGCGAGGCAGAAGACCTGCGCATCACTAAGACGGCCAAGAGCAGAACAAGCGCGATCAAGGCTCCCCAGAAATAGACTGGAACCGCCAGTAGTGAGGCACTGAGATCGTCCTCAGACTTAGGTGTCTCCACCGCACCACGATCAATATCGGCTTGTTTTTGGGCCTGATCAACCAGGGCCGCCATGGCGGCAACCTGAGCTTCCAACAGCACTAAACGCTCGCGGAGTTCAGTGTTTTCAAGCTGTACTTTGTTGACTTCATCATTGGCAATAGCCAGATCCGAAGACAGCTGCTGAGCGGTTTCTGATCCAGAAGAATCCAGAGTACCAAGAGAGTCAGAGTCAGACTCTGACAGATCTACACTGCCGGCAATGGCATCATCTTCTGCAGTTTGATCAGAGGCAGAGACCAGCTGTAAACGCGCATCAGTATCTGCCACCTGCTCGAGAGTCTGCTCGGAATCATACTCGTCGCTATAAATAATCTCGATATCATCATTAGCCGCTGCTTGCTCAAGCGGAGCCACAAGACCAATCTGTGAAGCCACCATATCGCCAGCCTGCTCACTAATTTCATCCCTCGACGGCAGCCGCAAAACCGACCCTTCCATCAAACGATTGGCATCACCATCGGAAAAGGCTGTGGCGTTTTGCTCATAGAGCGAATCCATGGTCTGAAGGATAGTGGTACCACGAGGACGCAGACGCTTGGCTACATTCCACAGCGTGTCGCCAACTATTACCTGATGTTGATCACCAGACAGTGCCACTTGATCAACTCTCGCAATCGCCGCTGGCGCTGAGGGCCTAGCGCGATTACCTGTCACTGGCGGTGCAACTTGCACAGCAGATGATTGATCTTCACGGTAGATAGGCAGGTCCAAGAGCATCGTGTAAGAGCGCATCACACGACCTTCGGGCCACTGCAACTGGACCAAAAAATCGAGATAGGGTTCGACAACTGGCTGTTGGGTAACAATGTTGATAATACGCTGATTGGAACTGTCTCGACTGACCGAAAACTGCAGGCGGCTTAGAAAGAAATCCCGACTCACCCCCGCCCGCTCAAAAGCCTCAGCAGAGGCCAGCGATACAAGAATTTGGTTATCTTGAAGGTCGCTGGAATTGATAATTTGGATATGCGCGGCAAGAGGCTCATTGAGAGACGAATTAACTGTAATCTCACCCAAACCCACCGCAAAGGCGGAGGGTATTGTCGCCAGGGCAGAGATCAATATGGCACTGGTAACAACGGCTAATTTGAGGCTGTATTTGAACTGAGCAAGTATAATGTCGCCAAGCTTTTTAAGGGAGCTATGCTTATTTTGTTGCCCAGACTCCTGGATAAAAAACGCCGACCACGTCCGAATTGTCATAAAAATGTCCTATCAAAAGCCTCTTGAACAGGGCTTTACAGTAATTGTTTAGCGGCTAACCTGCGATATCTCAAGATGTTAACCATCCTAAAGTCTTAGCACATTATTAGTCAATTCACGTCCCTGTTTAATCCGGGCCTGACATTTAGTTCTCGTTTTACTTAATCCTCAATCAGAATTCTGAGCATACGACGCACGGGCTCAGCCGCCCCCCACAGAAGCTGATCACCCACGGTAAACGCAGAGAGGTACTGTTCACCCATATTCATTTTACGCAACCGCCCAACCGGAACATCCAAACCACCGGTGACTGCCGCAGGCGTTAAATGCTTAACCGAAGACTCTTTATCATTGGCAATCACCTTGGCCCACTGATTTCCCTCAGCCAACATGGACTCGATTTCATCCATAGGCACATCCTGGGTCAGCTTAATGGTCAGAGCCTGGCTGTGGCAGCGCATGGAGCCAATGCGGACACAGAGACCATCCAGAGGAATAGGATTGCCTTCGCGATTCAAGATTTTGTTAGTCTCCGCCTGGTTCTTCCACTCTTCACGGCTCTGACCGTTTTCAAGTTGTGAATCAATATAAGGCAGCAGGCTACCGGCCAAAGGATAGCCCCAGTTGTCCACTGGAAAACTATCTGAGCGCAGCGTATCAGTCACCTGACGATCAATTTCTAGAATAGCCGAACTGGGGTTGGCTAGAGCATCAGACACAGAGTTCTTAATCACCCCCATCTGATTGATCAGTTCACGCATATTCTGCGCACCGGCACCAGAGGCCGCCTGATAGGTCATGGAACTCGCCCACTCTACCAGATTGGCATTAAACAGACCGCCGAGACTCATGAGCATCAAGCTCACAGTACAGTTGCCACCGATATAATCTTTAACGCCATTGGCCAAGCCATCTTTAACGACAGACATATTGACTGGGTCGAGCACAATGATCGAACTATCGTCCATACGCAGCGCTGATGCCGCATCAACCCAATAGCCATCCCAACCGGCTTTACGCAGCTGCGGGTAGACTTCTTTGGTGTAATCTCCCCCCTGACAGGTAACAATAATATCCATCTGTTGCAGGGCGTCGATATCGAAGGCGCTTTGCAGCAGAGGAATTTCAACACCGACGTCGGGGCCTGTTTGGCCTGCCTGAGACGTAGTGAAGAAAATTGGCTCTATATGGGCGAAGTCGTTCTCTTCACGCATTCTCTCCATTAGCACAGATCCAACCATGCCACGCCAACCTATAAATCCTGTTTTTTTCATTGTTCTAAATCCTGTTGTAAATCTTGGTTAAATTCTTTTGTTGTTCAGCGCCACTGCTTACCTATGAGATCGCGGTATATAACCTGTCATCCCGTCCAACTTGTCATGCCATCCAACTTGTCATGCCACCCAAGCATGTCATCCCACTAAGGCCTGTCATCCCACCCAAGCCTGTCATCCCACCCAAGTCTGTCATCCCACCCAATCTGTCATCAGACCCACACCTGTCATCCTGAGCGAAGTCGAAGGATCTCCTGAACAGGGAACCCATAGCCTGAGTCTCTGCCAACTTGATGAGATCCCTCCACTCCGGTCGGGATGACAGCACTGTAGCTAGACTGAATGGCACACAAGCCTGTCATTCCACTAAGGCCTGTCATCACACCCAATCTGTCATCCCACCCACGCCTGTCATCCTGAGCGAAGTCGAAGGATCTCCCTCCAGCCCACTCCCAAACAGATACCAGGCTACGCTGACATGACGGTCAAAGACTCGCATGGCATGGCATTACAGTCAAAAACTTGGATGACGTTCAAAGTCTGGTATCACAAACTAAAGCGCCGCCACCACCGCATCACCCATCTCAACCGTACCAACCCGCGTCATACCATCGGTATAAATATCACCAGTCCGCAACCCCTGATCCAGCACAGTGCTAACAGCAGCCTCAATCGCATCAGCAGCCTCAACCGCATCCAGCGAATACCGCAACATCATCGCCACAGACAAAATCGTCGCCAAAGGATTAGCCACACCCTGCCCCGCAATATCCGGCGCCGAACCATGACAGGGCTCATACATACCACCCCCATCCTTATCCAACGAAGCAGAAGGCAACATACCAATAGACCCAGTCAACATCGCCGCCGTATCCGACAAAATATCGCCAAACATATTACCCGTCACCACCACATCAAACTGCTTAGGCTCCTTCACCAACTGCATCGCCGCATTGTCCACATACATATGGCTCAGCTCCACCTCAGGATAGTCCGCCGCCATCGCCGTGATCACTTCACGCCACAGAATCGTCGCTTCCAACACATTCGACTTATCCACCGAACAGAGACGCTTACCGCGCACCATCGCCGCCTCAAACGCCATACGACCAATACGACGAATCTCAGACTCACTGTATTTATACGTGTTGTAACCCTCACGCTCGCCGTTCTCCAGAGTACGAATACCCCGCGGCTCACCAAAGTAAATACCACCCACTAACTCACGGACAATCAAAATATCCAAACCCGAAACAAACTCAGGCTTCAGCGAAGAGGCATGAGCCAACTGCGGATACATAATCGCCGGACGCAAATTACCAAACAGCTCCAACTCAGAGCGAATGGTTAACAAACCCTTCTCCGGACGCAGATGACGTTCCACATCATCCCACTGCGGACCACCCACAGCGCCCAACAGAATCGCATCAGACGCACGGGCCTTATCCAATGTCTCCTTAGGGCAAGGCTCACCAACAGCATCCAGAGCCGCACCACCCAAATGGGCATAATCCAACTCAATGCCTAGGCCAAATTTCTCATTAACTGTCTCAAGCACTTTCACCGCTTCAGTAATAATCTCAGGGCCAATATTATCGCCCGGCAATACCAATACTTTTTTCATACTACTCGCCATTATTTTATAGCTCCAAATACCCAAGGATGCTGTGCCGCACGCTCAGTCTCATACTGTTTAATCGCATCGGCTTCTTTTAAAGTCAGACCAATCTCGTCCAAACCATTGAGCAAACATTCCTTACGAAACTCATCCAACTCAAAACTAAACACATGACCAGAATCAGTGGTGACAGTCTGTGATGGCAAATCAATCGACAGCTGATAACCCTCTTCAGCCTCCATCTCCTTAAACAGCACATCAACCTGCTCTTCAGTCAACATCACCGGCAACAAACCGTTCTTAAAACAGTTGTTGTAGAAGATATCCGCGTAACTAGGGGCGATCACCGCATTAAAACCGTAATCCTCTAACGCCCAGGGGGCATGCTCACGACTGGAACCACAGCCAAAGTTCTTTCGTGCCAAGAGTACAGAAGCCCCTTTGTAACGGGGAAAATTCAATGGGAAGTCGGCTTTCAGCGGACGGTTGCTGCAATCAACACCCGGTTGCCCCTCATCCTGATAACGCAACTCATCAAACAGGTTCGGCCCAAAGCCACTGCGCTTGATCGACTTCAAAAACTGCTTGGGAATAATCATATCCGTGTCTACATTGGCACGATCCATAGGACCCACCAAACCACGATGTGCAGTAAATGCTTTCATTACACCACCTCCGCTGCTTGTGACGTGAAGCTTCGCACGTCAACAATATGACCCGCCACCGCAGCCGCAGCCGCCATTGCAGGACTCATCAAATGGGTACGCCCGCCATTGCCCTGACGCCCCTCAAAGTTACGGTTCGACGTAGAAGCACAGTGCTCACCCGCCCCCAACTTATCCGCGTTCATCGCCAGACACATAGAACAGCCCGGCTCACGCCAGTCCATACCCGCCGCTATAAAGATCTTATCCAACCCCTCAGCTTCCGCTTGGGCCTTCACCATCTGCGAACCCGGCACAATCAATACCTGCTTAACTGAACCGGCTACTTGACGACCCTTAGCCACGGCCGCTGCCGCACGCATATCTTCAATGCGCGAATTGGTGCAAGAACCAATAAACACCCGATCAACATAAATCGACTCAATCGACTGCCCACCTTCAAGACCCATATATTCCAGAGCGCGCTCCAAGCCTTTACGCTTCTCTTCGTTAGGCTGCTCATCTAAAGTAGGCACAGAAGCCGTCACCGCAGATACCATCTCTGGAGACGTACCCCAGGTCACCTGTGGAGCAATATCCTCAGCAGCCAACTCAACCTCGGTATCAAACTGCGCATCAGCATCCGTGGTCAAAGTCTTCCAATAAGCCACAGCCTGCTCAAACATCTCGCCCTTAGGCACAAACTGACGCCCTTCACAGTAATCAATGGTCTTCTGATCAACTGCCACCATACCCACACGAGCACCAGCCTCAATCGCCATATTGCAGACCGTCATCCGCCCTTCAATCGACATATCACGGAACACCGAGCCAGCAAACTCGATAGCATGCTCATTACCGCCAGCCGTACCAATCTTGCCAATAATCGCCAACACCACATCTTTAGGGGTTACACCCACGCCAACCGTGCCATTCACCGTCACACGCATATTCTTCATCTTCTTGGCCACCAAACATTGAGTCGCCAACACATGCTCAACCTCAGAGGTACCAATACCATGAGCCAGACAAGCCAGCGCACCGTGAGTTGCCGTATGAGAATCACCACAGACCACAGTCATACCCGGCATAGTGGCACCCAGCTCGGGACCCATAACATGAACAATACCCTGGCCCATCTCATTGATCTTAAATTCTTTAATGCCGTAGAGGTCGCAATTGTCATCCAACGTTTGCACCTGAATGCGGGACACCTCATCAGTCATCCCGGCAACCCCAGCATCGCGCTCAGTCTTATCGGTCGAGATATTGTGATCAGGGGTGGCGATATTAGTGTCCAAACGCCAAGGCATACGACCCGCAAGACGCAGACCTTCAAAAGCCTGAGGCGAAGTCACCTCATGAATTACATGGCGGTCTATATAAATTAACGATGAACCATCGCTGTTTTGCTTAACAAGGTGGCTATCCCACAACTTGTCGTAAAGTGTTCTTCCAGTCATCACAGTCTCCCAGACATGCTTATTTCAAGTTGCAGACATTGTAGACCTGCATTATGATGAAATAAATTCATATTTAGAATAATTGTCATTCCTAATAGGAATTATAACTACCAGAGTTAAAGTAGAGTAACCCTATGGACAATCAAAATTTAAAGGCCTTTATCACCGTGGCAGAGCTAGGCTCATTTTCAGATGCCGCCGACCGCCTCTACCTTACGCAATCCGCCATTAGCAAGCGTATCGCCCTACTGGAGCAGCAGATCGGTAAACGCCTATTCGACCGCATCGCCCGACAGGTATCCCTCACCGAAGCCGGCAATGCACTGCTACCCCGAGCCCGGCGCATACTGCAGGAATATGAAAATGCCCTGCAAGCAATCAATGATTTATCCGGAGAAGCCAGCGGCACACTGAGATTGGCCATAAGCCACCACTTGGGCCTACATCGCCTGCCGCCCGTGCTTAAACAATTTGCCCAGCAATATCCCAATGTGACCTTGGATATTGAATTTATGGACTCCGAGAAAGCCTACGAGAAAGTCCTGCATGGCGAATCCGAAGTGGCGGTGATTACCCTAGCCCTAGAGAGCCACCACAATATAAACAGCAAGAAGATATGGAATGACCCCCTGCGGTTTATCTGCGCCCAGGATCATCCGCTGGCAGCGCTTAAACAACCCGAGCTTAGAGACCTTGCTGAATACCCGATTATTTTGCCGGGGTTGAATACTTATACCGGGCGGATTATTCAGAACTTATTTCAGAGAGAAGGAATACCACTGCAGGCACCTATGTCGACTAACTATTTGGAAACGATTAGTACGATGGTTGAGATTGGGCTGGGCTGGAGTGTATTGCCAGAAACCTTAGTGAGAGACCTGCATGTGATGCCGTTTGAGGAGATTAGGATTGAGCGGGAGCTGGGGTATATTCATCATACCAAACGGAGTTTGTCGAATGCGGCAATTGAATTTCTGGCGCTAATGGATGAAGCCCGTTAAAAATAATCAATGACGAATATATGAAACCTCTTGAATCTGCCAGTGTCGATCAAGACATCGTCCCCTTTACAAGATTTTTAGCAGAGTGCTTAGAAGATAATTTAAAATAATCTTCGACTATCGGCCAAAAGCGGACATTGGCTAAAAATTAGCCTTCAAACTTATATCTATCTATTATTTTTTGAGATACCGGTCTAAATGGAGGATTTTCTTCCAATGGCTTATCGGTTTCTGCATCCTGCTGCCAAGCTTCTTCCGCAAAACACCACTCAACATCTTGCCAGCCATCTTTAGCAATTGATGCCGGCCTTTTATTGTAAGTGGCTACAACTCCACCCAAGCACTCCGCCAAGCATAATACTCGGCGGGGCGCACACGGTAACGCGCAAAGTTACTTTCACGCAAAGCAATCAGCTCAGATTCCGCCATTTGGACAAAACGCGCGCAGTCCCGTTCATTAACATGCTCAGCCGACCACGCCTCAACATAACGCGCGGCAATGGCACGGTTCATAAGCTGCTGGATAACCTCCCGAACCACCGCCTGCAACTCAGGCCGCCACTGAACACGAAAAGGGTTACTGAAAAGATTGATACTAAGGGTTTCTAAAGTAGCAAAAGACCTGCTTTAGAGCATGCCCAAGGCGCGCTGCATGCGGTAGGCCATGACACTAAGCTATCCGGCAGATCTCGCCACCTGAACCTCAAATATCTCCCCTACCAGCTCCCGCGTACTCTGATAACAAGCGCCACAAAACGCCTCAAACTCAGTTAACTGCTCAGGGTCTGGCCAAACACCACTGGTGCTGGTCAGTTGACCAATACTTATCTGATAGGTCGAGAGGGTTTCGATGTAAACACGACGCTGCTCTTGGGGAATGACCAGCGGTGGCAAGCCGCTCTTTAGCAGTGGAATATTCGCCAATAGCCTGGCGATCCGCCCATTGCCATCACATAACGGATGAATATGGGCAATGCCCATATGGATCTTGGCGTATATTTCTGCGGCATTATCGAGCGTGACAGTCTCTACCCTGGTTGCATTAATGGTCGCTAAAACCTCGGCCATTAACCTGGGCACAAACAGTGGCAGTGCATATTCAATAAACGTCTGTTTATTATCAGGGCCTACAATATGGGTACTATTTGCCTCAACTTTCCAGGCGCCAATAGGTTTGTAGATATCGCCAAGATGGTCGGTTTGTACGGCACGGTGGAGGGTAAACACTACGTCGTCGCTCAATGGGTGGGCAATGCACTGATAGAGCAGTTCGATAGCTCGGGCATGACCTCGGACTTCTTGGTGGTCTTTCAGCGGCTTACCTGAAACGGTGAGACCTTCCTCGAGAATAAAATGTGTATCACCCAGCGACAGGGTATTACCCTCGAGAGCGGTGGACGAATGAGTCCAGAGGTCGCGAATTTGATTGAGGAGTACTGTTCGTAAATCGGGATCAAGGTCGGCGAGAAAAGCGAAGGAGTCGCTTGCAGCAAAAGCTGTAGCGGTTTCTGTGGGATCACTAATCACTTGATAGGTGGTTGAGGGGCCTGCACCACTCCGCATTACTTTGTTTTCAGCCTCCCAATCAGCTAACCAGCGCCTTAGGCTGCGAGTCGAGGCTTGGTGACCGATTTTACTGGCGATATCCCTGAGCGAGAGTGGTCCTGAGGCCTGCTTTAGCAGGGTTAAGATCGCATGTTTTTGGGTAGACTTGGCCATAAATTGACTATTTAATGAACAGTCTGGCCATTATATTCATAAAATGGCCAGATAAATAGATTTTCGGCCATTTTGGCAGCTATCGATTAGAGGCAGTGCTAGCTGTGGCTAGATCTCTCGACGCGCGGCTCTGCCGGGATGACAATATGGCGGCGTCCGGATAACAAATTAAGCGGTTTTCTCAGGCTGACAGTTTAAAGATCAAATAACCCTTTTAGGGTTCAAAATCCCCTTGGGATCCATTGCCATCTTTAAGGTTTTCATCAGTGCAATTTCACTTGGGGTTCTCGAGAGCGCTAAAAAGTCACGCTTCAAAACCCCCACACCATGCTCTGCGGTAATCGCGCCAGAGTAATCACCGATCATATGCATGATATCTTCATTGATTTTAAACTTGTCTTCATCGCGCCCGGTATAAGCGCACACATGCAGATTATTGTCGCCAATATGACCAAACAGCAGCACACCGATATTGTCGTATTTGGCTTTCAAGCGCTGATCCAAGTCTTCGGCAAAAGGCCCAATCTGCTCAAGAGGCAAACTGACATCTTGATTTGAAACCGGCCCCAAGACCTGGAAAAGTTCACCAATACCATCGCGTATCTGCCAGAATTTGTCGGCATCTTGATGGGATTGAGCAATTAAGGCGTCATCGATCAAACCTGATTCAAGCTGCGCGAACAGAGCAGATTCGAAGCGCTCCGCGCCTAGGTTTTGATCGTTATCTTTGTATTCAACCAACAAATAGTAGGCGTGGCTCTCTTGAAAAGGGCTGCTCAAATTGGGCAACACTTCAAGCACTTTGCTGTAGTAGCTATCCCACATCAGTTCAAAACCAGTGAGCCCAGAGCCGAGACTGCGCTTGAGTTCGACCAATAATTTTGTCACCGACTCATAACTGTTTAAGGCGCAGAGCGCAGTATGGGAACTGCGAGACTTGGGCTGCAGCTGCAAAACCACACGGGTAACAATACCCAGCGTGCCCTCAGAGCCGATAAACAAATGCTTTAAGTCATAGCCAGAATTGTTCTTAACCATTTTATTCATGGCATTGATCACCGTGCCGTCGGCCAAAACAACCTCTAGGCCCAGCACCAGTGAACGGGTCATACCGTAGCGAATAACTTCGGTGCCCCCAGCATTGGTCGCCACATTGCCACCGATATTACAGCTGCCCCTTGCGCCTAAATCCAAGGGTAGAAACAGCTGACTATCGTCGGCGGCATCTTGAAGTACCTGGAGCGGAGTGCCTGCCAGTGCGGTAACCGTCATGGCGGTGGTATTGAGCTCTTCAATGCCATTCATACGCTCGAGGGAAATCGCGATCTCACCCGACATGGGCGTTGCACCACCCGCCAGACCGGTCAAACCACCCTGAATAACCACAGGCTGATCATGCGCATGGCAGAGCGCCATAATACCGGAAAGTTGCTGGGTGTTTTTTGGCTTTAGCAGAGCCAGTGGCTGACAGGGGTCTGCGCCACTCCAATCTGAGTGATATTTTTCGCTGATATCAGCGCCAAGGAGCACCGTTGACGAATCGAGAAGCTCGACTAGGGAGGCAATTATATTTTTCATTTAGACTTTGCTGTCAGGTTATAAGCTACAGCGAGTATAAACGACAAACCTCGCCGCCTACCACTTATCCTCGCGCGTCTCCACACGATCAAATGACTCACCGATCAACACACCCAATTCACGCTGCTCACCCTCTTCGAGGTGAACCGAAGGACGGCCATGGGCAAAGCGATAATTACAGATCAAGGCAATATCACCGACCTTCCAATTAATGGGAATGCCGTAGTCATCATAAATATCGATAAATAACTGCTTTTCTTCAGGTGACATCTCGCTGCCGTCGCCAAAAGTCAGCTTCAGTGGACGCTCTTCCGGCGGTAAATGCTGAACCAGCGGCCAGCTATCAAACCAGGCATCATCATCAGCCATGCTGCTATATAAGAGGTTGCGGCCAAGCTGCGGAAAATACTCAAAGGCAGAAATATAGTAGCGGGTTTTTAATTTACGGTCTTCGCCCCACTCGGCGTCCAAACCACGGCGACGCGCTTCGGCAATCGCTTCATCCGGATCTTCAGTCAACATCGACTGCTGCCAGTGGTTGTAAACCCCTATATCCAGACGCCCGACAAAGGCATCACGATCGGTGAGATCACGGTGATAGCACAAACCTAAGGCTTTAAGCTTCTGACCAAAGGCTGTGGCCATCAATGCATCAGTCGCCTGGCAGTTGTCAGAGACAAAGGTAGCGCCGCCGACCTTGGGCATCTTGTGGGCCATAAAACTGACCATTGTGGTACTGGAGCCGATATACGCCATTTCATGGTGGTAATGCAGTGATGCAGCCAGTGGCGCACCGACTTCATAGACATTCTTTTCAATGATTTTACGCGGGTTGGCACCACCCTCGTATTTGCGCTCATTTTTGAGCACCTGAGTTGCAACCAGACGCATGGCTTGCAAATCATCCAAGCCGCTATTGATAACATGAGCCAAGCCAACCTTGTCGAAGGTGCTTTGCATACGTTCGGCCAATTCGGGGCTAGCAATCAAAGGCTGACCATCGACGCGGAACTCATTGCCATCGATAACAAATAGGTCCGGAGAAATTGCTGGCGTACCAGTCCACCATTTAGGCTCAAGACGGCCCGTTAGCGGTGCAAATTCTTCGGCGAGGTTCGCGTTTAGCATGGATATCAATTATCTCAAAAATGTGAAAAAGCATGGCAGTTTAGCCCTGAACTTAGCTATCGACAATCAAAAAATAGTCACTGATTGAAAGTTATTTAGAGCCGTTTGCTATTAGCTTAAAACTTAACTGCTTAGGTGGGCTTGTGATTTACACTTTATACGCAGTTTATTCAGGGTTGGTTTGATCTGAGAGGCTTTGTGGCTAGCATATTTTGATGGACTAAAAGCGCTAGTTTAGGTTGAGATTAAGGATAGGAAACTGGGTTTAGCCCGTCGCTTTTTTTGGGCGGGGTAATCAAGATAGAGATCCCTCCACTGCGGTCGGGATGACAGAATAGGTGGCTCTGTCGGGATGTCGGTATTTATTACCTTACCAACCCACTGTCATCCCAAGCCACTACTCTGTCATCCCGACCGCAGTGGAGGGATCTCTTTGGTGTACCGCCTCTAACGCATTACCCTGCAATCCCCTATGAGATCCTTCGGTTCGCTTTGCTCTCTCAGGATGACAGGGTTGTACTCGATCTATCAGCGAAGCCATGCAGGCCCTTTGCGGTCAATCAGGGCCCGCTTATGGGTTTGTTATTTTCAGGTGAAGAGAGCGCCCTGTTTGAGCGCAAGCGAGTTGCGCGAACGCTGGAAATACCAAACCCATGGGACCGATCGCAAAGGGTCTGCATGGATTTGCCCACGCCCAAGCCGGAGATCCCTCGTCGCTGCGCTCTGTCGGGATGACAGAATAGATGGCTCTGTCGGGATGACCCTACCCCCGCCCATCAATCGACGCCTGCACCAAATCAAGCAACTCGCGCAGTGCCACAGAGATCATCGCAAAATCAGGCGTTGGCCCATGACGCAGATCTTTAATCATAAACTTCCAGCGCTCTATCAATGCCCCCTGCTGCTCCTGCCAACCGCCAATTAATATATCCAGATCATCTCCCAGACTGTCACGAACAAGACTGGCAGCAAGGCGACGACGCTGCCCCTCCAGATCATCGACATAAGACTCACGGGCCAAATCCTCCCAGCGATTCTCCGGGTGCAAAGCAACAATCTGTGCCATAAACCAATCCAGAGAGAGAAACTCGCCAAGCTTAAAGTAGAGCTTAGCCACCTGCTGCACAGGCTTATCCAATTGCAACGCCGTATCCACAACACCCAAACTGATAAACATACTGTCAGATGCCGCAAGTCGCGACGCCAGCGCATCAGACACGCCCAACTCAGTAATATTGTCCTTCTCAGCACTCCACAGATTGATCCATTCAATCTCATGCAACTCCGGAAGCTGCTCCAAAACCGACGCGATAGGCCCAGTGAACTGCTCAATAATCTCTGAACAATTCAAATTATGGCGCCGATTACGCAACAACCAGCGGGTAGTACGACGAGTCAAACGAATCAACATATGCAACAAATCCAACTGCACCGATGCCGGTAAATCGCTCCCTTCAATATCCTGCCATAGCTTATGCAAATCTAAAATACTCATGGCAATGGTATAAGCCCGAATCACATCCCCTGCCGAAGCACCGGTGGATTCCATCTGCCGAAAGAAGAAACTAAAACCCACCCGATCGACCATATCATTCGCCAGCTGAGTGGCAACAATTTCCTGACGTAGCTGATGGTTCGCCACCTCATCGGGATAGCGCTCAACCAACGCCGGCGGGAAAGCACGATCCACTGATGCCGCCAAAAAAGGCTCAGATAATAGATCCGCCGCTACCAGAGCCTCTTTAAGCATCACCTTCGAATAACAGACCAATACCGCCAGCTCCGGACGAGTCCAGCTCGGTTTGTGGCGGTTAATCCGCTCACTGAGCTGATCACCCGTAGGCAAAAACTCCAATTCTCGATCCAACTTACCACTGCTCTCAAGCCACGCCATAAAACGCTGATACTCAGCGTGCTGCTGATCACTGCGATGCTGCGCCAAACTAATTGCCTGGGTCTGACGAACATTATTGTGCAGCACCAACTCAGCCACACTGTCGGTCATAGACTCAAGAAACTGATTGCGTTGATCAATCTGCAACTGCCCAGTAAGCACCAACTGATTGAGCAAAATCTTGATATTGACCTCGTGATCCGAACAGTCAACACCGGCAGCATTATCAATAAAGTCAGTATTACAGAGCCCACCTTTTAGACAGAACTCAATACGGCCGCGTTGAGTCATACCCAGATTGCCGCCCTCACCAAAGACCTTACAGCCCAGTTCACGGCCATCGACACGCAGCACATCATTAGCCCGATCACCGACCTCAGCATTGTTCTCAGAAGAGGCTTTGACATAGGTGCCAATACCGCCATTCCAAATCAAATCCACTGGCGACTTTAAGATCGCATTAATCAATTCCGTCGGCGTTATCTCGTCGCTTTCAATCGCAAAGCGCTGTTTAATCTGTGGAGTTAGAGTCAAGGACTTGGACGAGCGAGAATAGATCGCACTGCCCTCAGACATCAGCGAGCGATCAAAGTCATCCCAGGTGCTGCGCGGCGTATCAAAGAGCCGTTGGCGCTCGACAAAAGTACTCGCCGCATCAGGATTCGGATCGACAAAAATATGCAGGTGATTAAACGCCGACAGCAACTGAATATGCTCAGATAAAAGCATGCCATTGCCAAACACATCGCCGCCCATATCGCCGACACCCACCACAGTAAAGTCCTCGCGCTGAATATCGACCCCAATCTCTCGGAAGTGCCGCTGCACCGCCACCCAGGCACCCCGGGCGGTAATGCCCATGGCCTTGTGGTCATAACCATTGCCGCCACCGGAAGCAAAGGCATCACCGAGCCAGAAGCTATTCCCGTAAGAGATTTCATTGGCAATATCCGAGAACGTCGCCGTACCCTTGTCCGCAGCCACTACCAAATAGGGATCGTCACCGTCCCGGCGCACCACATCTACTGGCGGCACAATTTCGCCATCAATTATATTGTCGGTAATATCCAGCAGAGCCTGTATATACAACATATAGCTGGCAATACCCTCTTGCAGCCAGGCATCGCGACCGGCAGCCATAGACGCCTGTTTAGCGACAAATCCGCCCTTGGCACCGGTAGGTACAATCACCGCATTCTTAACCTGCTGAGCTTTCACCAGGCCCAAGACTTCAGTGCGGTAATCCTCCAGACGATCAGACCAGCGCAGACCACCCCGCGCCACTTTGCCTCCGCGCAGATGCACACCTTCAACGCGCGGCGAGTAGACAAAAATCTCAAACTCAGGCCGCGGCTTGGGTGCTAAGGATATTTTCCCCGACTCCAGTTTTACCGAGATATAGGATTTAAAACTGCCATCTTCAATGGTTTGGAAAAAGTTGGTGCGCAGCGTTGCCTGAATCACTTCCAGGTAGCTGCGAATCACATTGTCTTCACTGATATTGTCCACCTGATCCAGCGCCGCAAGAATCTTTGCTACCAGCCCCTGAACACGCTCGCCGCGAGTCTCTCCGGCGTAACGAGGATCAAAATAGCTTTTAAACAAGGCCACCAAATTGCGCGTGATATCCAGGTAACGAGAAAGGGTATCGGCAATAAATACCTGGCTGTAAGAAATGCCAAGCTGTTTTAAATAGCGGGCATAGAGCCGCAACATCGCCACCGCACGCCAATCCAGCCGCGCGCCAATTACCAGACGGTTAAAGCTATCATTCTCAGCATCGCCCTTCCATACGGTACTCAGAGCCTCTTTAAAGCTGCCCTGCACCGCTTCCACATCGACATTTACATCGAGGGAAAAAGACAGCTGGAATTCTTGCAGCCAGACCTCCCCGTCGGCTTCTGGGCGAATCAAATAAGGATGCTCCATGACCACCCGAAAGCCAAGATTTTCCAGCATCGGGATCATATCCGAGAGTTCTAGGGGCTGCTCACGATGAAACAGTTTTAGCGCTAGATGATTGTTCTCCGCAGCCTGCTGATGTTGCAGGGTAATGGCCAGATCAGCGGTGCCCTCAAGAGCATCGAACAGTTCGATATGCCCTAGAGCCTCAAGCGGCGTATAGAGTTCCCGATAAGCACCGGGAAAGGCCCGTTGAAAACGTCGCGCCAGAGTAGCACCCTGATTGTCACCAGCCTGTTCATTACCAGCCTGTTCATTACCAGCTTGTTCAATGGCCAGGGCAGAAAATTCATCACACCAGTCGCGGGTCACTTGGCGCACTATATCTTCGAGGTCAGTACTCTGGACATTTAGATACTGTTTATTGCGCACCTGATAGACCAGATAGATTCTCACCAAAACCGACTCAGGCAAAAACTGTGTGGTAAATTCACTCTCCACAGCATCCAGGCGATCGCCGATCAAATGCTGAATTTTCATTCGCGACTGAGTGCTGAAAGATTCCCGGGGCAGATAAACAATACAGCTGACAAATTTATCAAAGGGGTCGGGGTGGATAAACGCCTTGATAACGCGGCGCTCATAGATCTGCCAGATACTGATCGCAGTTTCCGCCAGTCTCTCGCGGCTGACATAAAACAGCTCATCCCGAGGATGAAAATCGAGAATTGCCATCAACGCCTTGCCGTCGTGACTATTGGCTTTAAAGCCCGAGTTATCCATCACCCAGTTAACCTTGTTGCGCAGCAAGGGAATCCGCCGTGGGCTGTAAGAGTAAAACTGCGAGGTGTAAAGCCCCATAAAGCGCACTTCACCGCAGGGTTGACCCTCAGTGTTAAAGCGCTTCACTACCACATAGTCTGAGTAGACATCGCGATGCACTCGCGAGCGCTGAGACGACTTGGTAATCGCCAGCAGTTCGTCGCTCTCATAGAGTGCACGCACCCCAGGACTGAGCTCTTCCACCCAGTCACTGCGACGATCGCCGCTATATTTTTTCAATAACCCACAGCGACTGTCGGCAGTCTCACTGAGATAAAAACTATCGCCATCGACTTTTAAATCAAACTCGACGCAGCCGGTAAAGGTAAAATAGCCATTGTGGATCCAGCGCAAAAACTCCAGAGACTCCTTGAGCTTTTCCACCTCAGGGGCATTGTTGCTCAACTCTTCGATCAGGATTTCAACCCGCCGACGCATGGGGTCAAATTCATCTACCACCACTTCGACATCGTCGAGCACATCTAAGAGTTCACGGCGCAAGTCCGCCAGCTCTGCCTCCACATGCAAATCCACCTCAACGGCGATCAACGCCTCGCGCTCAGCCCCTTCGACAAAATCAGTATAAATACGCTCAATTGCGCCGGCAGCATTGCGCAGCACCCAAACCGGATTACTCTGCAAGGTAAAGATATTTAAGCCACGACGATTGAGTACAATACGCAGCGAATCAACCAAAAACGGCATATCTCGCTGATTAATGTAAATAGTCGTATGCGCACTGGACCAACCGTCCAGCTCTGGCTCCGGGTTAAACACCCGCACCCGGGCGCGACTCTCAGCAGCGGTCATGGAAATCGGCTCGCCACTAAAGCGCCGCAGTCCCCAGAGGTTCCAAAAGATTTCTTCAGCGGGCCGCGCTAAATAGTCGGCATCCGGATAGAAGTGCATGGCATTGGCAATAAAGTTATCAAACTGCTCAGCCTGGGGCCGGGTCAACTGTCGGGCAGCAATTTTATTGAGAGAAACAATTAGCGCAGCACGTTGGCTATTATTTTGGGCTTCCATATCGAGTTTTTAAACCTTTTTGAGTTTTGTCAGTCTACAATCTTTGCATTCGCTTGCAGATACACATAGCAGTGAGACCTATTGACTAATACATAAATATATCGCACTTAGCGGATATAAAAAAGGTCATTTTTGTGTTGCAATAATAGACACTAGATACGACCACCGCGTTTTATTTCACAACAATTATTAGGGGTTAGTTTTGCACCAGAAAATCCATCTACTCAAAGATTGGCTGAACACTCAGATCGTCGGTCAAGAACAACTTGTTGAACGCTTGATTATCGCCCTGTTGGCCGACGGACATCTACTGGTTGAAGGGGCTCCCGGCCTGGCCAAGACCAAGGCGATCAAGACGCTTTCCGAGGGTATTGAAGGGGATTTTCAGCGCGTACAGTTCACCCCAGATCTGCTGCCAGCAGATATTACCGGCAGCGATATCTATCGCCCCGAACAGGGCAACTTTGAATTTCAGGCGGGACCGCTGTTTCACAATCTAGTGCTGGCCGATGAAATCAACCGTGCGCCAGCCAAGGTTCAGTCGGCACTGCTCGAGGCCATGGCCGAGCGTCAGGTCTCAGTGGGTGGCACCACCTACCCCTTGCCTGAAATGTTTATGGTGATGGCAACCCAGAACCCGATTGAACAGGAAGGCACTTACCCGCTGCCCGAAGCGCAGATGGATCGCTTTTTAATGCATATTATGGTCGACTACCCAGCGCCCAAAACCGAGCGCCTGATTCTCGAACTGTCCCGGCGAGAAGCCCTTAAAGAAGCACCACAGCCTGTTGAACTACTGACTCAGGAAACATTGTTTGCCGCGCGCAAAGAAGCTTTGGCTGTGCATATGGCGGAACCCGTTGAAGAATATTTAGTACAGCTTATTCTCGCCACCCGAGACGTTAAACTCTACGGCGGCGATCTCGCCAAATGGCTCGATTACGGCGCCAGCCCTCGAGCAACCATTGCACTAGATCGCTGTAGCCGCGCACTGGCCTGGCTTCAGGGCCGCGACTTTGTCACCCCAGATGATATTCGCGCCGTAGCCCACGATGTCTTGCGTCACCGATTGATCCTCAGTTTTGAAGCCGAGGCCAGCGGCGTTACCGCCAATCAAGTGATCGATACACTACTGGAATCTGTTGCCTCAGCCTAATGAATCAACCCCCAGAACAGGATAATCATCCCGCCATCGCCAGCCTCAGTGAGATGGTGCGCCTGCGTTACGCTGCCCGTGAACTAACCGGTTTTCCTCAGGTTCAGGCGCGCCAGATGATGGCCGGCGGACACCGTTCAAGCTTTCGTGGCCGCGGTATGGACTTCGATGAAGTGCGTATCTATCAGCCCGGCGACGATGTGCGCACCATCGACTGGCGAGTAACCGCCAAGACCCAAGTTCCCCACACTAAGATTTTTCGTGAAGAGCGTGAGCGACCTGTACTGGTAGTCTGCGATCTGCGCGGACCGATGTTCTTTGGCAGCCAGCGTTTAAAATCTGTGGTCGCCTGTGAAATTTCAGCCGCTCTAGCCTGGGCCGGACTCAGCGCCAACGACAGGGTCGGCGGTCTGGTATTTGGTGCCCAGCAGCAGGCCGAGGTGAAATCACGGCGCAGCCACCATGCGGTGCTGCAATATATCCATCAGCTGCAGGACTTTAGTATGCAGCTGCTTGAACCGGCACCAGACCACTTTAGTCTCGCCGATATTCTTGAAGAGGCGCGGCGCTTTGCCCTGCCCGGCACCACGGTTTTTATTGTCAGTGACTTCCATGATTTTGATGATGCCTGCGAGCGCCAGCTGTTTGAATTAGCTCGCCACAGCAATCTCAACTTCTGCCATGTCTTCGATGCCATTGAAACTGAACTGCCCCCAGCGGCGCTCTACGCAGTGAGCGACGGCGAGCAGCAAACACTACTGAATACCGGCGACAATAAACTGCGCAGTGCATTTGAACAGGCCTTTATCGATCGCAGCCAAAAACTTAAGCGGGTTAGTCAACAGCTCTCTGCTGGGCTGTTACCGTTTAACAGTGCTGAGTCGGTTATGTCGGTGCTAGCGCAAGCCTATGGCAAACGCCGCAAAGGGCGACGCCGCTAATGGCCAACAATTCTAACCTTCAAGCACCGCCGCCCAACCCACTGGATCAACTGCGGGATATACATCTGCCAGAGGCGATATCTTGGTGGCCGCCAGCACCAGGCTGGTGGATTTTGGCCCTAGCCAGCTGTGCTCTACTCGCCTGGTTGCTAAGGTCTCTTTATCGCCGTTACCAGGCCAAGCACTATCGCCGTCAGGCACTGGTGCAACTGCAGCAGTTACAGACCGGTACGGATGCCCAAGAACAGCTGCGGGCGCTGTTTGTAGTATTAAAGCAGACGGCCAACTGCGCCTACCCCAATCGCCAACCAAGCAGCTTGGCCATCGAGCCCTTTGTCGATTTTTTGCGCTTTAGCTGTGAAAAAGCAGTGTTTGGCCAGTCGAAGCTCGAACTGCAAAGCCTGCTCTACGCTCAACAAACCGGCGAGCAGAGTGCGAATCTTGAAAGCTTATTTGAAGATGCCAGCACATGGATCAAAGACCATACAACCGACGATAAGCTCGAGTTGGGCGACCCATGTTAGAACTGATCTGGCCCTGGGCCCTAGCACTAGCACCGCTGCCGCTGCTCTATCGCTGGTTGCGCAAGCCCGCCGAGGTGCGCATGCGTGCTCTGCGCGCGCCGCTACTGGCCAACGCAGCGGGCACCAACAGTTCTGGGACCACAGTAACCTGGCGCAAGTCATTACTGTTATTGATGCTAGCGATTATCTGGCTCTGCGCCTTACTGGCCATCGCCCGCCCGGTATGGATTGGTGATCCGATATCCCTGCCCACCAGCGGCCGAGATATTTTATTGGCGGTGGATATCTCTGGCAGTATGGACCGCGAAGATATGCAACTGGGCGGTCGCACAGTCAATCGGCTGATGGCAGTGAAAGCGGTGGTAGGCAAATTTGTCGCCGAGCGCGAGGGCGATCGTCTGGGCCTGATCCTATTTGGCGAAAAGGCCTATCTGCAGACACCCCTGACCTTTGATCGCAAAACCATGCAGACTTTACTCTACGAGGCACAGCTGGGTTTTGCCGGTAATGGCACCGCCATTGGCGATGCTATTGGGCTCTCGGTAAAACGCCTGCAACAGCGTCCGGAGAATCACCGTGTAGTAATCTTACTCACGGATGGCGCCAACAATGCTGGCGAACTAGAACCCTTAAAAGCCGCCGAACTGGCCAGTCGCGCCAAGGTGAAAATTTATACCATCGGTGTCGGCGCCGAAACCCAAGAGGCCTGGGGACTGTTTGGCAAACGGGTCACCAATCCCTCAGCGGATCTCGATGAGAGGACCTTGAGTGCCATTGCCGATGCCACCGGCGGGCTGTATTTTCGTGCACGCAACCCTGAAGAGTTGGTGGCTATTTATGACGAGCTCAACCGCCTCGAACCCATTGAACAAGACGCCGAGATGATTCGACCGATTGCCGCCCTCTATCACTGGCCCCTGGCATTGGCTTTTATTCTCAGCTTGCTGATCGGTCTTATAGGTAGCCCGAGGAAGCACAATAGGGAACACGATAGGGAGCAAAATAGGAAGCCCAATGCTTGAGTTTTTAAATAGCGACTTCAGTCAACTGCACCTGCTGCGGCCACTGGCACTGTTGGGTCTAATTCCAGCACTGATTGCAGTAGCCCTAGCCCAGTGGCGCAAACGCAGCGCCGGCAACTGGGAAAAAATCATCAATCCGGCCCTGCTGCCCTATTTAATGCAGGGCGACACCAGTAAAAAACAACGGGGCATGCTGTGGGTACTACTGGCCTGGATTATTACCTGTTTGGCCCTAGCCGGTCCAAGTTGGCAGCAACTGCCGCAGCCGGTACATAAAAAAGATGCAGCACTGATTTTGATTATGGATCTATCGCCGTCGATGCTTGCCGAAGATATCAAACCAAGCCGTTTGGAACGGGCGCGCTTTAAATTAATTGATATTCTCAAGAGTCGCAGTGAAGGCTTTAGCGCACTGGTGGTCTACGGCGGTGCGGCTTATACACTGACGCCGCTAACCGAGGACAGCAATACCATCATCAGCCTGGTGCCAGTGCTGCAACCGGCGCTGCTGCCGGAGTACGGCAGCAATACTGAAGAAGCCATCGAAACAGCTCTGGAACTGGCGGTTAATGGTGGCTACCAGCAAGGTGACCTGCTGTTGATTACCGATGGGGTATCACCCTCGGCCTTTGATAGTATTCAATCGATGATCTCCAATGCCGGTAAATTCAGACTCTCTATATTGGGTGTGGGCACTGAACAGGGGGCACCGATTCCCAACGGTGCCAGTGGCTTTGCCAAAGATCGCAATGGCGCCATTATTATTGCCAAATTATCCCCCGCGTCGCTGCAAATACTGGCGCAAAATAATGGCGGTATCTATGCAGGCATGAGTGGCGATGATTCGGATGTTGAAGCCCTATTGGCCAGCACTGAAGCGTTATTTCCGGATGCCACCAAAGAGTTAGAACGCGCCTTTGACCTCTGGGACGATCAGGGTTTTTGGCTGGCGTTTTTATTGCTGCCGATCATTCTTCTCAGTTTCCGCAA
Organism: uncultured Pseudomonadales bacterium; assembly: GCA_963968025.1. Classification (GTDB taxonomy): domain Bacteria; phylum Pseudomonadota; class Gammaproteobacteria; order Pseudomonadales; family Porticoccaceae; genus HTCC2207. The sequence continues at coordinate 11,838 of CAXAFJ010000001.1, read as the reverse complement.
AGGTAATATTGCCGTGATTCTATTGCTGCCAATGGTGTTTTCCGACCCCGCCTCGGCCCTTAGCTGGCAGGATCTATGGAAGACCGCTGACCAGCAGGCCAGTGACGCCCTGATCAACGGTGATGCAGCAACCGCACAGACACTGTTTAAAGATCGCCAATGGCGTGGCAGTGCCGCCTATAAAGCAGGAGACTATGAGTCCGCAATAGCTGACTATCTGGATATCGACACTGTCGACAGCCACTATAATCGCGGCAATGCCCTGGCCCATTCGGGAGATCTCGATGGGGCGATCGAAGCCTATAATCAGTCTCTGGCACTGGATCCTAAGATGGAGGATGCGCAGGCTAATAAAGAATTGCTTGAGCAGCTCAAGCAACAGCAGGAGCAACAAGAACAGCAGGACTCTGAGAATTCCGAGAATTCCGAGAATTCGGAATCTGAAAAATCAGAGTCACAGGATCAGGGCTCTCAATCACAAGATTCGGATTCAGCGCCACAGGATCAACAGCAGTCTGATCAGCAGGATTCGGCCGATCAACAACCCGAATCGAAACAAGGCGAACCAGAAGAGTCTGAAGAGCAGAAGTCCGAAGAAGAGCGGCAGCGCGAGCAAGAAGAGCAGCGCAAGGAACAAGAGGCACAGGAACAAGAGCAGAATGCGGCTGAGTCTACTGAAGAGTCCTCTAATGAAGAGCTCTCTAATAAAGAGCCCTCTACAGAAGAAAGCGACGCCGAAAAGCAGGCTCAGCAAGAGTTGGAGCAGTGGCTGCGCCGTGTTCCCGATGATCCAGGTGGCTTATTGCGGGAAAAATTCCGCTATCAATCTCGGCAGCGCGCTCTTGAGCGACGTCGCCCAGTACCTCCCAATAACGAACAGCAAGAGCGCTGGTAGTAATGATTAATATGACAAAAACCCTGCTTAAACGCCTCTACTTCATCACCCTTGCGGCCACTTTCGCACTGGCCTGTAGCCACAGTTGGGCAACCCTGACGGCCACCGCCGACCGCACCATTATCGACAGCAATGAAACATTGCAGCTATTAGTGCGCCTAGACTCCCAGGCCTTAATCGGCGAGCCGGACTTCACCGTGATCGAGAGCGATTTCGAGATCCTCTCCACCAGTCGCCAACAGCAGTATTCCCGGGTCAATGGCCAGACCCAGTCCTATACCGACTGGAATTTACTGCTCGCCCCCAAGCGCACTGGCCGCTTATTAGTGCCCTCGATCAAGTATAAAAAAGATATCAGTAACGCCATTGAAATCACCGTGCGCAAAGCCACCGCCGCCTCGGCAGCCGGGCAGCCGGTGTATACCGAAACCCTCGTGGATAAATCTGAGCTCTATACTCAGGAGCAGCTGCTGCTCACACACAGACTCTATACCTCGGTGCGACTTAGCGACCTGGGACTCGACCCGCTACAGGTTGATGATGCGGTTGTGCAGAAGGTCTCCGAGACTCAATTCCAGAAGAATATTGGTGGCAAAAACTATCAGGTAGTTGAAATCATCTACGCCCTCTTCCCTCAGGCCAGCGGCAAACTGCAAATTCCGGCGCTGCGCTTTTTTGCCTATGAAACGAGCAATAGTCGCTACGGTGGATTTAGCAACAGAGGCAATCGCATTGTTCGCAGCACCGATGCCAAAACCATCGATGTTATGGCAAGACCTGCCAATATTGATCTGGACAACTGGATGCCAGCCAGCAGTATCAGCTTAAATCAGCAGTGGAGCAGCCCACTGGACCAGCTCAAAGTTGGCGAGCCGCTAACTCGCACTATTAGCATCACCGCCAAGGGCTTAACCGGCGCACAGATTATGCCACTGTCATTTAGCGAAAGTGACGACTATAAAATCTATCCCGACCAGCCCCAACTCGACGACAACGCCGATGCCTCAGGGGTAACCGGTATTCGCCGTGAATCCTTTGCCCTAGTACCCAATCGCCCGGGAGAGATCACTCTACCAGCAGTCACTGTGCGCTGGTGGAACAGCCGCAAACAGCGCATGCAGACCGCCAAGCTCGATCCAGTGACCCTGCAGGTGGCTGCTGCCGAGGTGAGTAAAATCAATCCCTATAGCAGCGCACTAGCCACTGCGGCTCAGGTAAATAGACTGTCTCAAGAGACTGTTCCAGTGGCGCCAAAGTCCTTGATTGAAGAGCTTCGTTCGTCGCGGTTATTGCAGATATCCCTGATCAGCAATCTACTACTCGCGGCGTTGTTGTCAATTGTCTGGCTGCGCCGATCATCTACTCCAGCGCCACGCACAGATTTGTCCGGTCTGAACAGCGCCCGTCTCGAGTTAAAACAGCTGCTCACCAATATTGAACGGGCTGCCTGGAAATCTGATCTGGCCCCACTGCGTGATAGTCTGCTCGCCTGGGGTCGCTGTATTTTCCCCCAACAGAAGATTAAAACCCTGGCTGAGATCGCATCACTTCTCGACGATGTCCAGTTACAGCAGCAGTTTGATCTGCTTGATCAGGCCTTGTACAACAACACAGAGCAACAACCGGACCTGAAGTTACTGGTCAGTTTAGTGCGCAATGCGATCGTGCCGAAGAGCAAGAATCAAACATCAGCCAACGTTGAGCTAAAGCCGCTCTACCCCAGTAGTTAATTAATCACTCATTTCGCCCGCTCAGCACTAACGCTTTAGCGCAGAGATTGGGTAGAATCAGACCAAGTTGTAAAACAATGGAGTGAAGTAAATGCGCAGAGTTATTTTCAATGAGAAAGGCGGAGTCGGCAAATCGAGTATCACCTGTAATCTGGCAGCCATTAGCGCCTCGAGGGGCAAACGCACTCTGGTTGTAGACCTGGACTCACAGTGTAATTCTACCCATTACCTGCTCGGTGACAGCCCTGAAAAGAACACCGTAGCCGACTATTTTGATGGCACCCTGGAGTTCTCATCGAAGCTCAATGAACCACTCGACTATGTCCATGCAACGCCCTATGAAAACCTATTTGTACTGCCCTCCAGCGTCAATCTGCTGGCTCTTGAGCACAAACTTGAGTCACGGCAGAAGATCTACAAGCTGCGCGATCTGTTAAATAAGCTCGACAGTGAGTTTGACGAAATCTATATAGACACAGCGCCGGCGCTGAATTTTTATACTCGCTCGGCCCTAATAGCCGGGGACTCTGTGCTAATTCCCTTTGACTGCGATGCTTTTTCTAGGCAGGCGCTCTACTCGATTCTCGATGTGATCTATGAGATTCGTGAGGATCATAATGAGGGCCTCAGTGTTGGCGGTATTGTGGTGAATCAGTTCCAGCCCACGGCGTCGTTGCCGACAAGATTGATCACGGAAATGAAGAAAGAGAAGCTGCCGGTGATCCCGACCTATCTTAATCAGTCGGTGAAGATGAAAGAGTCACACAATGAGTGCGTGCCGCTGATTTATTACGCACCCTCTCATAAGCTGACTGGGCAGTATATTGCGCTGTTTGATCATTTGGCTCGCAAGCGGCGTAAAAAATGAGTTGGGATTTGCGACACCCTAACCCTGTCATCCCGACAGAGCGCAGCGACGAGGGATCTCAAACTACAAACACAGCACAATCTAACACGACGCAATCCAACCCGACACAATCCAACACAACCAACACAACATAACCAACGACATAAAAAAAATATGCCAAACAACCACAACAGCATCGTTCTTATCGGGATGCCCGGCGCCGGAAAAAGCACCCTCGGCATACTCCTAGCCAAAGAGCTGGGCCTGGATTTTGTCGACACCGATATCGCCATTCAGGTGCGCGAAGGTTGCACTCTGCAGGAAATTCTCGACGAGAACGATTATCTTCATCTACGCGAGATCGAAGAACAGGTTCTATTAAGCGAAGATATTGCAGGAAAGGTTGTGGCCACTGGCGGCAGCGCGGTTTATTCAGCGGCGGGCATGGCGCGCTTAAAGCAAACCGCCAGCGTTGTATTTCTCGATGTGCCACTAGAGCAGTTGCGCAAGCGCATCGGCAACTTCGACGCCCGGGGCATTGCCCGACAACCCAACCAGAGCCTTGAATCACTGTTCTATGAACGCTGTGCGCTGTATAAAAAGTATGGGGATATCAGAATTGACTGCGATCAGCAGTCACTGCAGCAGAGCCTAGACTCGGTGCTGCAGCAACTTCAGAGATAACAGTATCTCTATTTGAGTACGGTGCGAATCGACTCAGCCAGATAAGCAATATTGCTCGTGTTAATTCCCGCCAAGTTAATCCGCGTTGACGAGACAATATAGATACCAAACTCTTCTCTCAGACGGACCAAATGCTGTGGCGCAATACCCAAGAATGAGAACATGCCGTTCTGGCGTTTGATATGACTGAAGTCCATTCCCGCGGCATTGTCCTGAATGCTGTCAGCCAGCAATGTGCGCATAGATTTGATCCGCAGACGAACCTCTTCCAGCTCAGCTTTCCAATCTTTACACAGCTCTTCATCGCCCAGAATCAACGAGACTAACAGAGCACCGTGAGCCGGTGGCATGGAGTACATCTGACGGGCAACGGCCATGGCCTGACCGCCGACAATGACCGCCTGCTCAGGAGTTTGGGTAATAAAAGTAATGGATCCGGTACGCTCGCGATAGAGACCAAAGTTCTTTGAGCAGCTTGAGGCCACCACCAACTCCGGCAACTTCTCAGCCATCAGACGCATGCCATAGGCATCTTCGTCGAGGCCATCGCCAAGGCCCTGATAGGCGGTATCAATAAAGGGCACAAAGCCACGCTCTAGCGCTATGTCGGTAATCTGGTCCCATTGCTCGTTGGTCAAGTCAGCACCGGTGGGATTGTGGCAGCAGCCGTGGAGCAGCACCACATCACCAGCGGGAACCTGGCGCAGGGTCTCAAGCATCAGGTCAATATTGACCTCGCGAGTCTCTGTATCGTAATAGGGATATTCTGCAATCTCAAAACCCGCACTGCCGAGCAGTGGGATATGGTTGGGCCAGGTGGGTGTGCCAACCCATAATTTAGCCTCGGGGCGAGCGCGGCGAATGACTTCGGCACCCACTCTCAAAGCACCAGAACCGCCTGGGGCCTGCAAGCTTTTAACTCGCCCTGAGGATAGAACAGCGTGATCTGAACCAAACATCAGCTGCAACATTCTGCTGTTGTACTCCGCGTCGCCGGCAATGCCTTGGTAAGATTTGGTTTTCTCAAGCTCAGCCAGCTTGGCTTCGGCACGTTTTACCGAGCCCATAATCGGGGTATGCCCGCGATCATTCATATAGACGCCAACGCCTAAATCGATTTTAGTCTCTCGCGAGTCTTCTCGAAAAGCCGCCATCAATCCTAGAATCGGATCAGCAGCTACGGGCTTTAAACTTTCAAACATCAGTGGTTTCCTGTGGCATAAAATGTGAGCCCCAATACCGGTGAGAGCACGGGGCAAAAAATGGCAGGCGTAATTCTACTATGTCTGACAGTAATTGGTTATGGTTTTGTCGGCGTTTTTGTCTCAATAAAGGCCCTAATCAGAGCGTTTACCCTTTCCGCCTTCTCTGCGTGCAACCAATGGCCGGAATCCGCAACCACCTCTAACCGAGAATCGGGGAACAGCTGCTGAATTATCGGCCGGTGCTTTTCCTGAATATAGGCTGAGAGCTCACCTTTCAAAAACAATGTTGGACCACCGTAGGCCTGCCCCGTCGGCGCAGAGACTAAAGTGCTGGTATAGTTTTGATTAACCGACGCCAGATTCAACTTCACTCTAAACTCACCCTCGGGAGTACGGGCAAGGTTTTTTAGCAAAAATGACCGTACCCAGGTCTCAGCAATAAGATCACTGATCAACGCATCGGCATCCCGGCGACTGGTTATAACAGTACCCGCCAGCAGATTGAGAGCATCCAGAGCAGCATCTTGACGCGCAGCATAGGTCACCGGCGCTATATCAATCACCACCAAATCACGCACTCGTCCAGGGTTATTCAGCGCAACCTGCATGGCGACTTTGCCACCCAGAGAATGGCCAATCAAGGTGGCACTGGCAAGCTTAAGATCGTGAAGCAACTCAACAATGTCAGCCGCCATAGAGGGCAGATCCATCAGCTGCTCATGGGGCGAGTCACCGTGATTGCGCAGATCCACAGTGATCACCTGATGATCTGCTACCAAGGAGCGTGCCAGCACCCCCAGATTACTCTGGGAGCCAAACATACCGTGAATCAGAATAACCGCTGGACGGTTGTCTTGCTGATCGGATAGGGAATCGCCGGACTGAATAGAATAGTTAAGCTTCATAATGTCTCTTGATTAGTTCTTGATTAGCTCTTCATTAGCTCTTTACTGCCTCTACTTGGCTAGCTCTACTTAACAGCTTGGCGATTGCGATACTTATCTTTATTTTTACGACCCTGCTCATAGAGCTTAGGACGCAGTCGGCGGCGCAATTTCGGAAACAGATAGCTTATGTGAGTGAGCTTGGCGCTTGCTGCAGGCAAAACCACCTCGATCTCGTCACCGCAAGCCACCGCCAAAATACCCTCGGCAACCTGCTCGGCAGTGCTCATGGGCTGAGAGAAAACAATATCTTCCACCGCATCGATCTCATCCATAATAAATCCGGTATCAATCGGTCCCGGTGATACTGAGCCCACACTGATACCACTTTCCCGGAGCTCATCCGCCAGAGCATAGCTAAAGGCACGCAAACCGGCCTTAGTGGCACTGTAGGTTGCGGCACCCTGAAGTGGCGCGCGGCCAGCCAGTGAGCCAACATTCACAATCGCGCCTTCGCCGGCACGCTGAAGGTAGGGAATCGCCGCACAGGACAGCAGTAAGGGAGCGCGCATATTAATATCCACCATGGCGGCAACATCCATTGGCGAAATCGTTTTAAGATCGCCTCGCGCATGCATACCCGCGTTATTGATAATCACATGGACAGCACCAAAGGCGGCTTCGGCTTTTTCCAGCAGGGCTAAACAGTCTTCATTGCTCGCCACATTCATGACCACTGTCAGCACTTCGCACTGAGAGCGCAGCTCCTCAGCAATAGTATTGAGGGCGGCTTCACCGCGGGCCACCAGAACAAGCTTAGCCTTGTGGCCAGCAAATAGACGCGCACAGGCAGCGCCAACACCGGCAGATGCGCCGGTAATAATCACGGTTTTATTTTCGAAGGACTTTATCATTTTTATTATTCCTAAGGACTGAGATTGGGGTTGGGGTTGGAATTGGGGTTGGAATTGAAATTGGAATTGGAATTAAAGTTGGCGAGAGTATACCCGCATACAGCAAGAATACGCACGCGGAGACTGCTGGGTATTATCAGATAGGCCGCAGATAGATTTAGATTGACGGAAGGCCCCGCAGCCGCCGGCAATTTTAAGCGGCAGCTGTGGGGCTTAGAGCAAGGGTAAAACAGCAGACGGCTCTTTTAGAGGGCCATTTTAAGCCACTCTTTGCCGCAGCATTACTTGTCGATGCCGCCCATACAGATATATTTCATAACCATGTAGTCATCCATACCGTACTTGGATCCCTCGCGGCCACTACCAGATTCTTTAACGCCGCCAAAGGGTGCCATCTCATTGGAGACCACTCCCTCATTGACGCCGACTATGCCGTACTCAAGTTCCTCCGCAACACGCCAGACGCGGCCTATATCCCTAGAATAGAAATAGGCGGCCAAACCAAACTCAGTGTCATTGGCCATCTCCACTACGTCGGCTTCAGTTTCAAACTTAAATACCGGCGCCACAGGACCAAAAATTTCCTCGGAGAACACTCTCATATCCCGGCTGACATCTGTAAGGATAGTCGGCAAGACAAAACAACCACCGAGATCGCTGCGACCTCCACCCAGCACAACTTTAGCGCCCTTGGCCACGGCATCATCAATAAAGTCACAGACATTATTAGCGGCTTTTTCGTCAATTAGAGGACCAACAGTTACGCCCTCCTCCGTGCCACTACCGATTACTAGGGTCTCAGTCGCGGCAATCAGCTTGCTGACAAATTCATCGTAGATTCCAGCTTGCACAATAATCCGATTGGAACAGACACAGGTCTGTCCGGCATTGCGGTACTTTGATACCAGGGTGCCCTGCACCGCCGCATCAATATCGGCGTCATCAAAAACAATAAACGGTGCATTGCCACCCAGCTCCATGGACGTGCGCTTTACAGTCTGGGCACATTCCGCCATCAACTGCTTGCCCACTGGCGTAGAACCGGTAAAAGTCACTTTGCGTACGATGGGATTGCCGGTTAACTCGGCGCCGATCTGAGCCGTACGACCAGTGACTATATTCATCAAGCCTGGAGGGAAACCGGCACGAACAGCAAGCTCCATTAGCGCCAGGGCCGACAGCGGCGTGGCGTTAGCGGGTTTACAGACCACTGCGCAGCCCGCGGCAATGGCCGGGGCAATTTTTCGAGTGAGCATGGCATTGGGGAAATTCCAGGGTGTAATACAGGCGACCACACCTACCGGCTGCTTGATCACTACAATACGTTTGTCATTTGAAGGCTGAGGAATGGTATCGCCATAGACACGCTTCGACTCTTCAGAGAACCACTCTATATAGTTAGCACCATAGGCCACTTCACCACGGGCTTCAGCTAGGGGCTTGCCCTGCTCAGCGGTGAGTATTTGCGCCAGATCTTCCTGGTTCTCCATCACCAGATCAAACCAGCGGCGCAGTACGGCAGCACGCTCTTTGATTGTGGACTTGGCCCACTGCTTTTGCGCCACAGCGGCGGCTTCAATCATGCGCCGGGTTTCAGCGGTGCCACACTTGGCCACATCGGCGATGGTCTCGCCACTGGCCGGATTGGTTACGGCTAAGGTTTCACCACTATCGGCATCCAACCACTGGCCATTAATATGGGCCTGAGTTTTCAGCAAGCTGCTGTCTTGTAATTGCAATTCCATCTCTCCTTGAGTTTCGCTGATGCGCTATTGATAAGCGCCATATTTATCGGGGCACAGAATATAGAATTATCCGTCAATTTTCGATAGTACCCTGAAGTGCTAAAGGCCGCCACGGCTTAGGAGTGTAGAACAACTATTTCCCGTGCGCAGAGAAAACCGGTAACCTGAGCCTGCTAGGCCAAGACTACGCTATAAAATCATAATAAGACTGCTGTTACAGATACAGACTATTACAGATACAGATTATTACAGATACAGATACAGATTATGCCAAATTCACAACTCTACTTTTTCCGCGACGGCATCCATACCCACCTGGTCGTGCCCAGTGCGGCCCTGCTTAGAGTCTTGCCTGAGCTCGACGAACAGCTGCGCGATACAGAGTGGGCGCGTATTGGTTGGGGCGACTACCTCTATTACGGCTCAGCTCAGCAATCCCTTATGCTCGGTTTGCGCGCACTGCTATTACCCACTCGAGCCACCATCGCCGTGCTCGGTATTACTGACATCAATCAGCACTGCAGTCCGACCAGTCGTACCTACAGTATCGACACTAATCTCGGCGTGATAGAGGCCGTGGTGGCCTTTATTTCTCGACACTTTAAAATTGATAAATCCCAGCAGCTAATCAAGGTGCGCGCCAGAGACAATGGTGAAATTTTTTTCCAGTCCCGTGGCGTCTATATGTGCATCAACACCTGTAACAACTGGACATCTCACGGCCTTAAAATAGCCGGACTACGCTGCATACCGCTATTTAATTTTTTACCCGGCCAGGTAGAGCGATCGGTGCGCCGCAACGGCTACCGGCCGCTGCCACTTTTATTGCCACCGCCATTACAGCAAACTAATTAACGCCTCTGTGGCTGTGCGGTCAGATTTAATCCTGTCAAAGAATTAACCGCTACCCTAGGATGCTGTAAAGCTAATAACCCAAATAAAACAAACACTACAGAGAGGCAAGCAATGATTGAATATACCCAGGAAGGCGACGTAGCTATTCTTAGCTGGGACGATGGCAAAGTGAACTCCTTGAGTCATGCCACTGTCGACCGACTTAACGAACTTCTGGATCGCGCCGAGAAAGAGGCCTCTGCAGTAGTTATTCACGGTCGTCCAGGTCTGCTTTCAGCCGGCTTTAACCTCAAAGAAGTTAGCGCTGAAACCGCTGCTCAATCAGCCGACGACCCGCTGTTACCCGCTCTAGTGAATAAAGGCGCAGCCTTGCTGTTAAGGATATTTAGCCATCCCCAGCCAGTAGTTACCGCCTGTACCGGCCATGCTATTGCAGCTGGTGGCATGATGCTGTTGGCCTCAGACACCCGCATTGGTGTCCATGGCGACTTCAAAATTGCCCTCAATGAAACAGCGATTGATATGGTCTTGCCGGCCTTTGGTATCGAGCTGGTTAAGTCGCGACTGTCACCGCGCTTCCAAACCATGTGTGCCATCCAATCCCATATGTTCAGCCCAGAAAGCGCTCTCGAAGCCGGCTTCTTTGATGAACTGGTCAGTGCCGAAGAAGTACTGCCCCGAGCCATTGAACATGCCACTCAGTTAGCTACCCTGCCTGCAGTCTATGGGGTTAATAAAATGATGCTGCGTCAGACCCACGCCGATATTATTAAAGCCAGTCTTAACTAAGCTGGGCTGTGAGAGGAGCAAACCTATGACCGATATTTCAGCTGATTTTTCACACCATAAATACCGTATTTATGGCGCCGAACCCTCACCCTATTCGGTTAAGGTGCGCTCCTACTTTCGCTTTAAACAGATTCCCCACCAGTGGATTATCCGCAGCGCCGGAACCATGGACGAGTTTGACAAATTCGCCAAGCTGGCGATTATTCCTCTGGTGGTCAGTCCACAGCTTCAGGGATCTCAGGATTCAACTCTGGTGATTGAGCAGCTCGAAGCGCTACATCCCCACGACAGTATCTATCCCGAGGATACAACCGTTAACTTTATCTCCACACTACTGGAAGAGTTTGGTGATGAATGGGGTAACAAATGGATGTTCCATTACCGCTGGGCCCGGGATATTGATCAGCTCGCCTCGGCCCGCCGCATTGCCCAGCTGACTCAGCCGGACGCCAACAGCGAACAACTAGATGAACTAACCGAACAGGTGCGTCAGCGCATGACAGGGCGACTGTGGTTTGTCGGCTCCAACCCAGAGACCGCACCGCAGATCGAAGCCTCTTTGCACCTGGCACTGGAACAGCTTGAAGTTCATCTAGAATCACGCCCCTATCTACTGGGCGGACGCCCCTCCTTCGGTGACTTTAGCCTTTGCGGACAGCTCTACAATGTCTGGACCGATCCCACCAACTGCGCCCTGATCGAAGCCAAGATGCCCAATCTATTGGCTTGGATTCAACGCATGTTATGGCCGCGTATTGACGGAGAGTTTGAATCTTGGGAAAGCTTAAAGCCAACCCTCAAGCCGTTTATCAAAGCTCAGATTGGCGATCTGTTTCTACCCTGGACTCAGGCCAATGCCACCGCCATCACTCAGGGCAAAGGCGAATTTTCGGTGACGCTCAATGGCCAGACTTGGACGCAAAAGCCGCAGAAATACCACGCCAAGTCGTTTCAAGTGCTGCGGGAAAAATATGCCGCGCTCAACAGCCATAAGGCCACCAATGAACTGCTGCAAAAAACCGGCTGCCTCGAGGCACTTATCTAAACCTGCAAGTGGGTCTTAAATGCTGTCGAACACCCAGCCAAAGAGCCCCAGTGCTAAATTGCCTCTAGGGCAACCAGTCTAGCACTAGAGACTTTTATCAGCTTTTTCCCCTCGAGCCATTGATATTCTCTTTGTTGACCCCATTTCAATGGGTATCAATAAAAGGAGTAAGCTCGTGGAACAGTACCGTGGAACAACCATTCTCTCAGTGCGTCGCAATGGCAAAGTTGTTATTGGCGGCGACG